>JBIKVK010000066.1:0-14483 GCA_044356835.1 Burkholderiaceae bacterium
TCCGAAAGGCCAATACCGTTTGCTGAACGAGGATATCGAGCGGGGGATCGAAGACTGCACCGCCTTGCTGATCCCGGCCCAGCACTGCCCGGTCAATCAGCCGGAGCTCGCGTTGCAGGCAAGAAGAATTCGAGACGTCTTCGGAGATCGGGCCTGGCTCGCAGCGGAACTGCTCGCACTCGGTCACGACACCTTGCGTCTGGAGCAGCTGCGCGCTTTGTCGCGTGCCAGCGGCCTGCCGCTGGTGGCTGCGGGAGGTGTCGAATTTCATCGCCGTTCCCGCAAGCCCCTGCACGACACGCTCGCTGCCATTCGCCTGGGACAGCCGATTGCGCAATGCGGCCTCGCCCTGGCGCCCAACGCAGAACAGCACCTGCGCAGCCGCTTACGACTCGCGGGTCTGTACCCCGCAGAGCTTCTGGAAGAAACCCTGGAGGTCGCCGCATGCAGCCGGTTTTCTCTCGATGAGCTGCGCTACGAATACCCTGAGGAAATCGTGCCGCCAGGCCATACACCGGCCAGCTGGCTCAGGGATCTGGTCTACCGGGGAGTGCCTGGCCGTTATCCCGGCGGTCTGCCCGATTCGGTCAGAGACCAGATCGAACATGAGCTGTCGCTGATCACCGGGTTGCGCTACGAACCCTATTTTCTGACAGTGGCCGACATCGTCCATTTTGCACGCAGCCAAGGCATCCTGTGCCAGGGACGAGGTTCGGCGGCCAACTCGGCGTGTTGCTATTGCCTGGGCATCACCGAGGTCGATCCTGCGCGCATGAGTTTGCTGTTCGAACGCTTCATCAGCCGCGAACGCAACGAACCTCCCGACATCGATGTCGACTTCGAACATCAGCGCCGCGAGGAGGTGATCCAGTACATCTACCGCAAGTACGGCCGGCATCGGGCCGCACTCACCGCGACCGTGATCCGTTATCGCAGCCGGTCGGCGCTGCGCGATGTCGGCAAGGCGCTCGGTATCGATCCTCATGCGATTGCGCGCCTGCTGACCGTCTCGCCCGGCTGGCGCGGCATACCGGAACCCGACCGGCTGAGCGAAGCAGGCCTCGACCCCGGGTCACCGGTCGTCGGCCAATGGCTCGAGCTCTCTAAAGTGCTTCAGGAATTTCCAAGACATCTGTCACAACACACCGGTGGTTTCGTCATCGCACGCGACCGGCTCTCGCGACTCGTACCGATCGAACATGCGGCGATGGCCGAGCGCACAGTCATCGAATGGGACAAGGACGATCTCGATGCACTGGGCTTGCTCAAAGTCGATGTCCTGGCGCTTGGCATGCTGAGCGCGATCCGACGGGCACTCGATCTGATTGGACGCTGGCGCGACCCCTGGCGAACCGGTTCGGGACGCGCCCCTGATGCGCCTGCCTTCAAGCCTTTCAGGATCCAGGACATCCCGAGCGAAGACCCAGCCACCTACGAAATGATCGGTCGGGCCGACACAGTCGGGGTCTTTCAGATCGAATCTCGTGCGCAAATGAACATGCTGCCGCGGCTCAAACCCGAGTGCTTCTACGATCTGGTGATCGAGGTGGCGATCGTGCGGCCCGGCCCGATCCAGGGCGGCATGATCCATCCCTACCTGCGCCGCAGGCAGGGGCTTGAACCGGTGGAGTATCCCCGCGACGAAATCCGGCCAGCCCTTGAACGCACACTCGGGGTGCCGATCTTTCAGGAGCAGGTGATGCAGGTCGCCATGCTAGCTGCCGGCTTCTCAGCGGGTGAAGCCGATCAGTTGCGTCGCGCCATGGCCGCCTGGAAGCGCCGCGGAGGACTCGACCCGTTCCGCCGGCGAGTGATCGACGGCATGCTCGCCCGCGGCTACGAACTGCAGTTTGCCGAGCGCATCTTCAGCCAGATCGAAGGCTTCGGCGAATACGGCTTCCCGGAAAGTCATGCGGCCTCCTTTGCATTGCTGGTCTATATCAGCTGCTGGATCAAACGACACGAACCGGCAGCCTTTCTAGCCGCGATGCTGAACAGTCAACCGCTGGGCTTTTATGCGCCGGCCCAACTGGTGCGCGACGCCCGGGCGCACGGCGTCGAGGTACGTCGCGTGGACGTGCTGGTCAGCGGACCGGAGTGCAGCTTCGAATCTCCCGGCCGAGCGGTCGGCGACCCGTATGCGAGCTCGGCTGCAGCCCCACAACCCGCAGTGCGGCTTGGGCTCAATCAAATACGAGGTTTGTCCGCAGATGCGATCGAGCGAATCATCCGTACACGCACACAGCGTATCAGCCAGCGTCGATCGAACCGAAATACAGGCCCTGGCTCAGGCCTTGACGAGGACACCGGACCGACGGAGTGTTTCGCTTTTGACGACGTCGAGGACCTCGCTCGATGCGCGGGACTCGACCGCCGGGCTCTGCGAGCACTGGCCGATGCTGGCGCCTTGCACGCTCTGGCCGGACATCGCCATCAAGCTCACTGGGCCGTCGCTGCAGTACGGTCGGCGCCGGGGCTGCTCGCCGAAAGCCGGATTGAAGAGCCTCTGGCCCCGTTGCCCGAGCCCTCCGAGGGCGCCGACCTGATTGCGGACTACCGGACCACCGGCATACCGATGGGTCGACATCCTCTGGCACTGCTGCGACCCCAGCTCGATCGGATGCGCATTCAGCCAGCCAGCGCACTCAGCGGCTTGTCGGAGGGTGGAATCGCGCGGGCCTGCGGTCTCGTGACACACCTGCAACGCCCGTCCACCGCCAAGGGCACCACCTTCGTCACCCTTGAAGATGAAACGGGCACGGTCAACGTGATCATCTGGCCTGCGGTGTTTGAACGAATGCGCAGCGCCATTCTCGGGGCCCGCCTGATGACGGTCTACGGCACCTGGCAGCGCGACGAGCACCGAGGCGGGCCCGTGATGCACCTGATCGCAGCGCGCGTGGTCGATCACTCGACCCTGCTCGGCGCACTCGATGCGCCCAGACGCCAATTTCGCTGAACGCCCGGGGCCCATCCACCAGGAGGCTGAAGGGGTAACTCAGCCCGAAAGCCCTCGCTCCAGATCGGCGCAGAGGTCGGCGGGAGACTCCAGGCCGACCGCCAGACGGATCAAACCCTCGCCGATCCCGGCCGCCGCGCGGGCCTCAGGCGTCAAGCGCCCGTGGGTTGTACTCGCAGGGTGCGTGATCGTCGTCTTGGTATCGCCCAGGTTGCCCGTGATCGACAGCAGGCGACAGGCATCGATCGTCGACCAGGCGCGGGCTCGACGCTCGGCCTCGTCCGAGCCATGGACCTCGAACGAAACAATCGCGCCGCCGGACTTCTGTTGAGCCATGGCAAGCGCATGCTGCGGATGGGAGGACAGCCCCGGATAGAGCACCCGCGACACCCGCGGATGTCGCTCGAGCCACTGCGCCACCGCAAGAGCATTCGCCGACTGTCGCTCCATCCGGATCGGCAGGGTCTCAAGCCCCTTGAGGAGAACCCAGGCATTGAACGCAGACATCGAAGGGCCCACCGTTCGCATGATCGGAATGAGCGCATCCTTGACGTACTGATGGGTACCCAGCACAGCGCCGCCGAGCACCCGACCCTGACCGTCGATGTACTTGGTCGCCGAGTGCACGATCACATGCGCGCCTAGTTCGAGCGGGCGCTGCAAGGCGGGAGTACTGAAACAGTTGTCAACGACCAGGATCACACCATGCTCATTGGCGATCCGCGCGAGCGCCTGAATGTCGCCGATCTCGGTCAAGGGATTGGACGGGGACTCCAGATACATCAACCGGGTATTGGGCCGGATCGCCGCGCGCCAGGCGTCGACATCGGTCAAAGGGACGTAGCTGGTCTGGACGCCATAACGCTCAAACATGTTGAACAACTGCATCGTCGCGCCGAACACGCCGGTCGCAGACACCATGTGATCGCCGGCTCGCGTCAGGCTCAGCACCATTGCCATGATGGCCGACATCCCCGAAGCCGTGGCCACGCCCGCGTCGGCACCCTCGAGTGCGGACAGGCGATCGCAAAACATCTGCACGGTCGGGTTGGTGAAGCGGGAATAGACATTGCCCGGCTCGCCTCCCGAGAACCGGGCGGCAGCCTGAGCGGCGCTTTCGAATACAAAGCTCGAGGTTAGAAACAGGGCCTCGGAGTGCTCGCCGAATTGCGAGCGCTCAATTCCAGCCCGTACAGCGAGCGTGTCGAGTGAAAGGGGATCGGTCATCTCAATGAGTCCGTCAAGCAGAGAATGAAAATAGATAGGCCGGCCGCGCCTGAGCAGCAATCAACCCGGAAAGGGTGAGTGCTTGGCTCCCGCACGGTGGCGGATGGAAGGTCGCCACGCTCTCGGATACCGGGTAAGTCGCCTCCGGAACTCAATCGGTCGCCACCGAGAACTGCAGGTTCATCTGACTCGAAAAACGCTCCTCCGGGCCCTGCGGCGGAACCTGTCCACGGCCCAGTTCAAGACGGTCGAGCATGCCTTGATTCACGTCTCCGGTGATGTAATGGCCATTGAAGCAGGATGACTCGAAGGAACGCAGCGCCGGATTGAGATCGGAGATGGAGCGCGTCATCGCGTCGACCGACTGATACACCAGCGCATCGGCGCCAATCGCATCGCGGATCTCGTCGTCGCTACGGCCGTAAGCAATCAGCTCTCCGCGGGTGGGCATGTCGATACCGTAAACGTTGGGGAACCGCACCGGAGGCGAGGCCGAAGCGAAATACACCTTGCGCGCCCCGGCGTCGCGCGCCATCTGGACGATCTCGCGCGAGGTCGTGCCACGGACGATCGAGTCATCGACCAGAAGAACATTCTTGCCGCGAAATTCCACGCTCATCGCATTGAGCTTCTGACGGACCGATTTATTACGGACTGCCTGGCCAGGCATGATGAAGGTCCGGCCCACATAGCGGTTCTTGAGAAACCCCTCGCGATAGGAAATGCCCAGCCGGTTCGCCAGCTGCATGGCCGACGGACGCGACGTATCGGGAATGGGCATGACCACGTCGACATCGCCAAGCCAGAGCTCGCGAGCGATGCGTTCGGCCAGGTATTCCCCCATGCGCAGACGCGCATCGTAGACCGATGCACCATCGATGATCGAATCCGGGCGCGCAAAATAGACGTACTCGAACACGCAGGGATTGAGCGATGACACCGGCGCACACTGCCTGAAGTGGACGCCTCCTTCGAGGTCGATGAAGATCGCCTCACCCGGACCAATGTCCCGCACCATCCTGAATCCAAGCCCCTCAAGCGCCACCGACTCGGAGGCCACAAGATATTCGGTCCCCTCATCGGTTTCGGCAACGCCATAGCAGAGAGGACGAATGCCGAAGGGATCCCGAAAACCCAGAACGCCATAGCCCGCGATCTGAGCGACGCAGGCATAGGCACCCCGGGCTCTCTGGTGCAATCCCGATACGGCCTTGAAGATCGTGTCCGGATCTAGAGACACCCCGCTCGCGCACTCCTGCAGCTCATGCGCCAGCACATTGAGCAGGACCTCAGAGTCCGAAGCGGTGTTGATGTGGCGCCGATCCCGACGGAACATCTCTTCGCCCAGTTGTTCCGCATTCGTCAGGTTGCCGTTATGCGCGAATGTGATGCCGAAAGGCGCGTTCACGTAGAAGGGCTGAGCCTCTTCAGAGTCGCCCGCCGAACCCGCCGTTGGATAGCGCACATGCGCAATGCCGGATCGGCCTGGCAGCGCGCGCATATTGCGCGTCCGAAACACATCACGCACCAGCCCATTTGCCTTGTGCAGATTGAATTTCTTGTCGGAGGCCGTAGCGATGCCTGCCGCATCCTGACCGCGATGCTGCAACAGCAGCAAGCCGTCATAGAGCAGCTGGTTGACCGGAGCGCGCGATACCACACCCAGAATGCCGCACATGAATCGATTCTCGCGGAAAGGTCTCAGGAATACGAACGAATGTGCACAGGAAATTGAACGTCGAGCACACGACGCGCCGCCGGCATGATCTCCGGGAGCAGATAACCGAAACGCCCAAGAATATCGTCGAGGAGAGGTTTGGACCAGGCCTTTTCCCAAGCGGGCTCACGGTGCCAATCCAGCATGAATGCCGCCAGGACGATCACGATCATGATGAGCGCTGCGCGCACTGCGCCGAAGAGCGCGCCCAGCACCCGATCGACCCCACCCAGCCCCACCCAGGCCAGTCCCCGGGCGATGAGGGTTCCGGCGATTCGGGTGACCAGAAACACCACCAAGAACACCAGGAACATGAAAAACGGCAGCGGCAGGCTGACCTGCAAAGACACCATGAGCGCCGGTCCGGCGAACAGTGCGACCAGCGCCGCAACGAACCAGGCGGCGAGCCCGAAGATCGTGCGTACCAGCCCCTTCAGCAAGCCCAGCAGTACCGAGCCCAGGACAACGGCGACCAGGGTGTAGTCCCAGGCCGTAAATCCGCTCACGGTCTCGATCATGGCGACACCAGACTGGAGTCGATGCCGTTGAGGCTGAGCCGTGCCCTGGCCTGATCAGCCTCGGTTCGAGAGGCGAAGGGCCCCACGCGCACCCGGACCCGTACCCCTTGCCCGGCATCGATCGACTCGGTGTACGCCGGCAAACCCATGCCCTTGATACGCCCTGCAAGAGCCGTGGCGTTTTCGGGGCGAGCGAACAAGCCTGCCTGGATCACCCACCGCCCTGTTGCCGCGCTCGCGGTGGGCGCAGGGGGGCGATCGGTACCCGCCTGCGGCGCAGGGGGAGGCCGCGAGGGCGCGGCGTTGGCCGAGGGAGCCGGGGTCGCAGCAGCGGCCGAGGGCGGGGTCGCCGGGCGAGCAGACGGTGGGCTCGTCGCGGGTGAAGGCGGCGGAGCAGCACCTCCGGGGGCAGGCGCTGAGGCGGCGGGCCTTGCACCACCGGCCATGGCCGCGGGGGTGGACGACTGAGTAGCGGTCGCCGCATTTGCGGGCACCGGGGTCTGCGGCGCCACTGCCGCAGGCGCGGGCGTCGGCACCGGAGCGACGCTGACGGGCAAAGGGGTCTCTCTGGACGGGACGTCAAGCCGGATATCAGGGCGCTCGAAGGCCGGTTCAGGATCGAGCACGAACGGGAGACCCACCGCTACGGCAACGGCCACGATCACCGCGCCGACAAGCCGGCGACGCGCACGACGCTTGAACGGGAGGGCGGGGTCGACCGCGGCCTGATCAGCCTTGGAGGAACGCGCAGCCATTGGTCAACGGATCGCCCGCCAAATGCGGGAGAGCCGAACAGAGGTCAAGGGCTTGAGGCACGGTCTTCGGCACGGGCGTCCAGTATGTCTGCCACGGTAAGAAAGGACCCGAAGACGACGATTCTATCATTCTCATTCGCTGCATTTCGGGCCCGCTCGAGCGCTGTGCGGGGCGTGCAATGAGCCTCAACACGACGCTCCTCCGAGGGATGGATGCCCAGTTCGGCCAGCTGTTTGACCAAGTGCGCGGCCGACGCCGCCCGCGCTCCGGGAAGGTCGACCAACAGCCAATGGTCGACACGCTCCCTTAAGGCATTCACGATACCCGCGCAGTCTTTGTCCCGCATCACCCCAAAAACGGCCCAGGTCTCCGGGAAGAAGCCCATGTTGTCGAGGTTGCTCGCCAGGTGCGCCGCGGCATGCGGGTTGTGGGCCACATCGAGAATCACAGTGGGCCGCCCGGCCAGCACTTGAAATCGTCCGGGCAGCTCGACCAGCGCCAGGCCTTGCCGCACGGCCTGCTGGGTTACCGGCAGACGATCCGCCAATGCCTCGAGTGCCGCAAGCGCGGCCGACGCATTGAGGAGCTGGTTGGCACCCCGCAGGGCCGGGTAGGCCAGGCTGTTGCGGCGGGTGCGGCGTCCACCGTACGACCACTGCTGCCGGTCCCCCGCGTAGTTGAAATCGCGGCCAAACAGCCACAGATCCGCGCCGATGGCTTTCGCATGCTCGAGCAACGATGCTGGCGGCAGCGGATCTGCGCAAATGGCCGGGCGGCCGGATCGGTAGATGTGCGCTTTCTCGAAGCCGATGTGTTCGCGGGTCGGGCCCAGATACTCGACATGGTCGATGTCGATCGAGGTGACGATCGAGCAGTCGGCATCGATCAGGTTGACAGCATCGAGCCGGCCGCCCAGACCGACTTCGAGGATCAGCACGTCGAGACGATTCAATGCGAACGAGCGAAGAATCGCCAAGGTGGTGAATTCGAAATAGGTCAGCGACACACCGTCTCGGGCCGCCTCAACCGCTTCGAAGGCCGAGACCAGGTCGGCGTTGTCGAGCGCGACGCCATCGACCCGAGCGCGCTCATTGAAATGCACCAGGTGAGGCGAAGTGTAGAGACCGACGCGATAGCCCGCTGCACGCAGGATGGACTCGAGGTGCGCACAGGTCGAACCCTTGCCGTTGGTGCCCCCTACTGTGATGACGACCGCATCGATCCGAAGCCCGAGCCGCATCGCGACCGCTCGGACCCGGTCGAGTCCGAGCTCGATAGTCTTGGGATGCAGCGCCTCGATCCGGCCAAGCCATGCTTGGAGCGCTGCGGCGTCAGCCGCGGCGCTCAGGACAACGCCTCGCTGGGCTGCTTGAGCAATAGCGCGAGCAGGCGGGCAATTTCGTCGCGCATCGCACGGCGATCTACGATCATGTCGATCGCGCCCTTGGCGAGCAGAAACTCGGCCCGTTGGAAACCCTCGGGCAGCTTTTCGCGGACCGTTTGCTCGATCACGCGGGGACCGGCGAATCCGATCAGGGCTTTGGGTTCGGCCATCACGACGTCACCCAGAAAACAGAAACTCGCCGACACCCCGCCCATGGTGGGATCGGTTAGAACCGAAATATAGGGCAGGCGCAACTCCGCGAGCCGGGAGAGCGCAGCCGTGGTCTTTGCCATCTGCATCAGCGAAAGCAGACCTTCCTGCATCCGGGCGCCTCCCGAGGCTGCCACCGAAATGAACGGCATGCGCTGATCCGCGGCTGCAAGCACGCCGCGGGCGAACCGCTCACCCACCACCGACCCCATCGACCCTCCCATGAACTCGAACTCGAAGCAGGCGGCTACAGCAGGGATGGACCGGATGGCGCCCGACATGACGACCAGAGCGTCGGTCTCGCCGGTGGCCTTCACCGCTTCCGACAAACGGTCGGGGTACTTCCGGCTGTCGCGGAACTTCAGCGCGTCCATGGGCTGAACTTCCAGCCCGAGTTCCTGGCGGCCGTCGGGATCAAACAGGAGATCCAGCCTGCGTCGTGCCGAGATTCGGAGATGATGGGAGCACTTCGGGCAGACGTGCTGATTGGATTCGAGGTCGGCGGAATAGAGCACCGCATCGCAGGAAGGACACTTGACCCAAAGGCCCTCCGGAACTTTCTTCCCACCCTCGGCCTGGCGCTTGATCCGCGGAGGCAGGAGCTTGTCGAGCCAACTCATCGGACCAAGCCCTCTGCTGCCGCAGCCGCGCCGACCGCCTGATCGATCGCAGCACGAATTTCGGCAATGAAGGAAGCAGCCCGCCGCGGCCCCGAATCGGCCTGTCCATCCTCGAGGATCTGGATCATCTTGGTACCGATGATCACAGCATCGGCGACTTGCGCGACGGCAGCTGCGGTCGCACCGTCGCGAATACCAAAACCCACCCCGACCGGAAGCGCGGTGCGGGATTTGATCAGACCGACGCGGCGAACCACATCGTCGATATCGAGCGTGCCACCCGTGATGCCGCGCAGTGAAACATAGTAGACGTAACCGCTCGCCATCGAGAGGACTTGATCGATTCGGGCGGCCGATGTGGTTGGGGCCAGAAGGAAAATCGGATCGATCCCGCGCTCGGTCGCAAGCCGGGCGAACTCGACGCTCTCCTCGGGCGGGTAGTCGACCACGATCAGCCCATCGACACCGGCTTGCGCGGCCCTGTCGATGAAGGCCGACGCGCCCATGCGTTCGATCGGATTCGCATAGCCCATCAAGACCACGGGCGTCACCGCATCACGGGTGCGGAACTCGGCGACCTGATCGAGCACATCTCGCAAACCGACGCCTTGGGCGAGCGCCCGCTCGCTGGCTCGCTGAATGGCCGGGCCGTCGGCCATCGGATCGGAGAACGGCACGCCAAGTTCGATGATATCGGCCCCCGCCGCAGCCACTGCATGCATGACAGCCACCGTGGAATCGCGGTTCGGAAACCCGGCCGTAAAGAACGGGATCAATGCGCGGCGCCCTGCGGCAGACAAACGGCCGAAACAATCGGCAATGCGATCCGCCATGTCAGAACCCAAGGCCGCCGCGCTGAGCGACGGTATGCATGTCCTTGTCACCCCGGCCGGACAAATTGACCAACAGCACGGTATCCCTCGAAAGGGTGGGCGCAATGCGGGCCGCATAAGCGATGGCATGGCTCGATTCGAGGGCAGGGATGATGCCCTCGATCCGGCAGCAATGGTGGAAAGCGGCAAGAGTCTCGTCGTCATTGACCGGCACATACTGCGCCCGCCCCGAATCCTTCAGCCAGGCGTGCTCAGGCCCTACACCGGGGTAATCGAGACCCGCCGATACCGAGTGGGTGTCGATGATCTGACCATTGGCATCCTGAAGGAGGTAGGTCCGGTTGCCATGCAGCACGCCCGGCGTGCCAGCGGTGAGCGAAGCGGCGTGTCGACCGGTCGCGACACCCTCGCCTCCTGCCTCGACGCCCACCAGCTTGACACCGGGCACGTCGATATACGGGTGGAAGATGCCGATGGCATTCGATCCGCCGCCCACGCACGCGATGACGTAGTCCGGATGCCGGCCGATCATGTCGGGCATCTGCGTGAGGCACTCTCGTCCCACCACAGCGTTGAAATCCCGAACCATCATCGGATAGGGATGGGGGCCGGCGACCGTGCCGATGATGTAAAACGTCTCGTCGACATAGGTCACCCAGTCGCGCATGGCCTCGTTGAGCGCGTCCTTGAGCGTTCGCGACCCGGACTCGACCGGCACCACGGTCGCGCCGAGCAGTTTCATCCGATAGACGTTTTGAGCCTGGCGGGCCACATCGTCCACGCCCATGTACACGATGCATTCCATGCCGAATCGGGCTGCAACGGTGGCCGTTGCAACACCGTGCTGACCCGCCCCGGTCTCCGCGATCACCCGCTTCTTGCCCATCCGTCGGGCGAGCAACGCCTGACCCATCGTATTGTTGATCTTGTGTGCGCCCGTGTGGTTGAGGTCTTCGCGCTTGAAATAGATCTGCGCGCCGCCCAGCTGCTCGGACCAACGCCGGGCGTGATAGATCGGGCTGGGTCGACCCACAAAATGCTTGAGCTCGCTTTCCAGCTCAGCGACGAACTCGGGATCCTTGCGATAGCGGGCATAGGCGTCGCGCAACTGGTCGAGCGCAGCGATCAGCGTCTCGGAGACGAACACGCCTCCGTAGGGTCCAAAATGGCCGCCGGCATCCGGAAGATCATAGGGTTTCATGATTGAGAGCCTGGGTCAGTGCTCTGACCGGTCGTTTCGGAAACAGCCTGGCGGGCGCGCCGCTCGTCGGCGCGCAGCACCTCGGCCACAAAAAGTTCCATGCGCTTGGGGTCCTTGGTGCGCGGGTCACTTCCTTGAATGCCGGTGGAGACATCGACCGCATCGGGTCCTACACGGGAGATCGCGTCGGCTACCGAACTCGCATCAAGCCCCCCCGACAGCACGATCGGACGGGCTCGGCGGGAAGGCACCCAGGACCAATCGAAGGCCCGGCCACTGCCGCCGTACCCCGTGTGAAAAGAATCGACCAGCAAGGCCTCCGCCTCGGGAAAAGAACTCATCGATTCTAGCAAATCACCCGGTCCACGCATCCGGACCGCGCGCCACCAAGGCGTGCCTCCAGAGAGGAGAATGCAGTCCCGAGGCTGTTCGTCACCATGGAACTGAAGCACATCGAGCCCAAGGGACTTCTGGGCTGAACGGATCTCTCCCTCCGAGGCGTTGACAAACAGCCCCACGGCCGCCACCCAGGACGGAAGGCGCTTCCGGAGGGGCAGTGCCAGTTCGGGCGTCAGCGCGCGAGGGCTTTTCGGGTAGAAGACGAAACCCACCGCATCGGCACCGACCGACACGGCCGCATCGACATCCACCGGCCGGACCAAGCCACAAAATTTGATTCGGGTTCTCAAGCAGCAGAATCTTTTCAGGGTTCGTCAGGCCAGGAGGGCAGACCGAATCGCGGATCGTACTCCACCCCCTCGAAACAAAGCCCTGCAGCGTCGAAGGTCGCTGCGCCCTGGCGGCGATCACGCCCAGCGAGCAGTTCCCCCATCCAAGGTACCGGACGCTGACTCGAGCCGACCATCACGAGCGCTCCCATGATGTTGCGGATCATGTGATGTAAAAATGCATTGCCGACGAAACGGACGGATAAGAGCCGCGCCGCCGATGCCCCTGAGCCGGGACCGGAGCCCGCGCCAGCCGCAATGGCAAAGGGTTCGGTATCGAGGGCTTCGATCGTGATGGAATCGATTCGCCGAACCGGTGAACTCGCCTGACACTGCGCGGACCGGAAGGCCGAAAAATCGTGCTCGCCCAAGAGAACGGTCGCCGCTTCGCTCATCGCCGTCGCATCGATCGGCCGATGGGTCCGACCCACCCGCCCGGCCAGTAGAGGTTGACGGACCGGATCACTCAACAAGAGGTAGCGATAACAGCGCCTGAGCGCTCCATAACGCGCGTGAAAGCTCGCATCAACCTGAGCCGCATGACGCACGGCGATCGCTGCCGGCAAATGACTGTTGACCCCACGGACCCAGGCCGTCATCGGCCGGCGGCAACACACGTCGAAATGGACCACCTGCCGGGCAGCGTGGACACCGGCATCCGTTCGGCCCGCACATATGGTGGGCGCCGCCTCGCCTGTGATGCGGGCGAGCGCAGCCTCGAGACAGTCCTGAACCGTGTTGCGCTCGGGTTGAGTCTGCCAACCGTTGAAGTGCGACCCGTCATAGGCCAAGACCAGCGCAATGCGCTGAGGATCGCCGTCGAGGTCTGATTGCACGCCGGGCGAGGATTGGGCCGAAGCCTCAGTCATTCCGGACCCACTGATTGAGCAGGCGCTGAGCCGTCTCCTGCTGCTGCGCGTCGCCATCGATCAGGGTTTGTGCGAGCAGCCGCCGCGCGCGCGGCTCGTCACCGAGGTCCATGTAGGCCGCCGCCAGTTCGAGCCGGGCGTCAACGCGCTGACGGACCACCGCGGCCGGCCCGGCCAGGGCTGCCGATGCGACGGCCGGATCGCCCACCACCGGGGTGTGCACGGTTTGCTGCGGCCCCCGGGGAGTCGGCTTGAGGGTGCCCAGGGAGGCATTCGACTCGTCGACCGACGGGGCAACTGCGTCGGCTGCGAGATCCAGCGAAGGCAGTTCGAAACGACCACCGATCGCCCGTTCGAGTGCCGAGCGCTCTGAGGAGTGCCCGAGCGCTGCGCCTGACCTAGGGGGTAAGGCCGATGCTTCGGTCGAGCCGTCCGGCTGTACCACCGCCGCAGATCTGACCGGTGAAACCCGCTGCGAAACGGCGCCCACAGGATCGAGCAGCGGTTCCAGCTCGGGATCTTCGCGCGGCGCCGGGGACGGCGACTGGACCCGACGGGCGGGCGATTGGGGCCGACCGAAGACAAGACGCATCAGGATCCACGACACCAGCAACACCACCAGGATCAGCAGAGCGAAGGGGCTGAATGGGTGATCAAGCGGCAGGGGGAGCGCGCTTCGTACCCGTTGCTGCCAGTCGCCGGGAGGCGGAGGCGAGGTCGCCTGGGTGTGACGCGCCGCAGAATCGCCCGCCGGCTCGGAGGGGACGACCGAGGCGGGGGGGGCGGCGGCGATGGCTGGGGCAGGAGCTGACGCAGGATTCGGAGTCAGCGCCGGCTCAGAGGCCGGTGCGGGCGCCGGTGTCGGTGTCGGTGTCGGTGTCGGTGTCGGTGTCGGTGTCGGTGTCGGTGTCGGTGTCGGTGTCGGTGTCGGTGTCGGTGTCGGTGTCGGTGTCGGTGTCGGTGGGGACTGAACCGGCGGGTCCTGTGAGGGCCGCGGAACAGATTCATCCTGCGGCACCGGCGCGGGCTTGGGCTCGGCTCCCACCGATGCGGCTACCGGATCCTGCGCAGCAGGCGCCGCCGCGGGCACCGCCGTCTTGTCCCGCTGCAGAAGCTCCAGCAGGCCCGCCAGACTTTTCTGGAGCGACTCGATGGTCGAGCGATCCTCGCGGCGCGCGGCCTCAAGTGCGGATTGAACCTCGGCACGAATCCGCTCGTCGATCACCGTGTTCGTCGCGGAACGGTCCGCAATCACCGGCACCGCAGGAGTCGCCTCAGGCTCAGGTTTGGGCTCAGGTTTGGGCTCAGGCTTGGGCTCAGGCTTGGGCTCAGGCTTGGGCTCAGGCTTGGGCTCAGGCTTGGGCTCAGGCTTGGGCTCAGGCTTGGGCTCAGGCTTGGGCTCAGGCTTGGGCTCAGGCTTGGGCGCGCTCGCGAGCAGCCGCTCTGCGGCGTCGGCCTCGC
>JBIKVK010000301.1:0-4167 GCA_044356835.1 Burkholderiaceae bacterium
TCGAATTGCGCGAGCGCAACCGCATCCTCGCACCAGATCACTGCCCGGCCGCCGCCGCGATGGATCTTGCGCAGCAGCCGGCAGCCGTAGTGCAGTTTGTCCGGCGCGTTGAAATGAAAGTCGACCCGGGTCATCCCTCGGCACGCGCAATCAGAAAGCGCGTGAGGAGCGGGACCGGCCGGCCGCTCGCCCCTTTCTGGGCCCCGGACTTCCAGGCGGTACCCGCAATATCGAGGTGAGCCCAGTCGTATTTTTTGGTGAACCGTGCCAGAAAACAGGCGGCTGTAACCGCTCCCGCATCGCGCCCGCCGACGTTGGCGACATCGGCAAAGCGCGACTTGAGCGATTCCTGGTAGGGCTCGTCAAGGGGCATGCGCCAGCAGCTGTCGCCACTGTCGCGTCCGGCATCGATCAGCTCGGCGGCCAGCGCGTCCTGCCGGGCGAAGAGACCCGAATGGTGATGACCCAGGGCGACCACGCAGGCACCGGTCAGGGTGGCGATATCGATGACCGTGCGCGGCTTGAAGCGTTCCGCATAGGTCAGCGCATCGCAGAGGATGAGGCGGCCCTCGGCATCGGTATTCAGGATCTCCACCGTCTGCCCTGACATCGACGTGACGATGTCGCCCGGACGAGTTGCGCGTCCGCTCGGCATGTTCTCGCAGGTCGGGATCAGGCCGATGAGGTTGATCTTGAGATCCATTTCAGCCACGGCCCGCATCGTGCCGAGCACCGAGGCGGCGCCGCACATGTCGAACTTCATCTCGTCCATGCCTGCCGCAGGCTTGATCGATATGCCCCCGGTGTCGAAGGTGATGCCCTTTCCGACCAGCACCACCGGCGCCTGGCGGCTCGATGCGCCTTCGTAGTGCATGACAATGAATTTGGGCGCCTGTTCCGAGCCCTGGGCGACGGCCAGGAAGGCGCCCATCTTGAGCGCTTCGATCTGGCGACGCTCTAGGACTTCAACCTTGAATTTGAATTCCCGGCCCAGCTTGCGCGCCTGGGCGGCAAGATAGGTGGGGGTGCAGACGTTGGGCGGCAGGTTGCCCAGCGTGCGCGTCAGATCCTGGCCGTTTGCAAGGGCGACTGCACGCGCGACCGCAGTGGCGGCGCTCCCAGCCTGACTTCGCTCGACGGCAAGGACCACCTGTTGGGGGCGGTGAGGCCGGGCTTCGGGCTTGCTCTTCATCTGCTCGAACCGGTAGGCGTTCGCGCGTCCCGTGGCGACCTGAGTCGCCAGACGCCACTCCAGCGTCCGGCCCGAGACCGGGGCCTCGTGCAGAAAGGATGTGACCGATACGGCGGCGCTGCGGGCGAGTTCGCGCCAGACGGCTGCCGCTGCATCGCTGAAGGCCTTGTCCGAAACCTCGGCGTTTTTGCCCAGGCTGACGAGCAGGACCCTGGGCAGGCTGCCTTCGAGGTGCAGCATGACGCAGGATCCGGGCTTGTCTTCGAGATCACCGCGCTGGAGCAGGGCCGACAGGCGGCCACCGAGCACCGTGTCGATGCGGGCGGCCGAATCGGCGAGCGGGTGACCGTGAGTGACAGGGACGATCGCGCAGTCTGCGCGGAGCTTCTCTGGGGCGACGACCTTTGTGCTAAATTGCATCGCTTTTCCTTGGGCCAGACGGCAAACCGCTGATTATATCGAGGGGCAGGCTCGCCATGCTGTTCAAGAGGGCGCTGCGCCGGGAACTGTCCAGCATCGCCGGAATCGTCTTCGCCTCGTTGTTCACGATTCTCGTGACCACAACGCTGATCCGTTGGCTGGGGCGGGCGGCGAGCGGCCGGATCGACACCGAGTCGATCCTGCCCCTGATGACCTTCACCGCGATCGATTCCTCGTCGGTCTTGTTGGTTTTGACGGTCTACGTTTCGGTCCTGATGGCCCTCACCCGCGCCTGGCGCGACTCCGAGATGGTGATCTGGTTTGCCTCTGGCAAGAGCCTGCTGCAGTGGGTGGGCCCGGTCATGAGTTTTGCGCTGCCCATGACGGTGCTGGTCGCCTTGGTCGGTTTCTACGGCTCGCCCTGGGCGCTGCAGCGTGCGTACGAGTACGAACAGCGTTTCGCCGAGCGCGAGGATGTTTCCCGCGTGGCGGCCGGACAATTTCGCGAGTCGGGCCGGGGCGACCGGGTGTTCTACGTCGAGTCCCTCGACGAGCTCGCCACCGAGGTACGCAATATTTTCGTGACCCAGAAGAGTCACGACCGAGAGTCCATCGTGGTGGCCCAGACTGGCCGAATCGAGGTTCGCCCCGACGGAGATCGCTACCTGGTCCTGGAACGGGGGCGGCGCTATGACAGCGATAGCGAATCCCAGAGCGTGAGTCTGATGGCCTTTGAACGCTATGGCCTGTTCATCGAGAATCAAAGCCATTCGCAAGTCAGTGGCGGCGGCATTCGGGCTCGACCCACCCTGGAATTGCTGAGCGATCCGAACCCGCGCCACCTGGCCGAGCTGCACTGGAGGATCAGTCTGCCGCTTTCGGCCCTTCTGATGGCGCTCTTTGCCATTCCGCTGTCCTCGGTCAACCCGCGGCTGGGGCGCTCGACCAATCTGATCGTTGCGCTCCTCGCCTATATTGCCTACAACAATCTGCTGTCGGTGTCGCGTGCCTGGATCGCCCAGGAGCGGATCGACTTTTGGATCGGGGCCTTGGCGGTGCACGGGGGGCTGCTCCTCATCACGGTGCTTCTGTTTTGGCGCAGACTCACCCTTCCGGGCGGTCGCTTTCGGATCTCAGGGCATTCCTCGGTCCGGCTCGATCAGCTCCCGTCACAGGCGGGCGTGCGATGAGCTTTCTGGTGCCGACCCTGATCGCGCGCTACCTCGCACGCAACGTCGGTGCTGCGGTGCTGTTTGTGCTGAGTGCATTTCTGGCGCTCTTTGCCTTTTTCGATTTCATCAACGAGCTCGACGATATCGGGCGCGGTACCTATGGTCTGGGTGCCGCTGCGGCCTATGTGGTGCTCACCCTGCCGTCCCGGGCCTACGAAATCCTGCCGATCGCCGCGCTGATTGGTACCGTCTATGCGCTTGCGCAACTCGCCGCAAACTCGGAATTCACTGCGATGCGGGTTGCCGGTCTGGGGCGCGCGCGCGCGATCGCCCACCTGGCGCTGGTGGGCATCGGGATTGCGCTCGCGACTGCGCTGGTGGGCGAGGCGCTGGCCCCGCCGGCTGAGCGTCTCGCCCAGCAGATCCGGCTGACCTCTCTGGGCAGCGCCATCGGCGGCCAGCTTCGCTCGGGACTTTGGGTACGGGATTCGGCCCGATCGGCCGAGGGCGATCTTGAACGGATCCGATTCGTCAACATCGGCGAATTGTTGCCGGACGCAACGATGAAGCGGGTTAGGGTATTCGAGTTCGACCGCAACATGATCCTGACCGAAACCATGGAGGCGGCGTCTGCTCGCTTCGAGCTCCCGGCCTCCTGGCGACTGTCCCAGGTGGACCTGCGCCGATTTCGTATCGATGCCGGCGAGGCAGGGGCTCAGCGGGTGACTGTTCAGGAGGAGCGCCAGGCCGAGCGACTGTGGTCGTCCGAGATCACGCCCGCCTTGCTGTCAGTCCTGATGGTTTCGCCGGACCGCATGTCGGCCCTGAGTCTGTTCAGCTATATCCGACATCTGCAGGAAAACCGCCAGGCCACCGAGCGCTACCAGATTGCCTTCTGGAAGAAGGTCACCTATCCACTCGCGGTGGTCGTGATGATGGCGCTGGCCCTGCCGTTTGCCTACATGCAGACCCGCTCTGGAGGCATCGGCTACAAGGTCTTCGGCGGCATCATGTTGGGCGTCGGTTTCCACTTCACAAACAGCCTGTTCAGCCATCTGGGCATGATCAACACCTGGCCGCCGCTGCTCGCCGTCAGCGTGCCCAGTCTGATGGCCCTGGCGCTCGCCCTTGCGCTGCTGGTCTGGGTCGATCGCAGTCACTAGGGCTCGTGACGTGCGTCCGTCTCGGGTTTTCCCTGCCCGTTTTCATTTTCTGATCGCCGATGTTGCATTGCAGCACGGCGCGTTCGGCTGAATGTCCAGCAGGAGCCTCTGTGTTTCGCCTTGCGTGTTGCGACGCGCAAGAAATCGCAGAATTGGTCTGTCCAAACAAAGGCTGTCTCGGCTTGTCATCGGATCGAAATTCATGGAGCATCCGCATCCG
>JBIKVK010000302.1:0-4158 GCA_044356835.1 Burkholderiaceae bacterium
GAATCGAAAAGCGAGATCCTCGATCTCCCACTTGAGCTGCCAAAGCCCCAGCCGGTTGGCCAGAGGCGCAATGATTCGAAGGCTCTCCTCGCTGAAACCGCGGGACGGTGTTTCGCGCCGGGCCACGCACTGGCGCAAGGTTTGCAATCGCCAAGCCAGGAAAAGCAACACGACCCGAATGTCGTCGGCCATCGCGAGCAGCATCCGCCGGAGGGACTCCTGCTCGGAGACTGCCCGGCGGACTGGGACTGACTCGCTGCTCAAACTGAGCAACTGCCGCATTCGGCCGACCAAATGGGCGACCGAGGGATCCACCTGATCGCGGATCTGATCAATGGGGTAAAGCGGTGCCGGTTCAACGAGCCAGGCGGCCGCACGCGCGGCGGCGTCAACGCCGAGCTCCTCCAGAATGGCTGCAGTGGCATAGGCCCGCTCGAACACCGTCGCGGGCGGGACGGTTATTGCGCCTGCGCTATTCTCCTGAGCGCGCTGTCGCAACACCTCGACGCGTGCAAGCAACTCTGCATCGCTGGTCACCTGATCCATCCTCGCATTATCCAACTGCATTCCATGTTCCGAAAGCTGTTCCGGCGATCTCCCCCGCCGGCCGTCGCCGAAGCGGTCTGGCAGGAATGCATTGATGCAATGCCCTTTCTGCATCGCCTTGAGCCCGACCAACGGCACAAGCTGGTCGAGTTCGCTCGGCAGTTTGTCCGAACGAAGCGCTTCAGCGGTGCGCATGAATTGGAAGTCACCGACGCGATGCGGGCGACCATTGGGCTGCAGGCCTGCCTCCCGGTGCTTGAGCTGGGGCTGTCGGCTTTTGACGACTTTGTGGAGATCATCCTCTACCCCGACCTCTTTGTGGCCCATCGAAGCCGAACCGACGAGGCCGGCATCGTTCATGAGGGCATGGAGGAACTCGCAGGCGAGGCCATGGACGGCGGGCCGGTCGTTTTATCCTGGCCCGATACGACGCCAGACCCGGCAACGAGCGGCAGTGTCGTGATTCACGAGTTCATCCACAAACTCGACATGCTCGACGGCGAAGCCGACGGCTGTCCTCCTCTGGGTCAGGAAGCTCGGTCGCGCTGGATCAGCGTTACAGAGGCCGCCTACAGCGCCTTCTGGGAGCAGCTCGACGAGGTCGAAGCGTCGATCCCGATCGACGTGGACCCGGAGTCAGCGGCGGCCGACCCCTACTATCAGAAGCTGCCCCTCGACCCCTACGCCGCGACCGACTTGGCCGAATTTTTCGCGGTGTCCGGCGAAGTCTATTTCACCGATCCAGAGCGGCTGAGGGCCGCCTTTCCGAGCCTGTTCGAATGCTATCGGCGGTTTTTTCGTTTTGATCTGCTTGAAAAGACGGTGCGCTGAGCGTGACCGCGGACGCGCGCCTCAAAAAGCATGCGACAGGCACGCGCTCCGGATCAGTCTGGGCCCACGCGGCAGGCCTGAGGGGGGCCGATCTCGCCCGCCAGCTCTCCGAGATCGAGCGGCCGCTGGACCGAGGACGAAGCGTCGGGCATCGCGTCCGGCAGCGGGCCAGCCTCTGTGGGAGATGCTGTGCCGACCTGTTGCGACTGTCCCTCGCCGACTTCGACTGCGGCCGGTGCCGCAGCGCTCCCCCTGGAAGCTGGCGGCGCTCCCAACACCACGGGCATCGACGAACCCATGACGCCCGGCGTCGTATTTGCGCTCTGGGTTCGCTCGGGCGTTCGTGCAGACAGGCGGGGAGAAGAGTGCATCCGGGACTCGGCATGAACTCTCACCAAGAGACGAGGGCTACGATCCGGGTCTGAGGCAAAAACCTTGAGCAGGCAAGGCGGAGCGCAGGCTTTGTAGGAGGCCGCGAGAGCTCCGATCGCGCGTCCGGCGAAGGGGACCGTGAGCGGCAAGGCCACCTGCAACTCGATCCTGAGCACGCTCGCATCCCGAAGCGTCTGAGCAGAACTGATACCGATGGGTTCGGAGCCCAGCCAGCCCGCAATGCCACTGGTCGGACGCATCCATTGGATGCGCGCATCGAGATTGTCGATCGGGATTTCCGTTAAGTCCGGGTTGGATCGCCCCCCCGCATCGACGGACGCTTCGGCCCAATCAAAGAAACTTTGCCTCGTCGGGGACAGGAGTCGCCACTCCATCCATCCCTGGTCGCGGGCCCAGCGCAGGCGTTCCATTGAATGCGTCGCTCTTTCGTCCGCGCCGCCGGTACGGGCCCCCGCCCAAAATGGAATCAGGCCGCGCGCGAGCGCTTGATCAATACCCTGCTCGCTGGCGTGAGTGAGCGCCCCGCCCCGAACCGCCTCCAGAGCGGCATGCTCGAGCAGCTGACGCGCCTGCATGACGAGCGCCCATTGCCACACCCCCAGCCCTAGAACAAGAAGGAGAGGCAGGACCACCAGAAACTCGATCGCCCCCAGACCGCGTTGCGCTCGCAGGGCCAGCGCCCCCGCCTGGGACGGTGTGTTCATGCTCCGCGCCCTACCTTGCCCGCCAGCGTCCGGCGTCGCTCAGTTTGGATGGCGCGAGGGGAGGTAGGATTCGACCCGCATCTGGGGAGCCGAAGACGCAGGCTGGGAGCGCAAGGCAGCGCCGGGTCGTTCGAGCGCACCGGAGGCATCGAGCCGCGACAAGGACAGAGCCTGCCGATCGACGCTCATGTGCTGAGCGACGCGGGGAGACAGCCGACCGACTTCGCCCTGCGCAGCCGCCCGCCTTTGTTCAAGCAGAGGCTCCAGTGCGCGCGCACGGTCCCGCGCCGATTCAGACGACCTCGGATCGGCAAGCCCCTCCAAGGCGACTCGGGCCTGCTCGAGTCCGATGATGGCCAGGTTGGCGAGCGCCTTCTCCCGAGACTCACGCTCAATCGCATTCCGAGGCTGCGAATCGATCGCCTTGCCGTAGGCCGTGGCGGCCTGCGCCAGGTCTCCCCGCGCATGGCTGAGGTTACCCAACCGGAACCAGGCATGAAGCTGAGCTGGCTCCTGAATGATGATGCTGTTGAAATCGCGATGCGCTTCGTCCATCCGCCCGCTCCGGTAATGGCCCTCGGCCTGGTGGAGCAGTGCTTCGAGCGCCTTCTCCGACAGCCCGGCCTGGGCGCTTGGGGGCTGAGGGAGGGACGGCGCGACGGGCCGAGGGGTCTCAGCCTCGGCGCGCTGCGACCCGGTGATGGTGACCGAGGGTATGGCAGGGTCACGCTGGACCGGGCGAGGCGTGGGAACCTTCGCTGGGTCAGGCAGAGCTGCGGACTGCGAACCCGCCACCATGGTAGTCCGGTCCAATCCTCGCCACTCTCCGGTCGGGTCCAGCGTGCTGCAACCGGAAGCAAGCAGCGCGAGCGCAACCGCCAGCACCGATGAAGGGAAACAGTTCACCACTGAGCGCGAAGGCACGACACTTTGCACAGCATTGATCATCGTGGATCCTCCATTGATTACATTGTGTTGAGTGAATGTCACGTTTTCGACGCATTGAACCGAATGGACAAGCTGCTCGAATGAGATGTCTGCCCGTTCTGGGCGACCGACCCGACATCCCGGTTGCAGGCCGTGGGCGTCCGCAAAGCCACTGCGCGCCTCAAGCACGGCAAAGGCTCCCGGGCAACTCGCGAAGCGCCAGGGCTGCAGCCCAGAAACGATCTTCAACACCAGCCCGTTCCGGTCGATGAAGAGCAGATCAATCGGAAATCGCATGAAGCAGGTATGCACCGCACTGCACCGGACCAAAGCCAATATCCGTTCTGCAGGCGCCTCCCGTCGACCGAGCCAGCCGACAAGGCGATCTCTGAAGCCGGTGGCTGCGTCCAGCGTAAGCCCGGGCTGGGTCGCGGCATTCACCAGAGGCCTCCCTGCCGGAACATGCGCGCAATGACCGGATAAAGGAGGATTGCAAAGGTCCCTGGAAAAATGAAGACCACGAGGGGCACCATCAGCTTGACAGGCGCCTGCATGGCCAAGTGTTCAGCGCGAAGAAGGCGGTCGGTTCGCTGCTGGTCCGCCAGAGTCTTCAGCAGATGGATCACCGACCCCCCATCGCGCTGGATCGCAATCAAGGCGAGCACGAACTGTGTGAGCGCCGGCTGACCAATGCGCTCGCTGAGCGCCGTAAGAGATTCTTCGCGACTGCGCCCTGCCTTCATTTCGCCGATGGCGC
>JBIKVK010000303.1:0-4125 GCA_044356835.1 Burkholderiaceae bacterium
CAAAGAGGGCATCTTTGCGAGCCCTTCAGGGATCTGCGCCGTCAAGGATGCTCCGAATTCGGAGCTTGCGTTCGCCTACATCAATGAGCTGCTGGGCGCCGAAGTGCAGTCCAAACTGGTGGGCCCGACCTATTCGCTGCCCACCAACACGGACGTCCCGACCCCCGCCGACGTGCCCAAGGGCGTCGCCGTCATCCCGACCGATTGGGCCAACGTCGCGAAGAACCGGAATGACTGGATCAAGCGCTGGGATCGGGACATGGCCATCTGATGATTGTCCCGGCTTCATCTGGCTCACAGACCCCGTTGCCTGGTTCTTCGGGATTCCTTGAGGTCTCCGGTGCTTTCAAGGCTTTCGGCGATAGCGCAGTCCTGAAAGGGGTCGATCTCTCGGTCGGCCAGGGAGAGTTCGTTTCGTTGCTGGGTCCTTCCGGATGCGGCAAGACGACCCTGCTGCGCATGATCGCAGGCCTGCTCGCGGCCGATCGGGGGGGCATTCGGCTGGCGGGCAAGGACATCGCGGCGCTGCCGCCCCACAAGCGCGACGTGAGCGTGGTCTTCCAGAGCTACGCTCTGTTTCCTCATCTGACGGTCGCCGAGAATGTCGCCTTTGGCCTTCGGGCTCGGGGCGCGTCTCAGACGGACATTGATCGGACCGTTCGAAGATTCCTCGAGCTTGTCCATATTGCGGAGATGTCTGAGCGCTCGGTGAGGGCGCTTTCGGGTGGGCAGCAGCAGCGGGTCGCGGTGGCGCGCGCACTGGCGGTTCAGCCAAAGCTGCTTCTGCTCGACGAGCCGTTTTCGGCCCTCGACCGGAAGCTGCGTGAAACCATGCAGATCGAACTCCGCAGGTTGCTTCGCGAGCTTGGGACGACGGCCATCTTTGTCACCCACGATCAGGATGAAGCGCTGACGATGTCAGACCGGATCGCAGTGATGAACCAGGGCGTGATCGAGCAGTTGGCGGATCCTGCGACGCTCTATCGTGCACCGGCGACCCGTTTTGCGCTCGACTTTGTAGGGCTGTCGACTCGCATTCTGGGGCGGGTCACGGTCGCGTCCTCTCACGATTTGGCGATCGAAACGCCGCTTGGCCCTGTGGCTGCGCAGGGCAGCTTCAAGGCGGGGGACCGAGTTCTGGTCGCAGTGCGTCCGGAACGGGTCCGCCTGTCCAGGACGGGCTCGGCCCAGGCCTCCGGAGACGAAGTCCTCAACCGGCTGTCCCTCACAGTTCGCGACCTGGTCTTTCAAGGGGCACGGATGCTGGTGCATTTCGAATCACCGGATGAGCTGCCCATCATTGCAGAGCTTTCTGACGGTGAGGCCATGAAGCTTGCACCCCATGCCGGCATGGTGCTTGACGTTTCGTGGCCCAGGGACGCCACACTGACCTATCGCGCAGAGGCATGAACGTCCGCCGCCTGGATCCGGTCGCGCTGCTCGCGGCACCCGCTTTACTTTACCTTTTGGTCGTCTATGCGGCGCCGATTGTGTTTTTGCTCGCGCGGAGCGTACACACCGAATCTGGCTGGGCTTTCGACGCCTACCGAAGCTTCTTTGCCGACGACTTCAATTGGAAGGTCATCGGCAACACGCTGCGAATTGCGGTGCTCGTCACCCTGCTGTGCCTCGCGATCGGCTACCCGGTGGCACTCGCGCTGGCGCGGGCCCGAGGCTGGTCCCAAGTCGTGCTGTTGGCAGCGATCATCCTGCCTCTTTCTGTCGGGGTCGTGGTCAAGGCGTTTGCGTGGCAGATCGTACTGCGCCGCGACGGCGTCGTCTCCCAGCTGCTCGTCGCACTCGGCGTGTGGGACGAGCCTCAGCGGCTCCTCTTCACCGAAGCGGGCCTCGTTCTGGGTGCGGCCAATGTGTTCCTGCCGTTCATGATCCTCCCGATCTATTCAGTGATCCGGCAAATCGACCCTCGGCTGACCGAGGCCGGAGCCACGCTGGGGGCCAGCCCCTGGTACCGGTTTACCCGAATCAGTCTGCCGCTCACGCTCCCGGGGATCGTCGCTGGCATGGCCTTCGTTCTGTCGATGACGGTGTCTATGTTCGTGATCCCATCACTGCTGATTGGCGACCGGTTTCAGACGCTGGCCACCTTGACGGGGCGTTCTTTCCTGCTGATGAGAAATGAGCAGCTCGGGTCGACCACCGCTGTGGTTTTGCTTGTCCTTGCAGTGGCGATCGTGGTGGGCTCGAGCCTTCTAGCCCGACGCTTGGGAAGGCACACATGACTCCGATCGAACGTTTCTCGAATGCGGTGGTCGCTGCATTGGCCGCCTTCGCCGTGGTGTTCTTGCTGACACCGCTGATCGTCACCGTAGCCGTGTCCTTCGGCTCGTCCACGGTGTTCACCTTGCCCCCACCCTCCTGGTCCCTGCGCTGGTACCTCGCGCTTCCGTCGACCTCCGGCCTCCTGTCGTCCTTGGGCACATCCATTCAAATCGCCGCCCTGTCGACCCTGATCAGCCTGGCCCTGGGCACCTTGTGTGCCATCGGTCTCGTCCGCGGGATGCTGCCGGGCCGTGAGGCCATCACCACGTTTCTGGTCTCCCCGCTGATGCTCCCGGGCCTGGTCGTGGGTATCGCGATGCTTCAGGCCTTCAAGGCGGCGGGCGTGGGCGGTGCCTGGGCCAGTCTCCTGCTCGCACATGTCGTGATCTCGATGCCCTATGTGGTCCGCACTGTACTGGGCGCGATGAGCCTGTTTGATTTCACCCTGATCGACGCCGCTCGCACCCTTGGATATTCGTATCCGCGCGCGTTATTGAAAGTGATGGTGCCGGCCCTCGCGCCTGCGTTCCTGACCTCGGGCATGTTTGCGTTTCTCGCATCCATGGACAACTATCCGATCTCGATTTTCTTCACCGACGCGTGGACCAAGACCCTGCCAATCCAGATGTTGCAATATGTCGAGGAGAGCCCAGACCCCCGGATTGCGGCCATTTCCGCGGGGCTGATCGTGCTGGCCGTGATCGTCTTGATCATTGGTGATCGACTGGTCGGTTTGAAGAAACTGGCGGATTTCTGATGTCGCGCCCGCTTCAGCAGCCCGAGCGCTGCGACACTCTGATTCGACACGCGCTCCTGCTGTGCCCTGGCGAGTCGCCGGCGCTGAAGGAACACCAGGCCATCGCCATTCGGGCGGACCGGATTGTCGAGGTCGGCGATGACGCGAGCGTCGCCCCCCGTTTCGAGCCGACCCGGGTGATTGATGCGCGCCGCCGCCTCATCATGCCGGGCTTGGTCAATACCCATAACCACACGCCCCTGATGATCACGCGAGGCATGGTCGAAGACCTCGGATTCGCGCCCATGTACACGCCCTCGATCCCACAGGGTCACTGGCTATCCCATGAGGAGTGCGAGCTGCTGGCGCTCCTAGGCGTTTATGAACTCCTAAGGGCTGGATCGACCACCATCGCCGACTATTATCGGCACCCTGCCGCGGTCGCCTCCGCCCACGCACGCCTCGGCACTCGAGCCGTGGTCGGGGGGCGAATTCACGATGTTGACCCTGCCGCACTGGCCGAGGGTCGGCATGAATGGCACACCTCGATCGGCCGAGAGACCCTTGATGAGAACGCCCGACTGATCGAGACCTGGCACCTGCATGACGGCGGTCGAATCCGTTGCGATTGGGCCCCTCATGCTCCGGACACGTGTTCCCGGGACTTGCTCGTGGAGGTCGCGTCGCTCGCGCATCGGCATGGGGGAAATATCCATACCCACCTCGCGCAAAGCCGCGGGGAGGTCGACATCGTCCGCACGCGCGACGGCATCAGCCCGGCCGAACTCCTCGACCAATGTGGTCTGCTGGGCCCGTCGACCATCGCCGCCCATTGCATCCATTTGTCCGAGGCCGATATCAAGCGATGCGGGAGCACGCGCATTCAAGTCGCTCATTCCCCCATCGGCAACGCGCGCGCCGGCGATATCGCCCCGATCATGGCGCTTGCGGAAGCCGGGGCCCGGATCACTCTGTGTACCGACACCATGTCGGCCGACATGGTCGAGGCCCTGCGCTGGGCCATTTCGATGCAGCGAGTGCACAGCCAGCGCTTCATCCTTGACGCCGCAACGGTCCTCGAATGGGCAACCCTTCACGGCGCGCAGGCG
>JBIKVK010000304.1:0-4112 GCA_044356835.1 Burkholderiaceae bacterium
CCAAACGAGCAGCAGCCTTAAAATACCCGCCCCGACCGTGGCTGCTACGAGGAGGGCGACCGCGGTAACCACCGCACTCGCCGCTGACCTCCAGCCGAACGCCCGAAAGACATCGGTGACCAGCGGAAAACGGTCAAGCGCGGAAGGATCAGCAAGCAAGGCGAGGAACGGCAGAACCGCGCCGATGCTGACCATCTCGGCGAGGCCGCCGAACAGCATCAGGATCAGTGTCAGACACAGTTGCCGACGCCGCGTTGGCGACAGGCCGCGCAGAATCTCACGTAGCGCACCGAGCGCGGTTTGCGCTGGCTGGATTTCCCGCTCGTTCAGCACTTCGCGGCTCCGTTGGGAACGGACTTGCCATCATCGCAGTCTTCGCGCACCGCAAGGATTTCGACCTGGAATCCTTTGCAGTCGGGCCGGGTGCGATAGATCCGGTATCCATGCGTCTTGAGCCGCGTGAACAGTGCGTCGACCTCCGCTATAAACGGACCGACAGCGCGCGGATTCGGCGGGCGCTCGAACTCGGCGGCGATCTGCGCCGGCAGGACGCCATCGTTAAGCACGTCGTTCAAGATTGCGATCGCAGCGCCTTCGACATCGAGCTTAAGCACGTCGAGCCGCTCGATCCCGCGCTCCCTCATCAAAGTCGAGACCCGGCGACAGGGAACCGAGAAACCAGCAGCGTGGAGGCCGCGGTCTACGATAGAAACGCTGGTGGTAGTGTCGAGGCTGTCCTCAAGGTCGTCAATGTAGAGATTGACAGTTCCGTCGTAATCGGCGATTGCCATGCGATCGAAGCGAACACCCTTGGGAAGACCGGCTGCGGCCACAAAGCGTTCGCTCCGCGGCGTAGGGTCGAACAAATGGAGATCTACCGAATGGCCGGCAATTAGCGCGCGATCGAAATCTATATCCTCGCCGACCCCAATTGAGAACACTGTCGGACAGGCTGGAAGTCGGCGCGGATCAAGGTAGTAGTTGCCGTAGGGGGTCAGCTCGGACCCGACCAAATGCGTGTTCGCTACCTCGTAGCTGCGCACCGCGCGGCGCAGCGGATCTAGCCAGTGCAGCGTGATTCCGAAGCGCTTTTCTAACCGCAGCTGAGACAGCTCCCATGCTTGGCGCGGATTGTGCCGGGCGATGCGGAGGAAAGTCCGGGCCGATCGAAGTAGGCTCATGACCGTGAACCAGCTGAAGCGCCAAGTGCACGAACTCGATCGGCGTTGACCGGATGGAAGGCTGCGATGAACTCCTCGTGGATCTGGCCTGGCTCAAGGTAGTAGTTGGTCAGGGCATAGCGTGTGCCGCCTTCAGGCGGACGACCACGATGGATTGATGCAGTGTCGACCAGTATCAGCGTCCCTGCCGTGCCAGTGAGGGTACGCAGCCGAGATGGATCGCGCGAGAGGATCGCTTCGATCTGGGCTTCGGTGATCCGTAGCTCGCGAAACGTCAGTCCGCCCGAGCGGATGTCACTGACATAGTCCTCGAGGCGATGCGAATTCGCGATTAGCTCGAGCGGCCCGCAACTCTCGTCAACGTCGTTGAGATAGAGAAAAGCCTTAAACTGGCGGAAGGAACTGTCCTTATGCCAACCCTCGCCAGATCCCTTGGAGTTGGGATGGGTCTCGACCTTGTTGGCCAGCGTCAGGGCGTTGACAGTCAGCGTTTTAGAATAGTGATTGCAGATCGTTTGAAGCTTTGGGTCATAGTGGAACCGTGCGATCCCCTCCGAATACTCCTCAGCACCGAACACGCGCGTGTCGGAATAGCGACGGACGTGTTGGGGGTGGTCTCGGACCATCTGTTCGAAGTCGGTAATCATCCGTTCGCAATCTTCGAGCGAGGCATAGTCTGGAACCACAGCGTAACCCTGCTCCGCGATAGTCGCGCATAGCTTCTGCTCTGCGTCACCGAGCGTAACCATCTGCGAACCACGCGTCAGTGCGAAGCGCGCGTAGTCGGCTCGGGTGGCAGCCACCGGGAACATTCTCACAACTGGTTTGAATAGCCCGCGAAGAGTTTTTAGGTATGTCATATTAAGCTCCGAATCTGTAAAAAAAATTCCACTACTTAGCCTCTTGCCCCCGTAGGGAGCGATTCATATTTACCGGGGTGTCAGACGCATGGTCGCTATTTTGGGTCAGACAGCGTTTTGAAATACCACGGCACTGCTTGCGCAATGCCCTCTTTCAGGCGGTGCGTCGGTGCATAGCCAAGCAGGCGCTGCGACTTGCAGATATCAGCCTGGCTGTGGCGCACGTCGCCTGCGCGAAACTCACGATACTGAGGCTGAGCTTTAGTTAAGGATTGCCGCGCTTCGCTCGCAATGACGTGAGCTGCCAAGCTGTCGCGCAACGTGCGGAAGAGGTCAGTGAGCGTGGTTCGGTCGCCCACGGCCACGTTATAGACTTGGTTCAAGGGGGATCGGATTGTTGGGTGGCGGCTCTCCTCGCAATGACGGTGTGTATTCACCGTAGCGGCCAACAAGTTGGCCTGCACCGCATTGGCCACGTAAGTAAAGTCTCGGCTGGTTTCGCCATCGCCGTTGATTAACACCGGCTCTCCGTTCAGCAGGGCGGCCGTCCACTTGGGGATGACGGCGGCGTAGGCGCCGTTGGGGTCTTGCCGAGGGCCAAAGACGTTGAAGTAGCGCAGACCGATGGCGGTAAAGCCGTAGCTGCGGGCAAAGACGTCGGCGTAGAGTTCGTTAACGTATTTGGTGACGGCGTAGGGGCTTAAGGGCTTGCCAATGTGTTCTTCCACCTTGGGTAGGGCCGGGTGGTCGCCATAGGTGCTGCTGCTGGCCGCGTAGGTAAAGCTGAGCACTTGCGCGTCACGCGCGGCCACCAGCATGTTCAAAAAGCCGCTGGTGTTGACGGCATTGGTGGTGAGCGGATCGGCCAAGCTGCGCGGCACGCTGCCCAGGGCGGCCTGGTGTAGCACATGCTGCACGCCATTGCTGGCGCGTTGGCAATCTTCAAGGTTGCGAATGTCGCCCTCCATGAAGGCAAAGCGCCCCCATTGCTGGGGAGTCACCAGGGTTTGCACTTCATCCAGGTTGCGCTGGTGGCCGGTGGCAAAGTTGTCCAGGCCCACCACGGTCTGATCCAGATCGAGCAGGGTTTCCAGCAGGTGGCTGCCGATGAAGCCAGCCACGCCCGTCACCAGCCACGTTTGGGGCTGCTGGCGCAGTTGGGCTTGGATTTGTTCGTAGCGGGTCATAAGGGTGTGGGTTACAGGCGGCCATCGGCACTGCCGGTGGGCAGAATGGATTTGACGTCGTACACCACGGCGTTGGGCTGGCCCCAGGCCTTGATGCCTTCGGCACCTAGGGCAACGAACTGTTGGTGGCCCACGGCCACGACGATGGCTTGGTACTCGCCGGGAAAGGGGGCCTGCGGCAGGCAAGCCAGGCCGTATTCTTGATGGGCCTCGACCACGTCTATCCAGGGGTCGTACACATCCACCTGGGTGTGGTAGGTCTGCAGGTGTTTGACGATGTCCACCACCTTGGTGTTGCGCAGGTCGGGGCAGTTTTCTTTGAAGGTCAGGCCCAGCACCAGGATACGGCTGTTGAGCACCGAAATGCCCTTCTTCAGCATGAGCTTGACGGTTTCGTCGGCCACGTGGCGGGCCATGCCGTCGTTGATGCGGCGGCCGGCCAGAATCACCTCGGGATGGTAGCCCACCTCTTGGGCTTTGTGCGTCAGGTAATACGGGTCTACCCCAATGCAGTGTCCGCCCACCAACCCGGGGCGGAAGGGCAAGAAGTTCCACTTGGTGCCTGCGGCCTGCAGCACTTCCAGCGTGTCGATGCCCAGCTTGTGGAAGATCAGGCTCAACTCATTCATCAGCGCAATGTTCAAGTCGCGTTGGGTGTTTTCGATCACTTTGGCGGCTTCGGCCACTTTGATGCTACTGGCTTTGTAGGTGCCCGCAGTGATGATCTGTTTGTATAGCTGATCAACTTTTTCAGCGACGGCAGGCGTGCTGCCACTGGTGACTTTTTTGATGGTGGGCAGACGGTGCTCTTTGTCGCCGGGGTTGATGCGTTCGGGACTGTAGCCGCAGAAAAAGTCTTGGTTGAACTTAAGGCCGCTGAACTT
>JBIKVK010000305.1:0-4065 GCA_044356835.1 Burkholderiaceae bacterium
CCAGGGCTTTCGAGAGCCCGGCCGCGCTTTAGAAATATCGAGATCGGCCAGATCGTCCAGTATCGCCTGCCGCCCGCGGGGATCGTCTCGATTCTGCACCGGGTGAGTGGCGCGCTGCTGTTCCTGGTGGGGCTGCCTCTGTGTTTGTATCTGTTCCAGCAGAGCCTGGGCTCGCCAACGAGCTTCGAAGCCTACCGAGGTTTCGTCTCTTCGCCCTTGGCAAAGCTCGTCCTTCTCGGGCTCATCTGGGCTTATCTGCATCATTTCTGCGCCGGCATCCGCTATCTGCTCTTGGATCTGCACGTCGGCACCGACAAAGACAGCGCCCGCAAGAGCGCGCTGACCTCGCTTGCGATCAGTCTCGCCCTCACTGCGCTCGTCGCGCTGAAACTGTTTGGAGCGTTCTGACATGGCCTCCAAAAAAGTGGTTGTCGGTGCCCATTACGGGCTGGTGGACTGGATTGCCCAGCGGATCACCGCGGTCATCTTGGTGGTCTACACCCTGGTGATGCTCGCCACGCTCTTGCTGATGCCCGAACTGTCTTATACCCACTGGAAGGGTCTGTTCTCGGGTACCTTGATTCGTGTCTTGACGCTGCTGGCCATGCTCGCCTTGTGCTGGCATGCGTGGATCGGTGTGCGTGACATTTACATGGACTACATCAAGCCGACAGCGGTTCGACTCACCCTGCAGGTGATGACCATCGTTTTGCTGGCCGGGTATGCGATTTGGGCAATCAACATTCTTTGGAGTATTTGAGATGGCCGACGTACTAAACCATCTTGCGAACAATCTGCCGCGCCGCAAGTTCGATGCGGTCATCATCGGCGCCGGCGGCGCCGGCATGCGATGTTCGCTGCAATTGGCCGAAGCCGGCTGGAGCGTGGCGGTGCTGTCCAAGGTGTTTCCGACCCGCTCGCACACAGTTGCAGCCCAGGGAGGCATTGGTGCGTCCCTGGGCAACATGAGCGAGGACAACTGGTATTGGCACATGTTCGATACCGTCAAAGGCTCGGACTACCTGGGTGACCAGGATGCGATCGAGTTCATGTGCCGAGAGGCCCCCAAGGTGGTCTACGAGCTCGAGCACTTCGGCATGCCGTTTGACCGGAATCCTGACGGTACCATTTACCAGCGGCCTTTTGGCGGGCACACGGCAAACTTTGGCGAAAAGCCGGTACAGCGGGCGTGCGCGGCTGCAGACCGGACCGGTCATGCCCTGCTGCACACGCTCTATCAGCGCAACGTCCGGGCGCGCACGCAGTTTTTTGTCGAGTGGATGGCGCTCGACGTGATTCGCGATGCGGACGGCGACTGCGTGGGCGTTGTGGCGCTTGAGATGGAAACCGGTGAAGTGATGATCCTCGAGTCCAAGGTGACCGTGATTGCCACCGGCGGTGCGGGTCGGATTTGGGCCGCCTCGACCAATGCGTTTATCAATACCGGTGATGGCATGGGCATCGCTGCACGCGCCGGGATTCCCCTCGAGGATATGGAATTCTGGCAGTTTCACCCCACCGGGGTAGCGGGTGCCGGCGTCCTGATCACCGAGGGTGTTCGGGGGGAGGGCGGCATCCTGCTGAACAAGCACGGCGAACGATTCATGGAGCGTTATGCGCCCACCCTGAAGGACCTGGCGCCTCGCGACTTTGTATCCCGGTCGATGGATCAGGAAATCAAGGAAGGGCGCGGCTGCGGGCCTGATGGCGACTACGTGCTGCTCAAGCTGGATCATCTTGGCGCCGAGACGATCATGAAGCGGCTGCCGTCGATCCGCGAGATCGCGATCAAGTTTGCCAACGTCGATCCGATTCGCGATCCCATTCCGGTCGTTCCTACCATTCACTATCAGATGGGTGGTATTCCCACGAACTATTACGGCCAGGTCGTCGTGCCACAGGGGGGCGATCCCAACGCGGTGGTCAATGGTCTTTATGCCATCGGCGAGTGCGCTTGTGTGTCGGTCCACGGCGCCAACCGGCTGGGAACCAACTCATTGCTTGATCTGGTGGTGTTCGGCCGGGCGGCCGGTAACCATATTGTCGGGGCCGATCGCAAGGCGGGCGCTCACAAGCCTTTGCCCAGCAACTCCGGTGACGCGACGCTGGCGCGACTGGCCCGTCTGGATGGATCAAAGTCGGGCGAAAACGCGCAAGAGGTGGCCAACGACATTCGTCGGACGATGCAGCTTCACTGCGGGGTGTTCCGCACGTCTGACCTTTTGAAGCAAGGCGTCGACCGCATCAACGAAATCGCAGTCCGTTGTGACGATATCCACCTGGGTGACAAGTCCAAGGTGTTCAATACGGCGCGGGTCGAAGCGCTTGAGGTCGCAAACCTGATTGAAACCGCCAAGGCCACCATGGTGTCGGCCGAGGCTCGCAAGGAAAGTCGCGGGGCTCATGCGCACCGGGATTTCCCAGAGCGCGATGACACCCAGTGGATCAAGCACACCCTCTGGTATGCCGAGGGGAATCGCCTGGATTACAAGCCGGTCAACATGAAGCCGCTGACGGTCGAGACCTTCGCTCCGAAGGCCCGCACGTTCTGAGTCTTGCTACCGAGTCAGTCTGGAGTCCTTATGAATACCGCTGTCGTCGAAGCCCCGGGATCCAAGGCCGCGCCTGTCGCGACCCGGGTGGTCAAGTTCTCCATTTATCGTTTCGATCCCGATCGCGACGAGAAGCCGCGCATGCAGAGCATCGAGGTCGAATTGCAGCCGACCGACAAGATGTTGCTCGACGCGCTCATGCGGATCAAGATGAGCGTGGATGATTCGCTGTCCTTCAGGCGCTCTTGTCGGGAGGGGGTGTGCGGATCGGATGCCATGAACATCAATGGCAAAAACGGGCTGGCCTGCATCACCAATTTGCGTGACCTCAAGGAACCGATCGTTCTGAAGCCCCTGCCCGGCTTGCCCGTCATTCGCGACCTGATCGTGGACATGACACAGTTCTTCAAGCAATACCATTCGATCAGCCCGTTTCTGATCAATGACGCGCCGCCGCCCGAAAAGGAGCGCCTGCAGTCGCCCGAGGAGCGCGAGGAGCTGGATGGCTTGTACGAATGCATCTTGTGCGCCTGCTGCTCGACCTCATGCCCTTCGTTCTGGTGGAACCCGGATAAGTTCGTTGGCCCGGCCGGCTTGCTCCAGGCCTATCGGTTTATCGCCGACAGTCGCGATCAGGCCACCAGTGAGCGATTGGACAACCTGGAAGATCCCTATCGCTTGTTCCGTTGCCACACCATCATGAACTGCGTGGATGTCTGCCCAAAGGGTCTGAATCCGACCCGCGCGATCGGGAAGATCAAGGAATTGATGGTACGCAGGACGGTCTGATTCGAGATGCAGGACGCCTTGAATCAACACCGCGCGGTCGATCCCGCCCGGCTCCGAAGACTGTCCTGGCGGGCAAGGCGGGGGCTTCTGGAAAACGATCTGATTTTGACCCGATTTCTCGATCGGTACGGCCCTTCGCTCGATGACGAACTGATCGGGGGGCTCGACCGCTTACTTGATCTGACCGACAATCAACTGCTCGATCTGCTCTTGGGCCGGGGCGAGCCTGAACCTGAACTGCAGCAAGACCCGAACGTGGTGCGGGTGCTCGGTATGTTGCGAGCCTGCTGATCGCTCACTCTCATCGGTGAGCCCGAACAACGCATAGCAAGTTTTGAATCATCTTCAACCATACAAGGGAACGGACTCATGAGCGAACAAAAAAAGGCGACCCTCACCTTCTCCGACGGCACGCCCTCGGTCGAGTTTCCGGTCTACCCCGCCTCCGTCGGCCCGGACGTGATCGATATCCGCAAGCTCTACGGCCAGACCGGCAAGTTCACCTTCGACCCAGGTTTTCTGTCGACCGCATCCTGCGAGTCTGCGATCACTTATATCGACGGTGACGCGGGCGAGTTGCTTTACCGCGGCTATCCAATCGAGCAAATTGCCGAGCACTGCGATTACCTTGAAACCTGCTATCTGCTTCTGAATGGCGAGCTGCCCAACGACAAGCAGTTGCAGGAGTTCACCTGGTCAGTCATGCACCACACCATGGTGCATG
>JBIKVK010000002.1:0-43205 GCA_044356835.1 Burkholderiaceae bacterium
CTGGGGCTACAGCCGCTATCGCTCGCCGCCTGGCGCCGAGCCCCCGGGAATTCCGTCGTCCGGTTGTGAGGCCTCTGGGTCGTGTCAATCGCCCGCGCCTGCGGCCGATCGCTCCATCGGCGGAGCGCCTTGAAGCGCGAACCTTTGATCCGTTTCGGCCTGTTGCTTGCGCGTCTGTGCGCCGTGCTGCCTCTGGGTCTGCTGCGCGCGTTGGGCCAGGGACTGGGGACGATCGTCTGGTGGCTTGCCGCGCCGCGCCGTAGGGTCACTTTGATCAACCTGCGGCTGTGTTTTCCGGACTGGACTGAACCTGAGCGGCGACGGGTCGCCCGGGCCCATTTCCGGATCTATGCGCAAAGTTTCCTCGACCGTTTTCTGTTCTGGCGCGCCCGGCCCGAGCGCATCCGCCTGCTGTGTCGGCTGGAGGGCCTGGAGCATCTGCAGGCGCTGCGCCGACAGGGGCGGGCGGTGGTCGTGCTCGCGCCGCATTTCATGGGCATCGACGCCGGAGGCATTCGCCTGCTCCTTGAGCAGCCCATGGCCTCGATGTTTTCGCCCCAGCGCAGTCGTGCTCTCAACGAGGCGATGACTGCAGGTCGAATTCGGCTGGGTGCCACCATGATTGCCCGACGCGAAGGCGTTCGCCCGCTGGTGCGCTGGCTTCGGTCAGGAGGCGTTCTCCACTATTCTCCGGACATGGATCTCGGTCGGCGCGAAGCGATGTTTGTGCCCTTCTTCGAGATTCCGGCCGCCACCGTGACGGCGCTGCCCAGGCTCGCCCGAGCGGGGGATGCGTCGATCCTGCCGATGGTGACCGAGATGACGCCGGAGGGATATGTCGCAAGGATTCATGAACCCTGGGAGATTTCGGACGGTGATCCGTTGCCGGTGCTTGTCCGGATGAACCGGTTCATCGAGGACGAGATTCGAAAGAGGCCCGAGCAGTACCTCTGGTCACATCGCCGTTTCAAGACTCGACCCGAGGGCGAGCCCAACCCTTACGCTCGGGAGCCCCGGGCCGATCGGCGATAATGGTCTGATGAAACTCCGCTTTACCAAGATGCAGGGTGCCGGTAACGACTTCGTCATGATCGATGGGATCAGCCAGCGGTTTGACCTCGACACGGCACAGTTGCGCCGGCTGGCCGACCGGCACTTCGGGGTTGGCGCCGATCAGATCCTCCTGGTTGAAGCGGCGCGCTCACCCGGCACCGACTTTCGCTACCGGATCTTCAATGCCGATGGCGAGGAGGTCGAGCATTGCGGCAACGGCGCTCGCTGCTTCGTGCGCTTCGTGCGCGAGCGGGGACTGACTGAAAAGACTTCGGTTCGGGTGGAAACCCTGGCCGGGGTCCTCGAGTTGCGCGAAGTGGGCGGCGGCCGGGTCATCGTCGACATGGGGCGCCCCTCGTTCGAGCCGATCGACCTTGCATTTGACCCCTCCGGCCTTTCACCGCAAACGCTTGGATCGGCGGCCGTGTGGCCCGTCGAACTCGATGCGGGCGTGCGTTGGGTCGCTTTGGTGTCGATGGGCAACCCGCATGCGGTGCAGTGGGTCGAGGATGTGGAGTCCTTCCCGGTGGCGACCGAAGGTCCGCAGATCGAGCGCCACTGGCGTTTTGCTCGCCGGGTCAACGCCGGCTTTGCGCAGGCCCTCTCGCCCGATGCGATACGTTTGCGGGTGTTCGAACGGGGTGCCGGCGAAACCCTGGCCTGTGGCACGGGCGCTTGCGCGGCCGCGGTGGCCGGCATCCGCCAGGGGCGACTCACCAGTCCGGTGAAGGTGCACACCCGCGGAGGGTTGCTTGAAGTCGAGTGGGACGGTCGCGGATCCGTCTGGATGACCGGTCCGGCCAACACCGTGTTCGAGGGCGAAATCGAGTTATGACGACCACCGAAGACCGCAATTCGCGCTCGCGCGCCTTGCCCGATAAGGAAGCCGAAGCCTCCCCCGATGAGGCCGCAGTGGTGAGGTGGCTGGCGGCACACCCTGATTTTTTCGAATCCCATCCCGACGTGCTGGCCATGATGAGGCTGCCCAGCCCCCATCAGGGGCGCGCCATCTCTTTCCAGGACCGGCAGATCGAGATTCTGCGCGAGCGGCAGCGTGTGCTCGAGCGCAAGCTCGGCGAATGGGTTCATATCGGGCGTGACAACGAAGCGATCAGCCAGAAATTGCTGCACTGGGTACGCGGTCTTCTGACGGCCGAGCGTATCGAGCACCTGCCTGCGCTCCTGGTCGATTCGATGCGCACCGAATTCAGCGTTCCGCTGATCGCCTTGCGGCTTTGGCGGGTCGACCCTGAGCGGGTGGTCGCCGGATTTCGAGAGGGCGTGGATGCGGCGCAGATCCAGGCTGCCGATGCCATGGGGCTACCCTATTGTGGACCGCCGGGGGATCATGACTGCTGCCTCTGGCTGCCGGCGGGCGGGCGCGATGCCCGATCCGTTGCGCTGATTCCGCTTCGCCGGGGCATCGAGCCCGAGACCTTCGGCCTTCTGGTCCTGGGTTCGGGCGACCCTGAGCGTTTCCGCTCGGGCATTGGGACCGCCTTTCTGGAGCGGATCGCCGAGATCGCCAGTGCGGCGCTGGGCCGCCTGGTCGAGACGAAGCCCGGGCCGTGAAGCCCATCGCCGCGCCTGGCCCCAACGCGCCAGCGCAGACCCCTCGCCAGGACGCGCCCGCGACCACGGCACATGATGCTGCGCCCGAGCGGTATCTCGCGTGGCTGCGACTTGAGCGGGGTTATTCGCCGCGCACGATCGAGGCCTACCGGCGGGACCTGCAGGAACTGTCTCGACTCATGGCCCGGTCGGGCCGCGCGTCTGGCTCGGGTATTGGCGCCACTGGCGCCGCTGCCGGCCCGCTCGAGCTTGCGGGCGGATCTCCGATGGACGAAGCCCAATTGCGCCGCTGGATCGCGCGTGAGACCGAGTCGGGCCGCTCGCCGCGTTCGATCGCTCGGCGACTTTCGGCCTGGCGTGGCTGGTACGACTGGCTGATCGGGCAGGGCAGCGTCGTCACCAACCCGGTGCGTCGGGTCCGCGCGCCGCGCTCGCCACGATTGCTGCCGCGCGCGCTCGCGCCGGACCAGGCGGTGAGTCTGGTGGCTTCGCCCTACCCGTCTGAGGCTGCTGCGGGCTCGCAGGAGGACGACCCCTTTGATGGCGCGCGTGATCGCGCGATGTTCGAGCTGCTTTATTCATCAGGCTTGAGACTCTCCGAGCTGGTGAGCCTGGACATCCGCCATTTCGATACGCCGGCACACCGATCGATCAGCTGGCTGATGCCGGGCGAGGCCGAGCTTACGGTCACCGGGAAGGGCTCACGCATGCGGCGTGTTCCGATCGGTCAGCCGGCCCTGGCCGCCCTGACGGGCTGGCTTGAAGTGCGCGATCGGTTCCTCGCGACCTGTCCATGCGGCGACCGGTATGCGCTTTTTCTGGGCCGCCGGGGCGCGCGTATCACTCCTCGGGTCGTGCAGCTGCGGCTCAGGCAACGTAGCGAACAGCTGGGAATGGCAATGCGAGTCCACCCACACATGCTGCGGCATTCTTTTGCGAGTCACCTTCTTCAGTCAAGCGGCGACCTGCGTGCGGTGCAGGAGCTCCTGGGCCATGCGAGCATTTCAAGCACCCAGATCTACACGGCCCTCGACTTTCAGCGCCTTGCCGCGGTTTATGATTCCGCCCACCCCAGAGCGCGGCGTGCAAACGGGTCCAAGTCGGGATGAAGGCGGCCGCATCGATCGTGCTGCGCCCGGGCAAAGAGCGCTCCCTCCTGCACCGCCATCCCTGGCTGTACCCGGGCTCAATTGCCCGAATCGAGGGCCGACCCACCTCGGGCGAGCTGGTCCGCGTCGAGTCCTCCGAGGGGCGATTCCTTGCTTGGGGTGCGTACAGCCCCAGTTCCACCCTGCGGGCGCGGATGTGGAGCTTTGAGGAATCCGACCGGCCGGACGAAGCCTGGTTTCATGAGCGGCTGACCGAGGCCATCGCGCGCCGAAGGCCGCTGGTCGCCCGCAGTGACGCACTGCGCCTGGTCTTTGGCGAGGCTGACCGGCTACCGGGGCTGATCGTCGATCGTTATGGTGAGCAGCTGGTGGTCCAGTTTCTGTCGGCGGGCATCGAGGCTCGCAGGGCGACCCTGCTTGCAGCCTTGCCCGGGCTGACCGGCTGCGCCAACATCTACGAACGCTCTGATGCGGCCACCCGCAGTCGCGAAGGGCTCGAGCCTCGCGAGGGCGTGCTCGCCGGCAGCGCGCCGCCCAAGGCCATCGAGGTAAGCGAGGACGGAGTGCGCTACCAGGTGGATGTGATCCGTGGCCACAAGACCGGCTTTTACATCGATCAGCGGGACAATCGTGCGCTCTTGGCCCGTTGGGCCGCCGGCCGTACCCTGCTGAACTGCTTCTGCTACACCGGAGGTTTTACTCTGGCTGCCCTGAAGGCGGGCGCCCGGGAGGCGTGGTCCATCGACTCGAGCGCCGATGCCCTGGAGCGCGCCCGCAGCCAGCAGCACTTGAATGGCCTCGAAGCGCCCTCACATTGGATCGAAGCAGACGTCTTCGATACCCTGAAGGCCATGCTCGTCGAAGGGCGGCGTTTTGACCTGATCGTGCTCGATCCTCCAAAATTCGCGCCGTCTTCCCAGCACGTCGATCGGGCCGCCCGCGCCTACAAGCAGCTGAATATGCATGCGCTCAGGCTGCTTGCTCCCTCAGGCCGACTGCTCACGTTTTCGTGTTCTGGGGCGGTGTCGGTCGAACTGTTCCAAAAGATTGTGGCCGGGGCGGTGTTCGATGCCCGGGTCGATGTACAGATGGTCGGCCGCCTGCAGGCGGGCGAAGACCATCCGGTGCTGATGACCCACCCCGAGGGTGAGTATTTGAAAGGGCTGCTTTTGCAGCGGATCTGACCTTGATTGCGGTCGCGCAGAGCGCGCCATTGGGAACGAGCTGATGTCCAACACGCTGATACCGGTCACCATCCTCACGGGTTTTCTCGGCAGTGGCAAGACCACGCTGCTCAAGCGCATCCTCACCGAGCAGCACGGCCACCGTATCGCGGTGATCGAGAACGAATTCGGCGAGGAAGGCGTCGACAACGATCTGCTCCTGCAGGAGCGCGAAGAGCAGATCGTCGAGATGAATAACGGCTGCATCTGCTGCACCGTGAGGGGCGACCTGATCCGCATCCTGGGGGATCTGGTCGACCGGCGCGAGCGCGGCGAGATCGAATTCGAGCGCGTGATCATTGAAACGACAGGCATGGCCGATCCTGGCCCGGTTGCGCAGACCTTCTTTGTGGACGAGGACATTGCCGAGCGCTACCTGCTCGATGCAATCATCACCGTGGTGGATGCCAAGCACGGCAATGCCCAGCTCGACGAACGGCGCGAAGCGCAGGAGCAGGTGGGCTTTGCCGACCGCATCCTGATGTCCAAGGTCGACCTCGTCTCCTCCGAGGAACAGGAGGCGCTCAAGGCGAGGCTGCGTCGCATGAATCCTCGGGCGCCGATTCGAACCGTGCACTTCGGCCAGGCGCCGATCGCCGAGATCCTCGACATCCGCGGCTTCAACCTGAACGCGATCCTCGAGATCGACCCGGATTTCCTCGAAAGTGACGATCACGAGCACGACGAGACAGTGCAATCTTTCGTGTTCCGATCCAATCGGGCCTTCGATCCGGCCAAGCTCGAGGATTTCCTGTCTGGGCTGATCCAGGTTTACGGTCCAGACATGTTGCGGTATAAAGGCGTGCTTTTCATGAAGGGATCGGACCGCCAGACGGTATTTCAGGGCGTCCACATGATGATGGGGGCCGATCTCGGGCGCCGCTGGCAGCCGGGTGAAAAGCCGTCCAGCAAGATGGTCTTCATAGGGAAAAAGCTCCCGAAAGACCTGTTCGTCAAAGGTCTGGAACAGTGCCTCGTCTAGGCGGATGGTCCGACTGCCGAGCCGATGGGGGATACATGGCAGCCACGAAAGAAAAGAAGTCGCAACCCAAGCCACTCACCGAGGAGGCTTTGTTGCGCATGCCCGAGTCGGACTACATGAACGCGGCTCAGCTCGGGTTTTTCCGTGCGCGGCTGGCTCAAATGGAGCGCGACATCCTCGCCAATGCGGACGAGACCACCGAACACCTGCGTGAGACGGTGATCGTGCCCGACCCCGCAGATCGGGCCACGATCGAGGAAGAGCACGCGCTTGAGCTTCGAACCCGCGACCGCGAGCGCAAATTGTTGAAGAAAGTCCAGCAGTCGATCGCTCGGATCGATGCCGGCGACTACGGCTACTGCGAAGAAACGGGCGAACCGATCGGAATCCCCCGCCTGCTCGCGCGCCCGACCGCGACCCTGTCGCTCGAGGCCCAGCAACGCCGGGAGTTGCGCCAGAAGCTCTACGGAGACTGAGCGTCTCCCGATGGAACAGTTTCATGGCACGACCATCGTGTCGGCACGCCGTGGCTCGAGCGTCGCCCTGGGGGGCGATGGCCAGGTGACGCTGGGCCAGATCGTCGTCAAATCGACCGCGCGAAAAGTCAGGCGGCTGCACGATGGCCAGGTTCTGGCGGGCTTTGCCGGTGGCACCGCCGATGCGTTCACGCTCTTCGAGCGCTTCGAAGCACAATTGCAGAAGCACTCCGGCCATCTGGTGCGGGCCGCGGTCGAACTGGCCAAGGAGTGGCGCACCGACCGCACCCTGAGGCGCCTGGAGGCCATGCTGGCGGTCGCCGACCGGAGCGCGTCGCTGGTCATCACCGGAAACGGCGATGTCCTCGAACCCGAATACGGCCTGATTGCGATTGGCAGCGGAGGCCCCTACGCCCAGGCTGCAGCGCGTGCCTTGCTCGATCACACTGCGCTGTCGGCTGAAGCGGTGGTGCGGCAGTCGCTCGCCATTGCGGGCGAAATTTGCGTCTACACCAATGACCGGCACACGGTCGAGACCCTCGACTGAAGGGTCCGGCCCTCTCCTTCTGAACGACCTCGATACGGAGCATCGATGACGCCCCAGGCCATCGTCGCGGAACTGGACAAGCACATCGTCGGACAGCAGGCCGCCAAGCGCGCCGTTGCGATTGCGCTGCGCAACCGCTGGCGTCGCCAGCAGGTGGCCGAACCGATGCGTCATGAAATCACGCCCAAGAACATCCTGATGATCGGTCCCACCGGGGTGGGCAAGACCGAGATCGCGCGCCGCCTCGCGCGGCTTGCTCAGGCCCCGTTCATCAAGGTGGAAGCGACCAAATTTACCGAGGTGGGTTATGTCGGTCGCGATGTCGACACGATCATTCGCGATCTGGTCGAGGTGGCGATCAAGCAGACCCGTGAGCAAGCGATGAGCAACGTGCACGAGCGCGCCCTCGACGCGGCCGAAGAGCGCGTGCTCGATGTCCTCGTACCCCCGCCCCGGCCAGCGGCTGCGACCGGGTTTCCGTTTGGCCTGGGCTCGGACGCCCAGGCCCCCTCACCGCCGCCTTCGTCTGCGGAATCGGCCGCGCGGCAGAAGTTTCGCAAGCGGCTGAGGGAGGGCGAACTCGACGATCGTGAAATCGAGATCGAACTGGCCGCGGCGGCGCCCGCGGCGATGCTTCCGCTGGCCGGCGGCGCCGCCGGGATGGAGGACATCAGCCAGCAGCTTCAGTCGCTTTTTTCGCAGCTTCCGGCGCGCCGCGCCCCGCGCAAGCTCAAGATCGCCGAGGCGATGAAATTGCTCGCCCAGGAGGAGGCGGCGAGGCTGGTCAACGAGGAAGAGATCCGCGGCGAGGCGGTGCGGGTGACCGAACAGAGCGGCATTGTGTTCATCGACGAGATCGACAAGGTTGCCCGGCAGGGCGAGACCCACGGAGCGGACGTGTCGCGCCAGGGGGTTCAGCGCGACCTGCTGCCCCTCGTGGAGGGCACCTCGGTCAGCACCCGCTACGGGGTGGTCAGGACCGATCACATCCTGTTCATCTGTTCGGGCGCCTTCCACCTGTCGCGGCCCTCGGACCTGATCCCCGAGCTGCAAGGTCGGCTGCCGATCCGGGTCGAGCTCAACTCGCTGACCACGGCAGATTTTGTGCGCATTCTCAGCGACACCGATGCGAGCCTGGTGCGCCAGTATCAGGCGCTGCTCGCGAGCGAGTCGGTCAGCCTCGACTTTACGCCGGACGGAATCGCCCGGATCGCCGAGACTGCGGCTGAGGTCAACGCGCGGACCGAGAACATCGGCGCCCGCCGTCTGCATACCGTGATGGAGCGTCTGCTCGAGGATGTCTCCTTTGGCGCCGCCGCACTGGAGGGCCAGACTGTACGGATCGATCGCGCCTATGTCGATGAACGGCTGGCCCAGGCGGCTGCGAGTGAAGACTTGGCCCGATACATTCTCTGAACCGCTCTTACACCCAAGCAACGCACGATTCTGCCCGGCCCCCGCCCGATGACCGAACCTGGAGCCCGCCCATGAACGCAGCACAACAATCCGCCATCGCGCCCACGCTCAAGGCCGAGATCCTGGCCGAGGCCATGCCCTACATCCGTCGCTTTCACGGCAAGCTGATCGTGATCAAGTACGGTGGCAATGCGATGACTGACGCCAAGCTCAAGCTGAGCTTCGCGCGCGATGTGGTGCTCCTAAAGCTGGTGGGCATGAATCCGGTGGTGATCCATGGGGGCGGGCCCCAGATCGAGCAACTGCTTGCGCGGGTCGGCAAGAAGGGGGAATTCGTTCAGGGCATGCGGGTGACCGACGCGGAGACCATGGATATCGTTGAAATGGTGCTCGCTGGCCAGGTCAACAAGGAGATCGTTGAGTTGATCAACCATGCCGGAGGACGTGCGGTCGGTCTCACCGGACAAGACGGCGGTCTGATCCGCGCCCGAAAGATGCGCATGGTCGCTCCGGGCGAGCCCGATCGCGAGATCGACATCGGTCAGGTGGGCGAGATCGAGAAGATCGATCCGGGCATCATCCAGACGCTGACCGGCAATGGCTTCATCCCGGTGATTGCGCCGATCGGCTCGGGTGATGAGGGCGAGACCTACAACATCAATGCCGATGTCGTGGCCGGCAAGGTCGCCGAGGTCCTGCGCGCCGAAAAGCTCGTGCTGCTCACCAACACTGCAGGCGTGCTCGACAAGGAAGGCCGCCTCCTGACCGGACTCACAGCCAAGCGAATCGACGAACTGTTTGCCGACGGCACGATTTCAGGCGGCATGCTGCCCAAGATCGCCTCGGCGCTCGATGCGGCCAAGGCCGGTGTCAATTCGGTGCACATCATCGATGGCCGGGTCGACCACTGTCTGTTGCTCGAGATCATGACCGATCACGGCGTGGGGACGATGATCCGAAGCCACTGATCGAACCCGAACCGTCCTTCCGTCCTGGCATGCTGCACCGGCTCAGGCGTCCATTGCGCCGGCATGGGTCGCCGCGCCCGCCCGGGTCTTCGGACCCCTCAAAGCGGCCCGGATCGAGCCCATCTCCCGCGGGGGGCCGTCGCGATCGCATTTGGCTGCTCGATTTGGACAATACGCTTCACGACTCGAGGTCCGAGCTGCTCCCCCGCATCGACCGGGCCATGACCCGCTACATGATAGATCGCCTGGAGCTGAGCGAAAGCGAGGCGGGGGTCCTGCGCAGGCACTACTGGCGCCACTACGGCGCAACCCTCCTGGGTCTTGTACGGCACCATGATGTAGATTCCGGACATTTTCTTGCGCAAACCCATCAGTTTCCGGATATGCCGCGGCTCGTGCGACGCAACCTGCGGCTGCGGCGCGCACTGCGCCAGCTGCCGGGCCGCCGGGTGTTGGTCACCAACGCGCCTCATCACTATGCCCGTCAGGTGCTCATCTCGCTGGGGGTCGCGACGATGATCGAGTCCATCGTGTCGATCGAGACCATGCAGGTGGCCGGCCGCATTCGTCCCAAGCCCTCCATTGCGCTGATGCGCCGCATCGTGGCACGGCTTCGGACCCGGGCCGCCCGGTGCGTGATGGTCGAGGACACCCTGGCCAATCTGGTCAGTGCCCGATCGGCCGGCCTTTCGACCGTTTTCGTGACGGGCTGTCTCGAGGCCGAGCCGCTTGGGCCCGCCGCGCGCCGCCGCGCGGGCCGCGCCCGGATCGTCGACGTTCAAGTACAATCGGTCCATCAGATCGTTCGCAGCCACGCTCGGCTGCCCCTCTAGACCATGGCTGACTCCGAAGATCTGTCCGCCCCAAAGCCCCGTGCGCCGCGTGCCCGGCCAGGCGAGCGCAGGCTGCAAATCCTGCAGACGCTGGCTTCGATGCTTGAGGCTCCCGGGGGCGAGCGTGTGACTACGGCCGCCCTTGCGGCCCGTCTTCAGGTTTCAGAGGCGGCTCTCTATCGCCACTTTGCCAGCAAGGCCCAGATGTTCGAAGGCCTGATCGAATTCATCGAGAGCACCCTCTTCGGGTTGATCAACCAAATCACAGCTTCGCAAGAGGACAGCTTGCGGCAGCTTCGCGACATCGTTGCGATGCTGCTGGGTTTTGCCGAGCGCAATCCCGGGATGACGCGGGTGCTGATTGGCGATGCCCTGGTGACCGAGGCCGACCGCTTGCAGGGCCGCATCAATCAGCTGATCGACCGCATCGAGGCTTCCCTGCGACAGTGTTTCAGAATGTCTGTGGCGCAGGGCGCCCTGCCCGCGCACACCGATGCGTCGGCGCGTGCCGCGGTGGTGGTCTCCTTCGTGTTGGGACGTTGGCTTCGTTTTGCCAAGAGCGATTTCAAGCGCTCACCGGTGGAGGGGCTTGAACAGCATATTCCGGTGCTGATCACCTGAAACGCCCGGCGCCAAGCGCCCCAATCACACAGCCTTCAGTGCAGATCTTCCGCTCGCTCGGGCACCGCAACTTCCGCCTGTACTTCTTCGGCCAGGCGGTCTCGCTGATCGGCTTCTGGCTGCAGTCCATTGCGATCGGCTGGCTGATCTATCGAATGACCGATTCGGGCTGGATGCTCGGGCTGGTCGCGTTCGTCACCTACATCCCGATGCTGGTCGTCTCACCCTTTGCTGGCCTGCTCGCGGACCGCGCCGATCGGCGCAGGCTTGTGATCGTCAGCCAGTTCGTGCAGATGATGCAGGCGCTCAGTCTCGCGGTTCTGACCTTCGGGCACTGGATCACGCCCGAATACATTGTGATACTCGCGCTCCTCCAGGGCCTGTGCCATGCGATCGACACACCGGCTCGGCATGCACTGGTGCCTACGATGATCGGTGGCACGGCCGAGCTCGCCAATGCCATCGCGCTCAACTCACTGGTCATGAATATCGGCCGCTTTGCCGGTCCTGCGGTGGCTGGGGTGCTTCTGGCCTGGCTCGGTGAAGCCTGGTGCTTTATCTTCAATGCGCTCAGTTTCCTGGCAGTACTCTATGCCCTGTCGCAATTGCCCGCGATGCCGCCGCGCTATGCCGCGGTGACGTCCTTGCGGGCTCAGGTGGTCGAGGGCTTTGCCTGGGTGACGCAATGCCTGCCGGCGCGCTGGCTGATGATCAACCTCGCGATCGTGTCCTTCACGGCGCCGACCTATCAAACGCTGATGCCGATGTTTGTGCAGGAAGTCTTTCAGGGCGACTCCCGAACGCTCGGGCTGCTGGTGAGCAGCGCCGGCCTGGGGGCGCTGTCCGGCACCTTGCTGCTCGCCAGCCGGCAGACGATGCGAGGACTGCCGGTGTTGATCAACGCCGCATCCTTTTCGGCTGGATTCGGCCTGTTGCTGTTCTCGCTGACAGGCTCGACCGGCCTGGCGATGGCCTCGCTGTTGCCCGTGGGCTTTGGCATCATCGTGACCGCGGCCGGGACCAACACCATCTTGCAGCGCACGGTCGAGGACCGATTGCGGGCGCGAGTGGTTGCGGTTTACGTCATGGCCTTTATCGGAACTGCACCCCTGGGCAGTCTCCTGCTGGGCGCACTCGCCGAGCGGTTCGGGCCGGGTCCTGCCACCACCGGCTTTGCGCTGGTCTGCCTGGCAAGTGCCTGCTGGCTTTTCGTTCGGCGCAGGCGGCTGGCCGAGGCGCTTGCCGCCGAGTACCGGCGCGCGGGCATCGAAGCCTGATCAGCCCCGTCGCAGGCCCACCCCGACATGAATCCCGCCCCGGCCACCCACGATGCTGCTGGGGCGCATACGGGGCGGCTCGCGTGGGCTGTCCTCGTGATTGCAGTCCTCCTCAATTTCTTGGGCCGGGGCATGGCCGATTCATTCACTGCATTCGTTTTGCCCCTTGAGCAGCATTTCGGCTGGCGGCGTAGCGACATCACTGGAGTGTTTGCGAGTTACATGCTGGTCAACGGCCTGTTTGCCCCGGTGGCCGGTCTGCTCTTTGACCGTTTTGGCCCCCGTCTGGTGTACTGCTCGGGGCTTGTAGCTCTGGGTGCAGGAGCCTTGCTCGCGTCGCGGGCCGAATCGCTGGGCCAGCTCTACCTGAGCGCGGGCCTGCTCGTCGGTATCGGGGCTTGCGCAACGGGGCAAACCTGCGCCACTGCGCTGATCGCGCGTTGGTACCGCGTTCGCCTGGCCACCGCCATCGCCCTGGTTTATGCCGGTGCCGGGGCGGGCATGCTGGTGATGGTGCCACTGGCGCAAACCCTGATCGAGGCCGCGGGGTGGCGCATGAGTTGGCAATGGCTGGGCTGGTTCATGCTCGCTTTGTGTCCGCTGTGCGCCGCGCTGCCTTGGGGGCGGCTCGCCCGGCCGCGCGATCGGGCGGCCGGGCCATCGCTTGCCCGCGCTTCTGGCGAATCGGTGTCCAGGGACGGAACCCATGACCCAGTGATGCCTCATGCGTCGGCCCGCGACGGTCCCGGCGTCTTTGATGCCCTGCGCTCACCTGCGTTCTGGCGTCTGGTTCAGGTCTTTTTCTTCACGGCATTTGCAACGTATCTGGTGACCCCGCAGGTCGTTGCCTATCTCATCGAAATCGGCCTTCCGCCGCTCGTCGCAGCCTCGAGTTACGGGGTTGCTGGACTGCTCTCGACGGTGGGGGTGGTGGCCGCCGGCTGGCTGAGCGACCGCTTCGGTGTGCAGCTCGTGGCCCTGGGCAGTCTCGGTTCATCCACCCTTGGCATGGCCTGTCTGCTGCTGGCCACGTGGTGGCCCGGCATGACCGCCGTCTTGCTGTTTGTGGCCTGCTTCGGCATTGCGCAGGGTGCGCGCGGCCCGATCGTGTCGACCCTGTGCAATCGAATTTTTGCCGGCCCCAGCGCGGCTGCGATCAATGGTCTCGTCTTCACCAGCCTTGCCTTCGGTGCTTCTTTGGGGGCCTGGCTGGGCGGACTGATCAGGGATCTCGCCGACGGCTACCAACCGGTATTTCTGCTGTCGATGTTCATGTTCGCACTCGCGGCTGAAGCCTTTCGCTCGCGCAGCACGCTCATTCGGATCGCAGCATCTGCGAGGCGGTGAGGCGGGCCCAGAACGCATCGGGTCCTGCCGCGATCACCGCCGCGCCCAGGCGGGCCGCCCAGAATGAGTCGGCGCCAAAATCGCCGCGCCAGGCCCACAGCCGGCGTGTTGCCTGCTGCAAAGCATGCTCTCGGGTGAAACCGATCGCCCCGTGAACTTGATGTCCGACAGAACAGGCGACGGCCGCAGCCTCGCCGGCGACCTGCTTGGCGACCGCGATCGCGGTCGCCGCCGGGTCGGTGAGCGGCTCGGCCAAGGTCAGGAAGGGCCCCAGGCTCGCCACCGCCGCCCGGGCTGCAGCGCGTGCGGTGGCCACCTCACCGGCGACCTGCGCGAGCTGGAACTGGATCGCCTGGTTGTGCCCGATCGGGCGACCGAACTGGACCCGCTCGCCGCAGTAGCGCACCGATTGCTCAAGCACCGATTCAAGCGCTCCGACCATCATGACTGCGCGTGCCGCTGCACCCAGGAGCAGGACTGTCTGCGAGGGTTGGCCCTGCGCAACCCAGAGCAGGCGCCCAGGCGCCTGGTTGAGCCTCAGGCGGTCAGCCGGCTGGCCGGCGATGTCCTCCGAGGTCTCGACCGCAACCCGTGTCGGATCGGTGAGTTCAAGCCACGCAAGACCCGCGGGCGTGTCGCAGATCAGGTGCTCGGCGAACGAACCCCAGGCGACGCGATCGAGAGTTCCGCTCACCGCAATGCCCGGTCGGTCGGCCCGGGGTTCGATGGCCAGTCCCGCACAGCCGTGACTGACCGAGGCGAGCGCGAGCGGTCGTGCGATGAGCGGTCGCGGATCGACCCCGTGAAGAGACAACAGGGCGGCAGCGATCATCGTATCGGCGAGAGGGCTCGGCAGCTGCCACCCTCCCAGACCCCGCAGAAGCGGCCAGATGTCCTCCCAGGTCGCACCAATGCCGCCATGATCCTCGCGGGCGAGCGCAAGGGGGTATCCCTGTTCCGCGAGTAGCGGCCAGCTGTGCGAAAGCGCCTCCGCGTGCGCAGTCTCGAGCTGCATCGCGCCGCTCTGGGCGAGGGCGGCGAACAGTCGTTCGCAACCTTCTGCGATGGCGGTTTCGAAGGCGCTCATCTAAGTCCCAGTCCGCGCGCGATGATGCCGCGGAGGATCTCGCGTGTGCCCCCGCGCAGCGAGTACGACGGCGAGACCAGGGCAGCGAACTGCTGGACTTCGGCCAGCGTTGATCCCGCCGGGCCCGGCCCACCAAACAGGGCGTGGGCATATTCCGGAATGGCCTGCTCGAGAAGGGCACCCTGGTCCTTGACCAGTGCCGCTGCAAGCGCCGGGTCCTCTCCACGCGCAAGCATCGCCGATACGCTGAGCGACAGGCGGCGCAGGGCTGCGTAGCGCGCGGCGATCCGTCCGATCGTCAGCTGGTGCAGCGGGTTGTCGGCTTGCCCGCAGGCAATCATTTCAAGGAGCAGCTGGGTGTTGCTGAGGAAGCGTTCGGGGCCGCTGCGCTCAAACGACAGCTCGGCGCTCACCTGGCGCCAGCCTTCGCCCTCGGCCCCGAGCAGATGGTGATCGGGCACGAAGACCTGATCGAAACTCACTTCGTTGAAATCATGATCACCGGCGAGGTTGATCACCGGCCGTACGGTGACTCCGGGTGCCGCCATGTCGATCAAGAGTTGCGACAGACCCTTGTGGCGATCCTCCGCTGAGCCGCTGGTGCGCACCAGGGCAATCATCCAGTGGCACTGATGGGCGTTTGAGGTCCAGAGCTTGCGACCGTTGATCTCCCAGCCTCCGGCCACTCGGGTCGCCCGCGTGCGGACCGAAGCGAGATCTGACCCGGTGTCGGGCTCGCTCATGCCGATGCAGAAATAGGTTTCGCCGCGGGCCACCCCGGGCACGATGTCCGGCGCCAGCCGCTCGGGTGACAGGCGCATCAGCAAGAGCGCACTCTGTCTCTCGGCGATCCAGTGGGCGGCCACCGGCGCGCCGGCCGCGAGCAATTCCTCCATCAGCACGTATCGCTCAAGCGCCGAGCGCTCGGCCCCGCCGTACCGCTGCGGCCAGGTGAGACCGATCCAACCGCGGGCGCCCAGCGCCCGACTGAAGGCGGCATCGAAGGCCATCCAGTTGCGCGCGCGCCGAACCGCCGGCAGGCCTGCCAGGTTCTCGGCGAGAAACCGGCGCACTTCGGCCCTGAATTGCTCGCATTCGGGCGGCAGGGTGCAGGGTGGAATCGCGAGTGCCTGCATTGCGGCCGCGCTCATGCAGGTGTCCCCGTCACAGTGCCCTGCCCCTCCGGCGGAACTGGGCGACGAGCGGGTCGAGCGGCGCACACCCGGCACAATGGATCGCGGCTCAGTGCGATCGATTCGATGCCAAGCCCTTTGAGATCGATCATCAGCAGTCGGCCGATCGCCGGCTCGCCGAAGCCTCCGACGAGCTTGAGAGCTTCAGAAGCCTGCATCGTGCCGATCAGGCCTGTCAGGGGTGCGAAGACGCCCATGACCGCGCACCGCACTTCCTCCGGAGCCTGGTCTTCGGGGAAGATGCAGTGGTAGCAGGGCGAATCCTCATGCGCCGGCGCAAAGACCGCAAGTTGCCCGTCGAAGCGGATCGCCGCCCCGGAAACGAGCGGCACGCCGTGGCGCACGCAGGCGCGGTTGACCGCCTGCCGCGTGGCGAAATTGTCAGAGCAATCGAGCACCACATCGGCCTGCGCCACCGCCGCATCCAAGGCCTCGCCCGAGAGCCGCTCGCCCACGGGCACCACCTCGACCTCCGGATTGAGCGCTGCGATCGATCTTTGACCCGACTCGGCCTTGTTCAGGCCGACCGAGTCTTCGCGGTGGAGAATTTGCCGCTGGAGGTTGCTGAGTTCGACGACGTCGCCATCGGCCAGAATCAGCCGGCCGATTCCAGCACCGGCCAGATAGAGCGCGGCGGGTGACCCCAGACCGCCCGCACCCACCACGAGAGCGGTTGCGTTGAGCAGCCGCTCTTGTCCGTCGAGACCGATTTCCTCCAGAAGCAGGTGCCGGCCGTAGCGGAGCAGTTGCCGGTCGTCCATGACGATTGCGGCGTTCTGCGGCGTCCGGACGAGGTCTGGTTTCAGCGCGTTGCGCCGGCCGGCGTTTCGCTCGCAGCCACCGTTTTAGAGACTGCGACGGGCTGTCCCTTGAGGTGGTTGAGTGCCTGCTGAAGCTGGTAGTCGTCGGGTGAACCGAACTGGACCGGCTTACGGTCTCGTGGGCGCTGATCGAGCGCCGCGTCGCGTCCGGCCGACTTGTCGTCGGACACGCCGGGGGTCGCCGAGAGATGCTTGTTGAGGTCGGCCTCGCGCACCCGCGCGATGCTCACGCCGTCGGTGGACTCCTCGACGAGGAAATCAGGTTCTATCCCCTTGGCCTGGATCGAGCGGCCGCTGGGCGTGTAGTACCGCGCCGTGGTCAGTTTGATGGCGGTCGAGTTGGACAAAGGCAGGATGGACTGCACTGAGCCCTTGCCAAAGGTTTGAGTGCCGAGAATGACAGCTCGCTTGTAGTCCTGCAGGGCTCCGGCCACGATCTCGGAGGCCGACGCCGAACCCCCGTTGACGAGCACCACCATCGGAACCGTCTTCGCGGCGCCGGGCGCGCGCGCGACGTGGTCGTCGCGATCGCCGCGCAGGTAATCCTCCGGGCTGGCGGTGTACTGCCGTCGGGCCTCTTCGGTGCGACCCTCGGTCGTGACCACAGTCACTCGGGGGGGCAGGAAGGTCGCCGAGACGCCGACCGCGCCGTGCAGCAGGCCGCCCGGGTCGTTACGCAGGTCGAGCACCAGGCCCCGCGCAAGCGCGCCCTGTCGGTCGAGGTTACTCAGGTGGCGGGTCAGTGATTCGACGGTGTATTCCTGAAACTGGGAGATCCGCACGTAGCCAATACCGGGTTCGATCACGCGCGAGCGCACCGACTGGACACGGATCACGTCGCGAATAATCTTGAGGGTGAGCGGGGCTTCCTCGCCCTTGCGCGAGATCGTGAGCGTGATGGCGGTCTTGGGCTTTCCGCGCATCAGCTTCACCGCGTCATTGAGCGCCATGCCCTTGGTCGGCTTGTCGTCGATCCGGATGATCAGATCGCCTGCTCGTACGCCCGCTCGGGCAGCGGGGGTGTCCTCGATCGGGGCAATGACCTTGACGAACCCCTCTTCGGTGCCGACCTCGATCCCCAAGCCACCAAACTCGCCCTGGGTGCCTACGCGCAGTTCGCGAAACGCGTCCGCGTCCAGGAACGCGGAATGCGGGTCGAGCCCCGAGATCATCCCGGTGATGGCCTCGGAGATGAGTTTTTTGTCTTCGACCGGCTCGACGTAATGCGCCTTGATGGCACCAAACACATCAGCAAACTGGCGCAGGTCCTCAAGCGGCAGCGGCGCCCGCTGGCCGCGCTGCGCAACCGCCGACAGGCCGAAGCTGATCAGCACGCCGGCAAGAATGCCTGCGCCCAAGAGCCCGATCGATCTGAGTCTGAGTTTCATCGCGTTTCCTGGAGACGATCATCCATGCGCGCCGCTCGCCAACCGATGGTTCGGCGCGGGGATCAGTCCCTTTGAAGTATAAACCCGGAGAATGGGGTGTGCCGGGTTTATCGATCGGTGGTTGCTCCCCGTCACCGCCCCCGGAGCACGTGGCCGGCCGGTCAGCGCGGCGCGGCTTTACCCTGGGCTGCGACCGCCGCCATGGCCGCCGCGATGTCCGCAGCGTCGCCCAGGTAGTCGCGCCGGATCGGCCGGAGGTGTTGATCGAGGTCGTAGACCAGCGGTCGCGCAGTCGGAATGTTGAGGGCGACGATCTCATCCTCGGGCATGTCTTCCAGGTACTTGATCAGCGCGCGGATCGAGTTGCCATGGGCTGCGATCAGGAGTCGGCGCCCAGATCGGATGGCAGGCGCGATCCGTTCCTCCCAGCAGGGCGCCACCCGCGCCACCGTATCCCGAAGGCATTCGGTGCGCGGGATGGACGCCCGGGGCAGGGCAGCGTAGCGGGGATCGTGGTCGGCGCCGCGGGGGTCGTTTGCAGGCAGCGGATCGGGCGCGATCCCGTACGCTCGCCGCCAGATCAATACCTGTTCCTCTCCGAAGCGGGCTGCCGTCTCGGCTTTGTTGAGGCCTTGCAGGGCGCCGTAATGCCGTTCGTTGAGGCGCCAGTCGTGACTCACCGGCAGCCACATGCGATCCATCTCGTCGAGCACCGTCCAGAGGGTGCGGATGGCCCTTTTAAGCACCGAGGTAAAGCAGCCGTCGAAGTCAAAGCCCTCTTGGCGAAGCAACTCTCCAGCGCGGCGCGCCTCGGCGAGGCCGTGGGCTGTCAGGTCGACATCGGTCCATCCTGTGAAGCGGTTTTCAAGATTCCACTGGCTCTCGCCGTGGCGGAGCAAAACAATCCGGTAGGTCATGGTGGGTCGACGTATAAACGTGCAGGCCTGAAGCCGGCGGGGTTGGCGCGAGTCCGGTATCTTATAATCTCGGATTGAATTTTTTGCGGATTCGGTCGTGACGTTCGTAACTGAAAACATCTTCCTTTTCGTGATCGCGTTCGCCTCAGGCGCCATGCTGCTTTGGCCGGTGATCACGCGCCGCGGCGCCAACGGGCTCGATACGCTGGCGGCCACCCGCATGATCAACGACACTCAGGCCATCGTGCTCGATGTGCGAGCCCCGGGTGAATTCGAGGCGGGCCATATGCCCGGGGCGACCAACATTCCGCTCGCCGATCTATCCCGCCGCGCAGCCGAGCTTCCCGCAGGGCGCCCTGTGATCGTCTGCTGCAACAGCGGGGCGTCGTCGGCCCGAGGCGTGGGCGAGCTGCGCAAGTCCGGCCGTGACCAGGTCTTCAATCTCGACGGTGGATTGAACGCCTGGCGCCAGGCGGGTCTGCCCGTCGTTCGGTAAGGGGCCAGCCATGAGCGTTCTCATCCAGATGTACAGCACTGCGGTCTGTCCCTACTGCGTTCGTGCCGAGCAGCTGCTGCGGGCCCGTGGAGTGACCGAGATCGAAAAGATCCGCATCGATCTCGAGCCCGAGCGGCGCGACGAGATGATCGCTCGCACCGGTCGTCGCACCGTCCCGCAGATCTTCATCGGAGACCGTCACATTGGCGGCTGCGATGATCTTTACGCCTGCGATCGAGCCGGTGAACTCGCCGGCCTGCTTGCGGGCTGAACTCGCTGGACTTGCCCGCGAGCCCAGAGCCCCCTTCACCCCGATGGCGATCGCGCTAGATCGCCCCCTTAAAGCACAGGACCCTGCCGATGAGCGCACAGGAACAAGGCCCGGTTTTCGCGATCCAGCGGATGTACCTCAAGGGGATGTCGCTCGAGCTGCCCAACGCCCCGGCCATCTTTCTCGAGAACCAACAGCCCTCGGTCGAGGTCCAGCTCGATGTTGCCCATGCCCCGGTGGTCGACGGCATTCACGAGGTGGTGGTCACCGTGACCCTGACCACCAAAGTCGGCGAGAAAGTGGCCTTTCTGGTCGAGGTGTCTCAGGCCGGCATTTATGAGATACGCAACGTACCGGCCGAGCAGATGGGGCTGCTGCTCAACGTTGTTTGCGCCAACATGGTCTTCCCCTACCTGCGCGCCAATCTTGCCGATGCCGTGCAGCGCACCGGTTTTCCGCCGATCCATCTGGCCGAATTCAATTTCGAGGCGATCTACCAGCAGCGCCTGGCCGAGGCCGAGCAGCCGGCCGAGCCGGCCTCCCCGCTGATCGTTCCCGGTCGTTGACCGGGAGCGGGTTCAGGTCGAAAGACAGCGCCCATGAGTGCGGATCGCGGCAGCCTGCGGCCTGCGATCACGATCGCGCCCTGAGCGTCATGCGGGTGGCCATCATCGGAGCAGGCGCCTGGGGCACGGCGCTGGCCCAGCATGTAGCCCGGCGCCATCCGGTTTTTTTGTGGACCCGCAGTGCCGTCCATGCTGATGCGATGCGCTCGCAGCGCACCAACCACCGATATCTTCCCGGTATCGAACTGCTTCCTTCCATCGAGTATTCAGCCGATCCGGACGAGGTGATGCCCTGGTTGGCCGGGGAGCAGGCCTCGCTCCTGGTGATTGCCACGCCGGTGGCGGGGCTGAATTCGGCGCTGGCCCGCTTTGCGCCGGGGCTCGCGCCCGGCTGTCGTGGCGTGATCTGGCTGTGCAAAGGCATTGAGCCGGGCGGAGCCCGACTGCCTCACCAGATCGCCGCACCCTGGCAGGCTGAGCGGCCGGCCGGAGTCCTCTCGGGCCCGAGCTTTGCGCAGGAAGTGGCAGCCGGGCTGCCGGTCGCCCTCACCATCGCCGGGACCTCCCCGGACATCGAGCCCTGGGCGATCCAGGCCTTCCATCACGGCGCGGCCCGCATTTACACGAGTGATGACCTGATTGGAGTCGAACTGGGCGGGGCGCTCAAGAACGTCATGGCGATTGCCGCTGGCATCTGCGACGGGCTCGAACTGGGCGCCAATGCGCGGGCTGCGCTGATCACCCGCGCGTTGGCCGAAATGTCCCGTCTGGGGGTCGCCCTGGGCGCCCGCGCCGAGACCTTCATGGGCCTGACCGGTCTGGGCGATCTGGTCCTCACCTGCACCGGGGCCTTGTCTCGTAACCGGCGCGTCGGGCTCGCTCTGGCCGCTGGCGGTTCAACCGAATCCATTGTTGCAGGCCTGGGCCATGTGGCCGAAGGGGTGTCGACGGCTCCGGTTGCGCGGGCGCTCGCCCGCGCAACCGGGGTCCAGATGCCGCTCGTCGAGGCGGTCTGCGCGGTCATCGAGGGTCAGCTCAGACCCGATCAGGCGGTCCACTCGCTCCTGTCGCGAGAGCCGCGCAGTGAACGGGAGGGGGTTTGATGTCCGAGCCTCCCCTCATGAGTCTTGCGGCACCGATGCCGCAGGGCATCCCCGCGATTTGCGTCTTTTGCGGGGCCCGCCCTGGTCTTGATCCGGCGCACACCCGTCTGGCGCGCGACACGGGTGCGGCCATTGCCCGGCGCGGCTGGCAGGTCGTGTTCGGCGGCGGCAGGGTTGGCCTGATGGGCGCACTCGCCGAGGGTGCGCTGGAAGCGTCCGGGCGCGTAATCGGCATCATTCCAGAGGCGCTGATGGCGCGTGAACTCGCGCACCGGGGCGTGAGCGATCTGCGTATCGTGGCCGATATGTTGGTGCGAAAGCAGCAGATGGTCGAGGTCTCGGATGCCTTCATTGCGCTACCCGGTGGATTCGGCACCCTGGATGAACTGTTCGAGGTGCTGACCCTGCGTCAGACGCGTTACCACGCAAAGCCCGTGCGGCTGCTCGACCCGCAGGGCTACTACGATCGGCTCATCGCGATGTGCGAGGGATTCGTCGAGGCCGGTTTTGTGCCACCCCACGATCTCTCCCTGGTGCATCGCGAGCGGTCGATCGAGGCCCTGCTCGACGGATTGTTCACCGCGAACGCCTAGCGCACGCGGCTCATCGGCCCACCGCACCCCCAAAGCCGTGCTGGCGCCAAGCTTCATACACCGTGACGGCCACCGCGTTGGAGAGATTGAGGCTGCGGTTGCCCGGTTGCATCGGCAGCCTGAGCCTGCGTTCAGGCGGGAATTGCGCGAGCACTTCGGCGGGAAGCCCTGCGGTCTCGGACCCGAAGACCAAGTGGTCACCGGGCTGGTAGCGCACCGCGCAATGGTCCTGCGTGCCCCGTGTGGTGAGCGCATAAAGTGAACGCGGCGCTTCGCTCTGGAGGAACGCATCCCAGCTGTCATGAACCTTGAGTGCGGCGAACTCGTGGTAATCGAGGCCCGCACGGCGCATCTTGGCATGATCGATTGGAAATCCGAGCGGCCGGACGAGGTGGAGCGCGGCTCCGGTGTTCGCGCACAGCCGGATGACGTTGCCGGTATTGGGCGGAATCTCAGGGCGGACCAGGACGACGTTGAACATGGGCGATCGGAGTGCGAGCGAGCACGAGATTGGTGACCGAGAGGGCGCCCGCGCGCTTGAGCGCTTCAGCCACGGCAGCAAGGGTAGCACCGGTGGTGATCACATCGTCGACCACCCAGACCGCGCGACCCTTGACCCGTCCTGCCTCGGCCTCAAAGGCGCCGGCCATATTGGCGAGTCGCGCCTGCGGCCCGAGCTGTGCCTGCGCCAGCCCGGGACGGATCCGCCGGACGGCGCGGCTGTCCACCGGCAGCGAACAGACGCGGCCGACAGCCCGTGCAATTTCGAGCGACTGGTTGAAGCCTCGCTCGAGCAGTCGCCCAGAAGCGAGGGGCACGGCGGTCAGCACCGGTGGTGCGTTGCCGGGCGCTGCATCATCGGGCAAACGGGCTGCGAGCAGCGTGCCGAGGCTCCGCGCGATCGCAAGCTCGGCGCCGTATTTGAGTGCGTGGACGGCCCGGTCAAGGGGAGGCCGGTAGTCGCTCAGAACCAGGGTTCTGTCGAAGGGGGGCGGCCGTAGCCTGCACTCGGAGCACAGGCCTTGCGGCGCTTCGATCGCGCATCGCCGACAGCGCGTGCGCCGATCCTTGAGCAGGTCCGTACACGGCGCGCAGACCAGCGCGCCCCGCACCGGGCGCCGGCCACAGGGCAGGGCGCAGAGGATGCAGGCGGTGGGCAGGAGCAACTCGCCGAGCGAGCGCAGAAACGACGCGGGCATGCCGCGATTGGCGCATGGGCTGCCTATACTTGTCGGTCATGACTCAATCGCTTCGCCTAGACCCCGCGGCCATGGGCCGGCAATTCGAGCGGCAAGCCCGGAAGGGCCGCACCGATGGCTTTCTGATCGACGAGGTTGATCGCGGCATGCTCGATCGCCTTGAGCCGGTGCGGCTTGAGCCGCGCTGCGTGCTGGACGCCGGCTGCGGCGCGGGTGCAGCATTGCCTGGCCTTGCCCGCCGGTTTCCGGGCGCTCAGATCGTCGCATTCGATCGCGCGGGGGCTGCGCTCGCGCGCGCCGCTGCGCGCCTTGCGCCGCCCCGGCTGGGATGGTTGTCGCGCTGGCTGCGACGATCCGATGCGCAGGCCCCGGGTGCGCCCACCCTGCTCGCGCGGGCGAGCCCCCTCGAACTGCCCCTGCCCGGCGGTTCGGTCGATCTGATCTGGTCGCGCCTGATGCTGCACTGGCACGCCCCGCTCGCCCCGCTGCTGGCCGAGTGGTACCGGGTGATCCGTCCCGGCGGGCTCGTGAGCTTCAGCTGCTTCGGTGTCGACACGCTCGCCGAACTTCGGGGCGTCGGTGCGCGCCTCATGGAATTTCCCGACATGCACGACATCGGCGATGCCCTGGTCGCGGCCGGGTTTGCCGAGCCTGTGGTCGACACCGAACGCCTGACTGTCACATGGCGGGACCCCGAGGCCCTGATCGCCGATCTCCGAAGTCTGGGTGGCAACGCCTTGACCGGACGCAACGCCGGGCTCTGCACACCGCGCATGCGCGAGCGTTGGCTCAAAGCCTTGCTGTCCCTGCGCCGCGACGATGGCTTGATTGCGATCCATTTCGAGCTGATCTTCGGTCAGGCCTGGTGCCCGCCGCACAAGCGCCTGCCGGAGGGCCTTGCGCCCATAAGGCTCGTCTCTCGGAAACCCTGAGGCATCCTGAGGGCAAATTGGGTTGACCGGATTTGCCCCGCGACTTAGCCGCGGCCTATAATTGCTCTCTGTCCCAAGACGCGCAATCGGGAAAAGACGCTTGTTTTTGGTGTTGGTTGGCAGATCATGCAGTACCAGTGGCAATACGACTCGGCGATGCAACGTCATCAATGGACGCTTCGGCGCAACTGCATTCTGACCCCGCGCCAATTGGCCAGCTGGTTTGCCTCCCTGTCTGCGCTGTCCCTGGCGATCGCATTGTTTTTTGTCTGGCGCGGAGCGTGGCTGGTGCTGCCTTTCGCGGTGCTTGAGGTGGCTGTTTTGGGTCTCGCGTTCGTTTGTCATGCCCGTCACGCAGGGGACTATGAAAAAATCGTCTCCGAGCCCGGGCGTTTGCGCGTTGAGGCCAACCTCGGCCAGGATCTCAAGGTCTCGGAGTACGCTCCGGCCTGGGTGCGGGTGGAATACAGCGGCGGTTGGCGCGCGCCGATCCGTCTCGTGGCGGGCCGGCAAAGCGTCGAAGTCGGTCGGTTTGTGCCCGATCACCGCAAGCCGGTGCTGGCCAAGGAGTTGCGTGCAGCCTTGTCGGTCGCGATCTGACCCGGTGGCGTGCACAGGTGTAGTTTTCGAAAACGGCGAAGGACTCAAATGATCTACAAGAGCGCAACCAAGGCGCTGACGGCAGCCCTTCTGGGAGGATGGGTCGGTGCGGCGCTGGCGGTCAAGGACATGCCCGGCGGTCCGATGGTCAATCAGCTCAATCTCGCCGAACCGGCCAATGCGATCGCACGCGGTCAGATCTGGCTCCACGAGGTCTTGCTCTGGGTCTGCCTGTTGATCTTCGTCGGCGTGTTTGCGGTCATGTTCTACTCGATGTGGGCGCACCGGAAGTCGCGGGGTGCCAAGCCCGCCGATTTTCATGAGAGCACTTCAGTCGAGATTGCCTGGACGGTGGTCCCCTTCCTGATCGTGGTTGGTCTGGGGATCGCGGCAACCGGCGAGGTCATCGCCCAGAAAGACACCTCCAATCCCGACATGACAGTCAAGGTCACGGGATACCAGTGGAAATGGGGTTATGACTATCTGAAGGGTGAGGGCGAGGGCATCGGCTTTCTGTCCACGCTGTCCACCCCGCGCGAGCAGATCGAGGACCGGAAGTATCCCGATGCCAAGGCCAAGCGTGAGGCCAATCCCACCTACCTCATGGAGGTGGACAATCCGCTGGTCGTGCCGGTCGACAAAAAGATCAGGCTCGTGATCACCGCCAACGACGTCATCCATTCCTGGTACGTCCCTCGTCTGGGCGTCAAGCAGGACGCCATTCCTGGCTTCGTGCGCGACTCCTGGTTCCGCGCCGACAAACCCGGCGTCTATCGCGGCGCATGTACCGAGCTCTGCGGCAAGGACCACGCCTTCATGCCAATCGTGGTCGAAGCGAAATCGGCCGAGGACTACAGCAAGTGGGTGGCCGAGCAGCAGAAGCTCATGCTCGCGCGGGCTGACGACCCCAACAAAGAGTGGACCCTTGCCGATCTGAGCGCTCGGGGTGAGCGGGTCTATGCCGCCAACTGTGTGGCCTGCCACCAGGCCAACGGCAAGGGCATGCCCCCGGCGTTCCCCCCGCTCGAGGGATCCAAACTGGTGTTGGGCGGGGTGCCCGAAAACATCGCCTTGATGCTCAATGGCCGCGCCGGAACTGCCATGGCCTCGTTCAAGCAGTTGTCTGATGTCGAGCTGGCTGCGGTCATCACCTACACCCGCAACGCCTGGGGCAACAAACCCGAGCAGAATCTGATCCAGCCCGCCGCGGTCAAGGCCGCGCGCAAGTGAGCGCGGCGGCAGGCGAGCTTTTCTTCACCGAATTCGTCGAGCGAATCAGCAGGAGTCCCAAATGAGTGCAGTGATCGGTCAGCACGATGACCACGCCCACGACCACGCCCATGACCATCCTACCGGCTGGCGCCGTTGGGTCTATGCGACCAACCACAAGGATATTGGCACGCTCTACCTCTGGTTTTCATTTGCGATGCTGATCGTCGGAGGCCTGAATGCGCTGCTTCTGCGCACCGAGCTGTTCCAGCCCGGACTGCAGGTGGTCAATCCGGAGTTCTTCAATCAGCTGACCACAATGCACGGTCTGATCATGGTGTTCGGCGCCATCATGCCGGCCTTCGTGGGTTTCGCGAACTGGCAGATTCCGCTGATGATCGGCGCATCCGATATGGCTTTTGCCCGGATGAACAACTTCAGCTTCTGGCTGCTGCCCCCGGCCGCGCTCCTGCTGGTTGCGTCCTATTTCGTTCCGGGCGGTGCGACCGCGGCCGGCTGGACGATCTATGCGCCGCTGTCGGTTCAGATGGGCCCGGGCATGGACATGGGCATCTTCGCGCTGCACATCATGGGTGCGAGCTCGATCATGGGCTCGATCAACATCATCACCACCATTCTGAACATGCGGGCTCCGGGCATGACCCTCATGAAAATGCCGCTGTTCGTTTGGACGTGGCTGATCACCGCCTATCTTCTGATCGCGGTCATGCCGGTGCTTGCGGGCGCCATCACGATGTTGCTCACCGACCGTCACTTCGGCACTTCGTTCTTCAATGCGGCAGGCGGCGGTGATCCGGTGATGTTCCAGCACATCTTCTGGTTCTTCGGGCATCCGGAGGTGTACATCATGATCCTCCCGGCCTTCGGGATCGTGTCGGAAATCATCCCCACCTTCGCCCGAAAGCGCCTCTTCGGCTACAGCTCGATGGTGTACGCGACGGCATCGATTGCGATCCTCTCGTTCGTCGTCTGGGCCCACCACATGTTCACCACCGGCATGCCGGTCACGGGTCAGCTGTTCTTCATGTACGCGACGATGCTGATCGCTGTGCCCACGGGCGTGAAGATTTTCAACTGGGTGGCCACGATGTGGCGAGGCTCGATGACCTTCGAGACTCCGATGCTCTTTGCGATCGGCTTCATTTTCGTGTTCACGATGGGCGGGCTCACTGGCATCATCCTCTCGGTGGCCCCGCTCGACATCGCGCTTCACGACACCTATTACGTGGTCGCGCACTTCCACTACGTGCTGGTGGCGGGCTCGCTCTATGCGCTCTTTGCCGGCGTCTACTACTGGATCCCGAAGTGGACCGGTTACAGGTACGACGAGCGTCTGGGCCAGTGGCACTTCTGGATGTCGCTCCTTTCCTTCAACCTCACCTTCTTCCCGATGCACTTCCTGGGCTTGGCCGGCATGCCGCGTCGATATGCGGACTACCCGATGCAGTTTGCCGATTTCAATGCGATCGTTACGGTCGGTGCGTTCTGGTTCGGCTTCTCGCAGCTGATTTTCCTGTGGGCGGTCATCAAGTGCATTCGTGGCCAGGGAGAGAAGGCGAGCGACAACCCCTGGGGTGCGCGCGATGGTCTCGAGTGGACGGTGCCTTCGCCGGCCCCGTTCCACACCTTTGAGACCCCGCCGGTCGTCAAGTGAGCGCTGGTCAGGATGCAGGCCGACGCGGACGCAATGTGCGTACCGCGTGGGTCCTTTTGTCGATCGCCATGGCGTTTTTTGCCGGCGTGATCGCCAAGTACTGGATCTTTGGCTGAATCGGACGCACCCAGGATGTCGCAGCACCCCCCAGCCTCCCCCCGCCGTTCGACGCTGAATGTGCGCCTGTTCGGCAAGCTCATCGTCATGACCGGCCTGATGTTTGGGTTCGGGTATGCGTTGGTGCCGATCTACCAGAAGATCTGCGAGGTCACGGGCATCAACGATCTGACCAAGCGTGACCGCGGCGCGGCCGAGTTTGCCCGCAATACTCAGGTTGATCGCAGCCGAACCGTGACGGTGGAGTTCGACGCCAACAGCCGTGGCGCTTGGCTTTTCAAGCCTGAGACCAATGCCATGACCGTCCACCCGGGCGAACTCATCACCGTGGTGTACGACCTTGTGAATACCCGGCCTATCGCGACGGCGGGGCAGGCCATCCCCAGCTATGCGCCGCTCCAGTCGGCAGCGTACTTCCGCAAGCTCGAGTGTTTCTGCTTCAAGCAACAGGCGCTCGAGGGTAACGAAACGCGCAAGTTTCCGGTCGTCTTCGTGGTCGATCCGCAACTGCCGCGAGACGTCAATACGATCACGCTGTCTTACACGTTTTTCGAGGTCGGTGGTGTCACTGGAAAGATCAGCGGTGGTTGAGCCGCATTCTCCGACCGAGCTTCAGGGCTCCGCCCCACCAAAGCGAGCGGGGGCGGTCGAGACCGTCAAGGCGGTGATGTGGTCGTTTTTCGGAGTTCGGGGCCGGGCGGGTCATGAGAGCGACATGGAGCGGCTCAACCCCGTATACGTGATCGCAGCGGGCATCATGCTCGCGGCCGTGTTTGTACTGAGCCTGATCGCGCTGGTGCGTTGGGTGGTGGCCCAGGCGGCCACATGATGCGGCGCGTTCGGGAGCTTGATTGAAATGAAACGGGATTCAAACAGGGGGATCTGAGATGGCAGCCGGAGCACACTCGCACGCGCCTTACTACTACGTTCCCGGGCCGTCGCACTGGCCGATCGTCGGTTCGATCGCGCTGGGCTTCTTCGGGTTCGGCATGGGCGGCTGGGTCAATGGCGCAAGCTACGGGCCCGTGCTGTTTGCAATCTTTCTCGCAATTCTCCTCTACATGATGGTGGGGTGGTTCGGAACGGTCGCGCGCGAATCCGAAGGGGGCCTGTACAACCATCGGGTCGATGTGGCGTTTCGTTGGTCGATGGGATGGTTCATTTTCTCCGAGGTGATGTTCTTCGCAGCCTTCTTCGGGGCTTTGTTCTACGCGCGTTCGATCACCATGCCCTGGCTGGGCGATCTGGATCACAAGTCGGTGCTGTGGCCAGGCTTCCAGGCTGTTTGGCCCAATCTGGGCCCCGCGGGCACGATCGACGCCTTCCAAACCATTGGGCCCTGGCCGATTCCCACCATCAATACCGCGCTGCTCCTGCTTTCGGGGGTTACGCTCACCATCGCCCACCACGCACTCAAGGAAAATCGTCGCGGATCGGTGATTCTCTGGATGTTCGCGACCATCCTGCTCGGTGCCATCTTCCTGGGCTGCCAGGCCTACGAGTACATCCACGCCTACCGCGACCTGAATCTCAAGCTCACGTCAGGCGTTTTCGGCTCCACCTTCTTCATGCTGACCGGCTTTCACGGTTTTCACGTGACGGTGGGCGCGATCATGCTCGCGGTGATTCTGTTCAGGCTCATCAAGGGTCATTTCACGCCCGAGCAGCACTTTGGCTTCGAAGCTGCAGCCTGGTACTGGCACTTCGTCGACGTCGTCTGGCTGGGCCTCTATGTGGTGGTGTACTGGCTCTGAGGCAGGGTCGCAGCCCGGAGGGTCGTCGGCCGGTTCTTGGAGCCGGACGGACCCTCGGAAAATGTTCGGTGTGAGCGTCGATGAGGCCCAGCCCAGGCCGCTGGCCTGAAAGGCTCTCGCGCCCTGCAGGGCATCAGCGCACGCCCACGGGTACGCCGGTGCTCTGGATCCAGCCCAGCTGGTGGGCGATCAGAATCATTACGAACAACGCGATCGAAAATCCGACCCTGAGCGCGAGGGCCCGCACGGTGTTGCTCGTTCGTCCGCGGTCGCGGATCAAAAAGACCAGCGCCGAGGCGAGACTGCCGATGATCAGCACGAAGGCGACCACGATCACGATTTTCAAGACGACGCTCCTCTTGCAATCCGCGATTGTAGGCCGCGTCGGACCGACGCGCTTCGGAACGGACTGCGCCCGGCTGGGCCGCCCTGCACCGGGAAGCGCCCGGCCTGTCCGCGACCCATCCGCTCGCGGCCCTGACCTGCGCCCCGACTCCCCCCACTCGGCGATGGGATGAGGTTGGGGATGCGGATATCCCGGCTCACGCCGGCGCTGGCGGCAATCGTGGTCATCGCGGTCACGGTATCGCTGGGCAATTGGCAGATGCGACGCGCTGCCGAAAAGCAACTCCTGCAAGACCGGATCGACGCAGCCCTTGCGGCTGAGCCGGTATCCGTCGGGGCCCAACGACCCCTGGTCGCTGAACAGGTGGGTGGACGCGTCATCGTGCGAGGTCGCTGGCTCGATCAGTACACCCTCTTTGTCGATAACCGTACCGTCCGTGGGCGAGCCGGTGTGCACATGCTCACGCCCATTAAAATCGAAGGGGTTGATCAGACCGCTTTGGTTCTGCGGGGCTGGCTCCCGAGCGACCCCGCGAACCGTTCCAAGCCCCCCTCACCGCCTGTGACTTCGAATGCCGTATCCATTGAAGCCCGTGTTGAAAAAGATCTGCAGCAAGCCCTCGAACTGGCTCGCTCTGCGCCACCGGGCCCGGAGGATCGGCTGTGGCAAAACGCGAGCATCGCCTCGGTCTCGGCCTGGTCCGGACTCAGCCTCGCGCCAGTGCTCCTGCGCCAGATCGGCCAGGATGATGCTGACGGATTGGTGCGCGACTGGCCGACCCCAGGCGCGGGCGTGGACAAACACCACGCCTACGCCTTTCAGTGGTACGCCCTGGCCGTGCTCACCGCCGGCCTTTGGGTGGCGCTGGGCTTCAAACGACGCTTAAGACCATGAGCATCATGTTCACGACGGGCACGCCGCAACCGGCCGATGCCCGCAAGATCCGTCTCGCGAGGCTCAAGCTCGCACTGATTCTCCTCGCGTGCGCCGCGCCGGTGATCGCCTCGTATTTCACGTATTACGTGATTCGTCCCGAGGGTCGGATCAACTATGCCGACCTCATCGAACCACAGCGCCCCTCGGGCGGGCTTGCGGTGCGCTCTCTCGCAGGAGAGACTGAAGCGCTATCCCAGTTGCGCGGCAAGTGGCTCTTGATCACCGCTGCGCCGGCCGATTGCCCGGGCGACTGCGCCGACCGGCTTTACCAGATGCGCCAGGTCCGGCTCATGACCGGTCGCGAGCGGGAGCGGGTCGTGCGGGTTTGGCTGGTGACCGACCAGAACACCCCCTCGGCCGCGCTGCTTGCAGAACATGAAGGACTGGAAGTGCGTCGGGTTGACCCGCAAGCGTTTTCGAGCCTCTTTCCGGCGGGCGAGGGTTCGACCACCGACCGCCATGTCTTCATTGTCGATCCGGCGGGCAACCTGATGATGCGTTTTCCTCAGGGCGCCGACCCGGCGCGAATGAAAAAAGACCTTTCCAAGCTGTTGCGCGCCTCGCGTATCGGTTGAGTGTCCCACCGCTGGCCCGAGAACCCCATGCCGACCGACGGTTTCCGTTTCCCTGCCGACGAACCCCGCCGGCCCCTGCTCGTCCGCTATGCCCGGCTGATCGGATGGACCGCAGCGCTCACGCTGTTGCTGATCATGATCGGCGCCTGGGTCCGCCTGACCGATGCGGGACTGGGCTGCCCGGACTGGCCCGGTTGCTACGGGAAGCTGACCCCCCGCGGTGCCAGTGCCCAGATCGCTCAGGCGGTTGCCGAACAGGGGGGAGAACACGGACCGGTGTCGATGGGCAAGGCCTGGCGCGAAATGGTCCACCGCTACATTGCCAGCGGTCTGGGTCTGTTGATCATCGCAATTGCGGTGATGGCCTGGAGGCTGCGGGCGCGGCTTGAACAGTCGCCTGCCTTGCCGATCGCCCTGGTCGGGGTTGTGATCTTTCAGGGGCTGCTGGGCATGTGGACCGTCACGCTGCTGCTCAAACCGGCGATCGTCACACTCCATCTCGCCGGGGGCCTACTGACCTTCGCGCTGCTGGTCTGGCTGTTTACAAGGCAGCTTCGTGAACCCCGACTCCGGGATCCCGAACTGCTGCACGATTTGCGCAGGCCCGCGGCCATCGGTCTCGTTTTGCTCTGCATGCAGATCCTGCTGGGGGGGTGGACCAGCACCAACTATGCCGCGCTCGCTTGCGTTGACCTGCCCTTGTGCCAGGGGCGCTGGTGGCCGGACATGAATTTCGCAGACGCCTTCCATGTGCTGCGCGAACTCGGTCGCACCGATGAGGGCGAGTTTCTGCCGCGTGAGGCCCTGACCGCCATTCACATGATGCATCGGATCGGGGCTCTGGTCGTGGTGGGCTGGCTCGCCTGGCTCGCGATCCGGCTCCTCGCGATCGAGGGCGCGCGCCCCTTGGGGCGCACGCTCCTTGTCCTGGTGATCGTACAGTTCAGTCTCGGCCTCTCCAATGTCTGGTTCAGTCTCCCGATCAATGTGGCGGTGGCTCACACGGGGGGTGCGGCCCTGCTGCTCGCGTTGATGGTGGTGCTAAACTTTCGGGCCTCGCGTGCGATGCTTCAGGTTTGACCGTCTCCATGCAACTCTCGAGCCCCAGACCGGGTACCTGGCGACACACCGTCGTTCAGTACTATGAGCTCACCAAGCCTCGCGTGGTGATGTTGGCGGCCTTTTGCGCTCTGATCGGCATGCTGCTTGCCTCCGAAGGTCCGCTGTCCTGGACGGTGTTGAGTGCCGGCTTGGCGGGCATCTCGCTGCTGGCGGGGGCGGGCTTCGCATTCAACTGCCTCATCGAGCGCAGCATCGATGCGCGTATGGCCCGCACGCGCGCCCGGCCTCTCGCTCGGGGCGACGTCAGCGTCACGGGCACGATCGTATTCGCCGGAGTGATCGGCGGCATGGGCTCGCTGCTTCTCTATTGGTACGTCAATGTGCTTACGATGTGGCTCACCATGGCGACCTTCGTCGGCTATGCCGTGATCTACACGGTCCTGCTCAAGCCCGCGACTCCCCAGAACATCGTGATTGGTGGCGCCTCGGGCGCGATGCCCCCGGTGCTGGGTTGGGCGGCGATCGCCAACGAAGTGACGGCGCCTGCGCTGGTGCTGTTCCTGATCATTTTTGTTTGGACGCCCCCGCACTTTTGGGCGCTGGCGCTCTACCGAATCGAGGACTACAAGCGCTCCGGTTTGCCGATGCTCCCGGTCACCCATGGCCCCGAGTTCACCCGCCTCAATGTCCTGCTCTACACGGTGTTGCTGGTCGGGGTATCGCTGATGCCGTTCATGATCCGCATGAGCGGCGGTTTTTACCTTGTTTGCGCGCTGCTGCTCGGAGCGGTCTTTCTGTATTACGCCTGGCGATTGTGGCGCAGCTATTCCGATGCGCTCGCGCGCAAAACCTTCAGCTATTCCATCTTCTATCTCGCGGCGCTCTTTGGCGCGATGCTGGTCGATCACTACCTCGTGCGCTGATGGGTCCGATGCCGTTTCTCAGGCCGATGCGCTTGCGGCGGCGTCTGATGCTGTCGGGCGCCGCCGGTCTGCTGCTTGCCTCCTGTGACGGGCGAGCCCCGGCATTTCGCAACACCGATGTGACGGGCGCTGACTTCGGCAAGGGCTTTGAACTGACGGATCACTGGGGCCAGACCCGTCGGCTTGAAGATTTCCGCGGCAAGGTGTTGGCCGTCTTTTTCGGATTCACTCACTGTCCGGACGTGTGCCCGTCGACGCTTGCGGAAATGGCCGAGGTGATGGCGCGCCTAGGCCCGCGCGCCGATCAGCTGCAAGTGGTGTTCATCACGGTGGACCCGGAGCGCGACACCCAGGCTTTGCTCGCCGAGTATGTGCCCGCCTTCCATCCGAGCTTCATCGGGCTGCGGGGCGATCTCGAAGCCACGGCCCGAACCGCCAAGTCCTTTCGGGTCTTCTTCCAGAAGGTCAAAGGCAAGACGCCCGAAAGCTATACGATCGACCATACCGCCGGCAGCTACATTTACGATCGGACCGGACGGCTGAGACTCTTCGTCAGGCACGGTGCCGGGGCCGATCCGATCCTCGCCGACGTCCGCCGCTTGCTGGATGAGCGTTGATCCCGCAGAGCCTGAAACATCCGGAGAAAAGCACGCCGGCATGACCGCGCGCCGCCTTAGAGATGCTGCTGACGGTAACTGAGGCCTGGGCAACGCTCGCCGAGAACGGGTTGAGCTTGCACGCAGCCTCATGAGCCCGCGGGCCAAGCCACCGGATCATGATTTCGTGGGTGGCCCTTAAACGGCGCTCAAGAGACTTTCGATATTAATCTATCAGCAGGTAGGGCGGGCACCGTGAAGAGCTCTCACGGGTTCGCACCACCTCGATGGGGCGATTTGCCACAGAAGTCCATCCATATGAAACGCAACGCTTGCTCGATATCGCGCGTGTAACCATCAACGTTCCACGCTGGGGCTGCCTCAAGGCGCTTGCGCAACGAGCGCTTGAGTGCCAGAAGGGCCTGCCGATCCGCGGCCATACGTGCGGCCACCTGAACATAGTCGTCATCGTCCCGGGCTACCCAGTCGGGTAGACCCGCCGCAGTCATGAAGCTTGCACCCATCCGCGAGACAAAATTGTGCCCGGTCTTGACCACCGCCGGAACGCCCATCCAGAGCGCCTGCATCGTGGTGGTCCCCCCGTTGTATGGCACAGTATCCAGGGCGATATCCACGTCCGCGTATTCGGCCATCATTTCAGCGAGGCCTACGGGCCCCCGGAACTCAAGCCGGTTCGCCGCGATCCCGAGCGCGTCAAAGCGCGCCTTGAACGCCCTTACGGCACCCTCATCCTTAAAACTCGGCGCTTTGAGCAACAGACGCGATCCGGGCACTGTTTGCAGCACCCGCGCCCACAATGCCAGCGAGTGCTGGGTCAGTTTTGGGGCGTTGTTGAACGAGCCGAATGTGAGCGGTCGCTGCGCGTGCTTCGGTCCGTACGCGGGATACGGATAATCCGCCTCGGGCGAGAAGCAGAAAACCGCGTTGGGCAAGCGGTACACGCGCTCGGAATACAGGCCCTCGCTTTCTTCGGGCGCAACCAGCGCATCGGCCAGAATCCAGTCCATGCCGGGTACGCCGGTGGAGGCCGGGTAGCCTAGGAAGGTCACCTGCACCGGTGCGGCCCGCTGCGCAAACAGGCTCATCCGGTTCAGACTGGTATGACCCGCCAGATCGAGCAGGATGTCGATCCCGTCATGTTCGATACGCCGGGCCATCTGCGTATCGGACCACAGCGTGCACTCAACCCAGTGCGATACGCGCGAACGCGCGAGCCGGGTCTGATCGTCATACGACACGCCGGTGAAATACACGGTCAGCTCGAACTGCTTTGGGTCCAGCCGAGAAAGAAGCGGCTGCATGAAGATGTTGACCGGATGCTGATGATGAAAGTCAGCAGTCACCAAGCCCACGCGCAAACGCTTGCCCGGCTCGCGTGCGTTGGAAAACGATTCGACGCTGCGCGCACCAAGGCCCAGCGGTTCAAACAGCTCGCGATGCAAAGTGGCGACATCGGCCGCCGACAACCGATCGCTGTAGAGCGAACTCATGGCGGCGCTTGACCGCATGCGCGATTGGGGGCCCTCCGAGTCGGCAAGCGTCTTGTAGAGCCGCAGCGCCGTCTCTATATCGCCTGTACGACCCGCCACACTGGCTCGCATGGAGAGGGCACCCGGTTGGGGCTCGATCGCCTCGGCCTGAGCCAGAGTGCTCAGCGCCTCGTCCATCTGCCAGGACTCGGCGTACGAGTGCGCCAGATTCCATAAAGCGGTCGCGCTCTGTGGGTGCAGTGCGACGTTGCGCTTGAGCACTGCCTGCGCTTCCTGCCAGAGGTTGTATCGGAACGACAGATCGGCGAGGCGCACCAGCGTGGCTTCTGATGTGGCCGCGCTGGACCGCTCAAAGGAGCGGTGCGCCTCCTGCGTCATCCCCAGACGCATCTGGATGTCACCTAGGTCAATCTGCATTTCGGCCCGCTCATCTGCTCCGATCGGGTGGCGCGAATGTTCGATGCGTGCCGCCATCAAAGCCTGGCGCATCGCCTCCAGAGCGCGCGCGATATCACCCCGCTCGAGCCGGTACCGGGCCATGCGCCAATGCACCTGCCTCAATCGGCTGTGGGGTGCAATCGGGTTGCTGCGCTCTGCAGAAGCCGCTTGCTCTGCCGAGGCTCCTGCCAGAGCCACCGTGCGCTGATAGTGGACTGCTGCCATCTCCCAAAGCCCAGTCTCCTCGAGACTGCGCGTCAGGGCCAGCAGCCCTTCCCAGCGCTGCGGTGTGCAGCAGGCTGCCCGCTGATACGCCTCAAGCATCTTGTCGACTTCGCCCAACTGCCGATACAAATGCCCATGCTCAAGCCAAGCGCTGAAATGATTGGGATCGATTCGGAGCAACTCGTCAAAATGCGCATCTGCCTCTTTGAGACGCCCCAACCTCACCTCGCAGCGTGCCAGTTGCATGAGGGCCGCTACCAGCTTCGGCTGCAACTGCAGCGCCCGCGCCAGCGCAGCAGCGGACTCCTCCGATCGCCCCAGATCCAGCAGCACGTTGCCCAGGTTGAAAAATGCCTCCGCGGGCGCCCTGGGCAGAGCTGCTGCCTTTTGATACAACTCGAGCGCAGCTTCGTGTCGCCCCTGGGCACGCAAAGCCACGCCCTCTTGCATCAAGCGAACGACATCGGCTTGGGCAGAGCGCATCATCACAACACGGCCGTTACCGCGACGCGATTGTCGATCAGCAATTGCTGCGCTCTCGAGATGTGGTCATAGACGGCATAGGTTTGACCATTGGCGACCACGCTGGTGGCGGATGCCGTCCAGTTGGCCAGATCGCTCAGCACCACTTTGTCGCCCGCATCGCCGTCGACCATCAGCTGGTTCTTCGTCACCTTGGCGGCCAGCCCGCTGGTGGTGTTGCTGCTGTTGAAGACGTTGGAGTCGTCAAAGCTCTGCAACATGTCGGCAAGGCTCAGCTTGAGGGTGTTGTTGCCGCTGCCGGTCAGATCAATCTTTTCGATGTTTTGAATGGCTGGCCCGCTCACCAAGCTCAGGTCCAGCAAGATGCCAGCACCGGCCAGCTGGAAGGTGTCTATGCCGCTGCCGCCGTCGATGCGGGCAATGGCTTGCGCCGTGCCGCTCAAGCTCATTTTGGCCACGTTGTCGGCATTACCCACGATGGTGTCGTTGCCTCGGCCGCCGTACAGCACGTCGGCGCCGCCGTTGCCGGTCAGCACGTCGTTGCCGTCACCGCCTACCAACTGGTTGTTGCCGCTGGTGCCGGTGAGCGTGTCAGCGCCTGTGGTGCCGATGTCGTCGCCGCTGCCGGGCTGGAAAGTCATGCTTTCGAGCTTGTCTACACCGCCGTACACTACGCGGACAACACCCGCACCGGCTACGGCACCCACCGCCTCGCCTTGTTGCGAGCCGATCATCAAGTCGGCAAAACCGTCACCGTTCATGTCCCCTCCGGCACTCACCGTTTGGCCCAGCTGCGTGCCGGTGGTTGCCGTATAGCCGTCGATACGGAAGCCCTGCGTGGGACTCAAGGCTTCCAAGGTCAGCGCCGTGGTCGCGGTACGCCCGTAAATCAGATAAGCCCCACCGATCGCGGTCGCACTCCTGATGGTTTTGCTGCCCACGACGAAGTCTGCCAAGCCGTCGCCGTTGAAATCGCCGACCACATCGATGTCCGTCAAACCGGTGGTCGTGGAGTTGATGACAAAACCACCATTGCCCGCCACCAAGTCAGACAAAGTCACCGACGTGCTACCTGTCTTGCCGAACAGCACAAATCCACGGCTTTCACCGTCGCTGAAAACCATGTCATCCATGCCGTCGCCGTTGATGTCACCGGAATTGGCAGTGCTGAACTTCAACGAAGCACCCCCAGTAAAGCCACTGATCACAAAGCCCCGGCCGTTGGTGGGCGACGTGAGCGTGCTAGTCGTCCAAGGCGCCACACTCGCGCTGCCGAAAAACACATACGCCGGCCCCGTTGTCCCATCGAAGGGTACTTGCGCCAACGCGAAGTCGCTGTAACCGTCGCCATTGAAGTCGCCTTGCTGAGTGGTGAGTATGCCTCCCGACTTGTTTGCACCACTGCCAGTGATGCGCACATAGGTCGCACCCGAACCGGTGCCCGTGGCTAAAGTGCCCGAGGTGCTAGTGGGCATGGCCACGCTGCCACTCGGCGTGAAGTTGGTGCCACCAAACACCAAGTAGTTATTGGCGTCACTGTTGAACAACATATCTTCATAACCGTCACCGTTGACGTCGCCCACCACGGTCGGCATAGAGCCCGCAGTGCCCGTGCCCGTGAACGTAAAACCATTGGTGCCCAAACTGCCGATGGCCACTTGCCCGATGCTGGTGGTTTTGCCAAAAATAATGCGCCCGAAGTGACTGTCCTGTTGACCTTGGCCAGGGTTTTCTTGAGTTGCTCCTGCTTCTCGTTTTCGGATTTCTTCAGCAGAAGCATCGGAAACATCAGGTACTTCATGATCCCGGTGACGAAAATCGTCAGGAAAATCGCGGTATTCAAGGGCGTAGGATCAAAGGCATTCACACCTTGCCCGACGAGGGCTACGGCCACCCTGCTCCCCCACAGCCCGGCCACGATCAGATAGAGATACGCAAAGTAACGGCCGAGTTCGAGTGCATGCTTGCCTGAAATACGAAAACAGTAGCGCGCCCCCTGAAGGGACAACACCACCATCACGATCGACACAAACCCGGTCTTGCCTACGCTGCGCCATTCTGCCGGCACATACCATTCGATCGCATAAAGCAGGCCCAGATAGGTGAGGAAGTAGAAAGGATCCAGATGACGACGAACCGGGGAGCTCCGGTCGTCCTGGCCCATGACCCACAAGGCTCGATTCAGTTCGATATTCGCGCTGAAAGCGATTGCATTGGCCAGAAAATAGGAAAGCAGAAGCGGAAGCTCGGTCCTGAAAACAGTCAGCGTGACGGCAACACCCCATACCAGAGCGCCCAGGCTCCAGTGGAGGACAACGCGCGGGTCGGTGTGCCGCAGGTAGTAGTGCAATGCCGCGGCATACACGAACGACAGCAAGCCGAAAAAGAAAAACAGCGATGGAATCAGAGAGAGGTTCATGGCAGGGGAACATCCGCTCCCTGAAATTGATCACCGTAGCGAATAATTGTTGCGCCTGAACCGGTCAACGGGCGCGACGCGCAATCTTGTGACCGACTCAGGATAAACCCACTACCCGCGCCGGTGGTCATCCGATCGCATGAGCGGCTAGCAGAGCGCAGCATGCGCCCGCAGGCTCGCGCAGGCTGTGATAGCGAAGACGTGGCGGTGACAGACAAGTCAACGAACTACAGCGAGCAGCTGCCTCACAGGCTCTACAACTGGCTTGATGGCCAAACGGTTTTCGAATAGCGAAGGCTACCGAAATCCGTACAACCGCGCGACATTGCCTGGTACTACGCGACCTCGACCATCTGCATCATGCCAAGATCTTCGTGGTCGAGCGCATGGCAGTGCCAGACAAACTTGCCCTTGAAATCCTTGAAACGGATTCGGAAAGTGATGCTCCCCCTGGGCGGAATCGCGACGGTGTCCGCCCAGAACGGCGCAGTCAGCGGCTGGCCGTTGATCTTCACCACGTAAGAGTCGTTAACATGGATGTGAAACGGGTGCGGAAAATCGTCTGCGCCGGTAACCGTCCATTCTTCGACATCATTGAGCCGTACGGTTTGTGACAGCGCGCTGCCCGACTGGAACGGAGCCATGTTGGTGCTGTTTCCAGCAGCGAACACGACGCCCGCGAAACGGGACCCGCCCTCATCGCCGGGTGGAACAGACCACTCTTCTCCGGCCGGAGGAGGTTGCGGAATGCGTGGATCATTAAGCGGGACGACACCCAGCACCACATTTCGAGTCACCCCACCGTTATCGGCCAGCTCTTTATCGGTGATCGGAGCGAAATCTGCGTAGCGAGTTGTGTTGGCGAGCACGGTTGCGGCGCTCGGTAATTCCATCTGCATTGGCTCGCCCTGCACCCGAATCCGCGCAACAACCTCCCCATACTGCTGAAAATTGCTGTTGTCGGTCCAGGGCGAAAGGGCAGAACGCAACAGGTAGTCGCCTGGCGTATCACTTGCCTTCACCAAGACGCTGATACGCGAGCCCGGTGACGCTACGCTGCCAGGCCAGGCCTGAAGGTTGGATGCCCACGCTTTCGGGTGGAACTTGGCGGCTGTCTCCGCGTTGATAGGCTGCAGCCCCTGGGGAATCGGGTCGCCATCCCGGAGAAAAGCCTGCATCGTGTGTCCATCCAGCACCGGATTGAACGGATAGAAGGTGGCGCTGTTGATAAAGTGCCAGACCTGCATTTCTCCAGGCCTCATCATGATGGTTGGCTGGAGGCTGCCGTTGAGTAAAAACACCGACGGTGCAGTGATCGCCGAGTCGTAAAACGAATCGGTACGGCCCGAAGCATTAAGGTTGTATTTGTGGACGAAGATGATTCGCTCACGGACCAAAGCCGGATCGAACAGCCTGTTGGCCGGATCTTCGATGAGGATCGCGCCGAACATTCCGCTGCCCACCTGCCCACCGGACGAGCCGTGTAGGTGCGGGTGATACCAGAAGATTCCTGGCGGGTGATCGAGGGGAATATCAATCTGATGCTGACGTACGGCGCCCGGCACGACCCCCGCGTCCGGCATGTCGACAACATAGTCGCCATATAGATCTCCGACTTTGTCGGGACTGACATGCAGACCATGGAAGTGAAGGTTGGTGCTGTTCTGGTAATTCAGAAATTTCAGGCTGGCCTGCCCTTTCGGACTCGCGGGCAGACGATTGACCAACCTCATCCTGAGCGAGTCACCGGCACGAACCCGAAGTGTGGGTGCTGGGAACCCTCCGGCATAGCGGCGAAGCGCAGTATCGACGACGGTGACGGGAGCCGGATAAGACGGCGCTGCACTCGCGAGCGCCAGCGCGATCGGCTGTGAGACATAGTCGGCCACCACATCCAGGCTGATCACCCCATTGACAGGGCGCATTGTCAACGGTTCGCGGAGCGAGTCTGCGGTGTCACCCGACGTGCCACAACCGGTCAGCTGCGCAGCCACCGAGCCACTGGCTGCCAGCAGGCTCCAACTCAGGAACTCGCGTCGCGAGTGGACAGCGGGCACTGAACCCGGCTCACCGTTCAACGCAGCCGTTCGGTCACTGCTGTTCATGCTCGACTCCTTCATACGAACGTGATCCGATGAGGTCTGCCAACCGCAGGTTGAGAGACGGGTAGCCCACACGCAGCGTTGCGGTTATCGCCCCAGGCGTACAGGTTCTGATCATTGTCGTCCAGCGCAAGCGCATGAAACGGACCGACGCTGATCGTCTCAATCCGACCCAGTCCGGCTATGCGTAGCGGATCGCTAGTCGATTCGAGCGAATGCTCGCCCAACTGCTTGAACCCGTTCCAGCCCCAGGCAAAAACCTCGCGATGCTCGTTGAGTGCAACGCTGAAATGCCGACCGGCGCCCGCCTGCCGTACGCCGAATGGCAACTGAACGCGAACCGGTCTCGAAATCGAGCGGTCAGATATACCCAATCCGAGAGGGCCTAGTTGTCCGCAGTGATTGGAGCCCCAGGCATGCAGGTGACCTTCGTCATCAATGGCCAGGCTGTGTGTGTCTCCGCTTGCAATCGCGATCACTGCCGTATCGAGTTCGATCCGCTCGGGTTTGTACGCCGGACGCAGGTTACCGAGCCCCAGTTGTCCTGCTGCGTTGGCGCCCCACGACCACACCTCGCCCGAGTCGGTCAGGGCCAGCACATGGTTCTGCCCGCCGGCAAGCGCAATCACGGGAGGCAGCCCCTCGATGACTGCCGGGGGCTGGTTGAGGTGAACCGCCTCCGTACGACCCAGTTGCCCCTGGAAATTTCCGCCCCAACTCCAAACGCGTCCGAACACGTCCAGCGCATAGCGGGCGGTTTCATTGCTGCACAGGTCGCGGACCCCACCGGTCAATCCAGAGATCAGTTCAGCGGCAGCGCCGTCTGTGACCGAGGCCGCTGTTGCGAGCCGCGAAACCTGCCCGGCCGGTGTGAGGGCGAGCAGTTCGACCGCAGCGTCATCGACACACTGAAAGGGAACCTGCGGGTTGAGACGCTGCGGCACCGGCTGAGCGAACCGATTATGGCCAATTTCAAGTGGACCGGAACCGCAGATTGCAAACAGTGGATCGCCTGCGGCGACGGTTAAACCGGTTCGCCCGATGTTGCCCCAGGCCCAGACGCTGAGGTCGTCGAAGAGCGCAAGCGAGCGCGAGTAGCCAGCGGAAATTTGTTTAAACATCATCTTTCCCGATCAGGACTTCAGCCGGCTCAACCGGCATCGCGGCATGTTCGAAGTATCTGCGAAGTACTCCGGCGACGATTCATCTCAAATCACGAAACCGGAACCGCTTGCAGCGGGACAGCCATGAGCCGAGGGCAACCCCAAATTTGCGACCCTCATGACGGTTATCGCGGCATTCGGGTTGCAGTTGCAGCCTCTCCATCGAGTACAGCCGCATGACGACTGCGAGCACCGCGTATTTTGGTGGACCACTGAAACTGTACATCAAGCTTGTTGGCGCAGAGGTCGGTTTCGGGAAGCGCAGCACCAGGCCCACATGCGCAGATCCGAACGTAGCAGCAGCCGCAGGGCTAGATCGTCGGGGTACGGCGACTGCCAGAGGACCTTGGGCGCCCGAGGCGAGGCCTACGTGTACGCACACTCTGGCGAGGCCACGCCAGCATTGGAGAAGCTTCTCTGTATGGCGGCTTTGTCCTGCCGATCGACACCGCCCCCCGCATGGCCGTCGCGAGCGAGCTCGTAGGTACTGCGCTTCAAAACGCCCACTCGCGCTTGCATTGTCAAACGGAGCGAGTGATACCGCCATCGACTCGAATATTCTGCCCGGTGATATAGCCCGCTCCATCCGAGAGCAGAAAAGCGATACTGGCGGCCACTTCCTCAGTCCGTCCGTAGCGTTTCATGGGAACGCTCTCGCGCCGAGCGTCGGTGGCGGGGAGACTGTCGATCCAGCCCGGCAGGATATTGTTGACGCGGATGTTTTTCGCGGCGTAGGTGTCAGCGAGTATCTTGGTAAAGCTTGCGAGCCCCGCCCGAAACACGGCAGAGGTGGGAAACATCTCGGAGGGCTCATGGACCCAGGCCGTGCTGATATTTACGATCGCGCCGCCGCCCTGCTCGGCCATGATGGGTGCAACCAGGCGAATCGGCCTTACCGCGCTCAGGAAGTAAACCTCGAGCCCGGTGTGCCAGTCGGCGTCAGTGATGTCGAGCAGGGGCGCGCGCGGACCGTGCCCGGCAGAGTTGACCAGCGCATCGATGCGCCCCCAGCGTTGCATGGCGAGATCGACCAATTTCTGGACATCGTCAACTGATTGGTTGGATCCCGTGATTCCGACTC
>JBIKVK010000306.1:0-4048 GCA_044356835.1 Burkholderiaceae bacterium
ACTGCGCCTCGGACGGCATCCTCGCACCCTGCCCGCCAGCGAGCTGCCGCCACCAGTGGCGAAAGAGCTGGGCCTGCCGAAACGGGCTCAATCGGCCGATCACCCGCCGATCGAGAGCCGGCGGCGCCTGCGCCGCTGTGGGCAGCCGGGCGCATTCGAGATCGCCCGCGGCGAGTCCGTCGAGTTCAGCTTGAGCGCGAGCGAGCAAGTTCTGCGCACGAGCAAACTGCCGGACCGCATCCGGAGCTGCAGCTCTCAGACCGGGCATCACCGCCTCACGGAAGGCCACCCGCCCGAACCTCGGGTCCCGGTTCATGGGATCGTCGATCCATTCGAGCATCCGCTCACGTGCGTAATGGAGCAGCTGCTCGCGGGTCAGCTGGATCAGCGGCCGCAGCAAGAGCCGCCCATCGGAGAGCTGCGCCTCGCCCGGCAAGGCATCGGCCAGACCATCGAGGCCCGTGCCGCGGGCCAGCCGCATCAGCAGGGTCTCGGCGAGATCGTCGGCATGGTGGGCGGTCAGCAGAGCCGCACCGCGCTCTTCCAACACAAGCGCCCACAGGGCCCGATAGCGCTCGGTCCGTGCCCAGGCCTCGAGCCCCTCGCCCGCAGGCTGCGCACGCCCGAGCCGCAGGCACTCGAACCGCACACCCCGCACATGGGATTGAGCCCGGCAGTGCTCCGCCCAGGCCTCGGCCTCTTCCTGCAGTCCGTGATGAACATGGGCTGCGATCACGCGCTGCGAGCCGAGCGTGCGCACGCAGGCGTCGAGCAGCACGGTTGAATCGAGCCCGCCGCTATAGGCGACGATCACCCGGGGCGCATGCACCGAGGGCGGCTCGCTTGCCAGATCACCCGCCAGATCAACTGGGTGTGCAGGATCAGGCGAGCCCGAACGCGCGATGGGACCCAGGTTCGACTGAAGGGCAGCCAGAACCGGACAGCCATGGCGGGCGCCCGTCATGCCAGCCCGCTGGACGTCAACCCCGGCCGGGGCCGCTCACGCGGCCACCTCCTTGAATTTGCCATAGGCCATGATGCGCTCATGGCGCTGACGCAGCAGCACCTTGAGGTCCAGCGCCTGAAGTTGCCGAAGTGAATCCGAGATCGCCCGACGCAACTGCTGGGCGGTCTGCTGCGGATCACGGTGGGCCCCGCCCACCGGCTCGCTCACGATGCGGTCGATCAGGCCCAGCGTCTTCAAGCGCTGCGCGGTAATGCCCATCGTCTCGGCCGCATCGGCCGCCTTGTCGGCGCTCTTCCAGAGAATGGCAGCGCACCCCTCGGGCGAAATGACCGAATACACCGAATACTGGAGCATCAACACTGCATCGCCCACTGCAATGGCCAACGCACCGCCCGACCCGCCTTCGCCGATGATGGTCGTGACGATGGGAACCTTGAGGGTGGCCATCTCGAGCAGGTTGCGCCCGATCGCCTCGGACTGGTTGCGTTCCTCGGCACCGATGCCCGGAAATGCGCCGGGCGTATCGACAAAGGTGAGCACCGGGATTTCGAATTTCTCCGCGAGCTTCATGAGGCGCAAGGCTTTGCGATAGCCCTCGGGCCGCGGCATGCCGAAATTGCGGTGTGCCCGGTCCCGGGTGTCGCGGCCTTTCTGGTGACCGATCACCATCACGGTCGAACCGAGAAAGCGAGCCAGCCCGCCCACAATGGCCGGATCGTCGCCAAAGCCCCGGTCGCCATGCAATTCATGGAAGTCGGTGCAGAGCAGCCCGATGTAATCCAGGGTATAGGGTCGCTGCGGATGACGGGCCACTTGCGCCGTCTGCCAGGGGGTGAGCTTCGCGTAGGTGTCTTTCAGAAGCGCCTGGCTTTTCTTGCGCAGCTGATCGACCTCTTCGGCAATGTCGATCGCGGAGTCCTCCTGCGCAAACTGCAGTGCCTCGATCTTCTGCTCGAGATCGGCCACGGAGGACTCAAAGTCCAGAAATGTCGTCTTCATCAATACTCCACGGGGAGTGGATCGAGGCTGCGCCAGAGGTACCAGGTGGCCACTGTGCGCCAGGGCCGCCAGCGTTCGCCCAGCGTCGCGGCGTCGCTGCGCCCGGGCCGCTCGCCCAAACCGTAGGCTCGGCCGATGCCCTTCAACAGGCCGATATCGTCGAGCGGAAACACGTCTGGACGCAACAGATTAAAGATCAGAAACATCTCGGCTGTCCAGCGGCCGATGCCGCGCACCTGCACCAGCTCGGCGATGACCTCCTCATCAGGGCGGTCCGGCCAGCGCGCAGGATCGACCTCACCGCTCAGGAAACGTCGGGCGAGATCTTGGAGGTATTCGGCCTTGCGGGTCGACAGCCCCGCGGCCCGCAACGTGCTCTCGCGCATCCGGGCCACGCGCTCGGGCCGCACCTCGCGCGCCGCAGCTGCAAACCGATCCCAAACGCTCTGCGCCGCCTTCACCGAGATCTGCTGTCCGACGATCGAGCGGGCCAGGGTCTGAAAGGGATCACCCCGCGACAACAGATGGACCGGCCCGCACTGGGCAATGATGCCGCCCATGACGGGATCGGCCGAACCCAGGGCCGCGCAGGCTTCATCCCAGTAGGCAGGCTTCAAGGCAGGCGTCATTGCGCGAGAGGCCTGCGCTGCTTCAAGCGCGTCGCCAGGAGGTTCCCGAGGGCGTATCCTCGAGCACGATCCCCTGTTCGACCAGTCGCTTCCGAATGCTGTCGGCGAGAGCAAAATCGCGGGCTTTCTTGGCCGCTGCCCGCTCGGCGATCAACGCATCGATCTCAGGGTCGGCCAGACCGGCCGCATCCGACTCGCTCCCTGTCAGGCCGCTGCGCCTCACCTGCTGCGGCGAACGCCCCAGCAGGCCAAGCACGGTGGCCAGCGCTCGCAACTGCAACCGGAACGCCTGGGCCTGCTGCGGGTCGCTCGCTCGGTGGACTTCGGCCGCAAGATCGAAGAGCACGGCCATCGCCACCGGCGTGTTGAAGTCGTCATCCATCGCCTCGCGGAACCGAAGCGCATGCGACTCGGTCCAGTCAACCGGGTGCGCGGCCGGGCCATCGCACTCACCCAGCGCACCATAGAGGCGGGTGAGCGCAGCGCGAGCGTCCTCCAGATGCGCGTCGGAATAATTGAGCGGACTGCGGTAATGCGCGCGCAGGATGAAGAATCGCACCACCTCCGGGTCGTACTTGCGCAGCACCTCGCGAATGGTGAAGAAGTTGCCCAGCGACTTCGACATCTTCTCTTCGTCGACCCGGACAAAACCGTTGTGCATCCAGTACCGAACAAAGCGCTCGCCCGAAGCCCCCTCGCTTTGGGCGATTTCGTTCTCATGGTGGGGAAACTGGAGATCCGCTCCACCTCCATGGATATCGATGGTGCGACCCAGCAGACTCGTTGCCATGGCCGAGCACTCGATGTGCCAGCCGGGACGCCCCGGCCCGAAGTGGGAGGCCCACACCGCCTCGGCAGGTTCGTCGGGCTTGGCCGACTTCCAGAGCACGAAATCGAGCGGATCCTGCTTGGCCGAGTCGACGGCGACCCGCTCGCCGGCGCGCAGGTCATCCAGCGACTTGCCGGACAGGCGGCCGTAAGGCGCAAAGCGCCGGACCGCATAATTGACATCGCCGTCCGGTGCGCGGTACGCGAGGCCACGCTCTTCCAACCGGTCGATCAGGCCCAGCATCTGCGGCACATAGCCCGTCGCACGAGGCTCATGATCGGGACGCGCGACGCCCAGCGCATCCGCGTCCTCATGCATGGCCGCAATGAAGCGCTCGGTCAGCGCACCGATCGTTTCGTTGTTCTCGACGGCACGGCGGATGATCTTGTCATCGATGTCCGTGATGTTGCGGACATAGGTGACGCCATAGCCACTGGCGCGCAGCCAGCGCTGGACCGCATCGAACACCACCATCACGCGGGCATGCCCGACATGACAGAAGTCGTAGACCGTCATTCCGCAGACGTACATCCGGACGCGACCCGGCTCGAGCGGAACGAAGTCCTCTTTGGTGCGGGAGAAGGAGTTGAAAACGCGCAGCATCTTTGAGCGCCCGGACGCAGG
>JBIKVK010000307.1:0-4042 GCA_044356835.1 Burkholderiaceae bacterium
CTCACATACGCCGCCAAAACCTTGCGAGGGCCAGCAATGATCGCATCGAAACCATGTCCCGCCGGCGATTCAGATTTAATCATCGCGCAGGCCATAGCGCCGCGCCTGGGATCGATACCGTTCTTTGCGTTTCCGCCGGCGGTGCGCAAGCTCATCTACACAACCAATGCGATCGAGAGCCTGCACAGCCAGTTGCGAAAAATCATCAAGACCCGCGGGCACTTCCCCAGCGATGACGCAGCCACCAAACTCATTTGGCTGGCGCTGCGCAATATCGGTCGGGACAACGGCCGCGGCGTCCGAGAATGGAGACAGGCGATGAATCAACTCGCGATCGCATACGGCGATAGATTTACCAGACTGGTTGCGTGACAATGTCGAACCGAACTTATCCACCGCGTCGGCCGTTCGTCGCAGGCGACGCCCGCCGCCGCGGACAAGTCTCTCAGCGCATCACTCACACAAAACCTGACGCCCCCTGCACCTTTCAAACCAATGAAGATTTCCACGATCCTCGATCACATCGACAGCGGTCACATGGCGCTACCCGAGTTCCAGCGTGGCTACGTCTGGAATGGGGACCAGGTACGAAAACTGTTCACCTCGCTGTACCTGCGCCGCCCGGTCGGTGGCCTGCTCGTCTGGGCCACGGAATCGAAGTCGGCTGCCCATCGCGGTGATGGCCCACTGGCTGCTGGGGTGGTTAAGCTGCTGCTCGACGGGCAGCAACGCATGACCTCGCTTTACGGCGTCGTCCGCGGCAAGCCACCCAAGTTCTTCGACGGCAATCCCAAGGCGTTCACGGGTCTGCGCTTTCACCTCGAACAGGAAGCCTTTTCCTTCTATCAGCCGGTCACGATGAAAGACGATCCTTTCTGGATTGACGTCACCACGCTGATGAGTAGTGGCCAGGCTGGCCATGAAGCTCTGGTAGAACAATTGGCGGAAGATGCGAGGGTCGGCGTCAAAGCGGTCAAGTATTCGGCGCGGATCTCTCGTGTCCTCGGAATCCTGGATATCGACCTGTACACGGAGGAAGTCACCGGCGCCGACAAAACGCTGGATGTCGTGGTCGACATCTTCAACATGGTCAACAGCGGCGGCACCAAGCTCTCCAAGGGTGACCTTGCGCTGGCCAAGATCTGCGCCGACTGGCCCGAGGCCCGGGACACGATGAAGGCCAAGTTGAAGGAGTGGGCGAATGCCGAATTCCACTTCAACCTCGACTGGCTGTTGCGCTCGGTGAACACGGTGCTCACCGGGGAAGCCCGCTTCCAGTTCCTCCACGACAAGAGCGCCGAGGAGATCCAGGACGGGCTCAGGCGCGCAACAAGGCACGTAGATACCAGCCTGAACATGATCAGCGGCCGGCTTGGTCTGGACCATGACCAAGTCTTCTTCGGCCGCTTCGGGGTTCCGGTGATGGTTCGCTACCTCGATGGCCGCTCTGGGCCCATGCCTGCACCGGAGCGCGACAAGCTGCTGTTCTGGTTTGTCCAGGCGGCCATGTGGGGAAGATTTTCAGGGTCGACTGAGTCGTTCATCGACCAGGACCTGGCGGCGCTAGAAGGGCCCGACGGCGGGCTGGACAAGCTTCTGGAGCAGCTTCGTCTTTGGCACGGAGGCTTGAGGGTGGAGCCTGGCCACTTCACAGGTTGGAGCCTTGGCGCGCGCTTCTATCCTGTGCTGTACATGATGACCCGTATGGGAGAGGCGCGAGACTGGGGCTCAGGCTTGCCGCTCAAGGCAAATCTGCGCGGTCGGATGAGCCGACTGGAAGTGCATCACATCTTTCCCAAGGCGCAGCTTTACAAGAAGAACTACCGGCGGGCCGAGGTCAACGCACTCGCCAACTTCTGCTTTCTGACCAAAGACACCAATCTCGTCATCACGGACCGACTGCCCGAGGAATACTTCCCGGCCGTTGAAGAAGCACACCCGGGATCGCTGGCATCCCAGTGGATCCCTCATGACCCGGCGCTTTGGAAGATCGAGCGCTTCCGAGACTTCCTGGAAGCGCGCAAGTCCCTGCTGGCTGACGAGTTAAATCGCCGCATGGAGGAACTCCTGCACGGTGACACCCGATGGCTTGCTGGGCCAGCAGCGGCTTTCTCTGCGCCCGCCACCCAGGGCGGCATCACCAGCGAAGCCGAAGAGGAGGAGATCCACGACATCAATGAGTGGGTGGAGTCTCAGGGGCTGCCGAGGGGCGTGGTGGCTTTCGACTTCGCGGATCCGCAGTCCGGCGAGCAGCGCGCAGTGTTTGATCTGGCCTGGCCGAACGGGCTGCAGGAGGAGCTCAGCCAACCTGTCGCGGTTCTGCTGCATGAGGACGCTGCCACGATCAAAGCGGCCAGCGAGGCGGGCTTCCGGGCCTTTACTGACTCGAGGTCGTTCAAGCGCTACGTCGCATCGGAAGTGATCGGCGCCATCACCGAAGACGACGTGTCCATTAAGAATTGAAGTGGACATCATCGTGGTGCAGACACCGCGGCTCAACGACTCTCAGCATGCCGAGACACTGGCTCCGCTGGGCCTTCGCATTCGTGCAGAGGTTTCAGCGCGTAACCGGTTTCTCGGTGCAGAAATGACGCACCCTTCAAATTAGCGGAGCCCTTAAAAGTGCCCGGAGGCGAGAAGGCCGTCGACGAAGTTTTTCGGCTATTACATGATCGCTGTTAGCCGAATAGAAACACCGCACAGCCAGGTAGGGCGTGCCCTGACACCCCCTTTCAAATCATTTTTATTAGAAGCGCAGAACGCTTAGCCCGAGTCAGCGCGACATAAAGAAGTTTTCGCTGATTCGCTGTATTTTCTGGGTCGCCGAAAAAGGAGCTGGGTGCCACGACCGCAACGGTATCGAACTCAAGCCCTTTTGCTCGATGCATCGTTGAAAAGTGAACGACCCCTGTGGCGTCTGCATGATTCGTCTGCGCGGTAATCGTCGCAATTTTGAATCCTGCGTTCTGGACCTGTATTGCGAGGGCCTCCCTCTGTTTCTCCCCCGCGCCGATCACACACACTGCGGGAAGATGCACCGCTCCATCCTTTAATGAGTTCAGAAATGAAATCAACTCCGCACTTGCCGACTCCAGGCCAGTAACGCTGACAACCGACGGTGCGGGGCCGTGCGATAGAGACTTGTATCGCCTGGTTTCATCGTGACCGTCGTCCAAGTCGTCAATTTCGCAGCCTTCTAGAAGCGCAACCGCCTGCCTGCGAATCTCGTCAGTGGTCCTGTAGTTCAGGTAAAGCTTCCGGGATCGGCCGCGAATGTCGATACCGCACTTGCTCATTGCGGCGCGGTGCCGGCTGTAGATACGCTGGTGGCCGTCGCCAACGAAGAACAGGTCGTTGGCACCGGATGGGATCATGGCGCGAAGTAGCCGCAGCGCTTGAGGCCCGAAGTCCTGCGTCTCGTCGATAACGATGGCGCTGTAATCACCTTCTTGCTTATCTTCCGCGAGGATCAAGTCAGCAATCTCCCGGTAGGCGTCGTCGACCTCCTTCAGCTTGCGCGAGCTAAGCTGGCCGCGATACTCCTCGAACACCGGCCATACAGCGTCGCGCTTGGCGCGGCTTAGCACGCTCTCACGGCCAGTGCGACGGGCGGTACGGTACTGATCGCGGGTGGTAATTCCTTGAGCAAGAACGACCTGCTCTAGCTCTTGCTCATAGAAGTATTCAGGCAGATCCAGCGAGGTATCGCGTACCGCCATCGCAGACTGCCAAGCTTGCAGCGCTGCATCCTGCTTGCGGTCATATACGATTCGGTGCTCAAGCTTGCGGCTGCGCATATAACTGTGAACCCAGGCGTCAAGATTTCGCACCTCCAGCTTGGCCAACGTGGAAGTTCCGCAAAGTGTTCGCAGGTTCTGCTCGATATCGCTCGCCAGGTTCTTGGTAAAGGTCGTGAACAGAACTCTCTTACCTGCTGGTGTGCGGTTATCCGCGAGCCATCTTGCGCGATGCATGGCTAGTACCGTCTTGCCTGTACCCGCGCCGCCGAGCACGCGTACTGGCCCGCTGCGATCACCCGAGG
>JBIKVK010000067.1:0-14109 GCA_044356835.1 Burkholderiaceae bacterium
CAGAGGGTCCAATCGATCGCACTGGACTGTGATGGCGACGTCGTTCTCCTGCAGGTGGAGCAGGTCGGCGGAATCGCCTGTCATACCGGTCGCGCCTCCTGCTTTTTCAGGAAGTGGCAGGACGGCCGGTGGGCAGCCACCGATCCGGTCCTCAAGGACCCGGAGATGATTTACCGATGAAGGCCCAAATCCTGAACGAAACGCAGGTGCTCGAACGCCTGGCTCAGGTCATCGCGGAGCGTCGCTCCGCCGACCCCGACCGCTCCTATGTGGCCCGTCTGCTTGCGCGGGCACCGGACGCTGTTCTCAAGAAGATCGGCGAAGAGGCCACCGAAACAGTCATGGCCGCCAAAGACGGTGATCGCGCGCGCATCGTGGCCGAGACGGCTGACCTGTGGTTTCACTGTCTGGTGATGCTCGAACAATACCAGCTGGGCCCGCAGGCGGTGCTCGCCGAACTGGCCCGCCGCGAAGGCCTCTCGGGCCTCGAGGAGAAAGCCGCCCGCAAGGCTATGGCCCGTGAACAGGCCGAGCACGGGCGGGCGTCCGGCCCCAGCGGCCCGCAACAGGAGCCCCAGTCATGAGCCAGCCCACAGACGACTGTATTTTCTGCCGGATCGTGCGCGGCGAGATTCCGGCGCGCAAGGCCTACGAAGACGAGCACATCCTCGCGTTCCACGATATCAACCCCAGCGCCCCGGTTCATGTACTGATCATTCCCAAGATCCACATCGTCAATTTTTATGACGTGGGACCCGACCAACGGGGTTTGCTGGGGCATTTGTTCAGCATGATTGCGCCGATTGCCCGCGGCCAAGGTCTCGATGATGGCTGCAGGGTCATTGTCAACAACGGGCGCATCGGCCGGCAGGAGGTGTATCATCTTCACGTCCACGTACTGGGCGGCCCTGAACCTCTCGGTTCCATGATGGGGCGACGCTAGGTCCAATCATTCAGGAGTACAAGATGGGAGCGATGAGCATCTGGCACTGGTTGATCGTGCTTGTGATCATCATGCTGATTTTCGGCACCAAGAAGCTGCGCAACATTGGTTCCGATATCGGCGGTGCGGTCAAGGGTTTCAAAGATGGCATGAAAGAAGGCGGGGCTCAGGGGCCCACCGATGCCCAGCCCGCCGCTCAGTCTCAGGCCCAGGCCACGCCGCCCCAGCAGGTGTCGCCGCCGGCTGCGGCCAAGACGACCATTGATGTCGAAGCGCGCGAGAAGACCTGAGTCCAGGGCTCGCCCGTGTCGCAGAGCGAGCGGTCCCACGAGGCCGCTCGTTTGTTTTTCCAGGCTGAGCGAGCCGATCCAATCCATTTCGGTCTGAGCGATGTTTGATCTGGGTATTTCAGAGCTCGGCGTGGCGGCGGTGGTGGCGCTGATCGTTTTGGGTCCCGAGCGTCTGCCCCGGGTCGCCCGTCAGCTCGGTCAATGGATCGGCAAGCTGCAGCGCTACGTCGCCGACGTCAAGTCCGACATCAATCGTCAGATGGATCTCGAGGACCTTCGCAAACTGCAAGGTGAAGTCAATTCGGCCGCCAAGGAGGTTGAATCCTCGGTCCGTTCTGCGGTAGACGGCGCGCAGGCTGAGCTGGACTCGATTTCCGCATCCATTCAGTCCAACTCCGGATCGAACTCCCAGACCACCGACTGGGATCGGGTGTATGCCCACCGGAGAATGCGCGAGCGCATCCGCGACCGGCGGATCGAGCGTGACCGCGAATTGCACCGCAAGCGCCCCAAACGGCGCTTTTATCGCTGAGTCTGCCGATGGCCCAGGAAGAAAGTTTCATCTCCCATCTGGTCGAGCTGCGCGACCGGGTCATCCGCTCGTTGATCGTTGTACTGATCATGTTTGCGGTGTGCTTCTACTTCTCCCGGGACATCCTCTGGTTTCTGTCGCTGCCGCTCTATGAGGCACTGCCTCCGGGTGCCAAGCCCGTATTTCTGGCGGGCGAGGGCGCCTTCTTTACGCTGACCAAGGTGGCATTCCTATCGGCGCTGCTTTTTTCCCTGCCCTGGGTGCTGTATCAGGCCTGGGCCTTCGTTGCCCCAGGCCTTTATGAGCACGAAAAGCGCTTCGCACTGCCGCTCATCCTCTCAAGCGTGTTTTTTCTGATGGTGGGCATCAGCTTCGCTTACCTCTTCGTGTTGCCGGCCGCCTATTCCTTCTTTTTCTCGTTCGCCGCCGGCACGGGCGCCGAAGTGATGCAGGATCTCCAGAAGTACTGGGACTTCACCCTGGCGATCTTCTTTGGCTTCGGGCTTACCTTCGAGGTGCCGGTCGTCCAGATGCTGCTCGTCAAGCTGGGCATGGTGACCCCCCAGCAACTGCGCGAAATCAGGCGTTACGTGATTGTCGGAGCGTTCATCGTCGCGGCGGTGCTCACGCCCCCTGATGTGCTCAGCCAGTTCATGCTCGCCATTCCGCTCATCTTGCTCTATGAGCTCGGTATTTTCCTGTCCGGCTTTTTGAAGGCCTACAGCCGCAACACATCGACCGACTCCGAGTCCCCCGGAGGGGATCCTCCCGCGGCCCCAGCCGCCTCATCGGCCGCTCCAGCGTCGGGCTCGGGCTCCGGAGACCCTCCAGGTCGCTGAGCCACGGCCCTCTCGAGGGGCCGGGTGTTCGGACGAGCTGGACCCGTTGGCTAGACCGGGTTGGGATCGTCGATGAATTCGTGTTCGATGCCCAGTTCGCTGGCCGCTCGTTGGCCGAGCGCCTGTACGCCGAACCGTTCAGTCGCATGGTGGCCCGCAGCGACATAAGCCAGCCCAAGTTCTCGGGCCTGGTGGGTCGTGCGTTCGGAAATTTCACCGCTGAGGTAGAGATCGGCGCCCAGAGCTGCAGCGGCCTCGATCATGTCCTGTGCAGCCCCCGTGCACCAGGCTACCCGACGGATCGGACGCTCGAGCGCACCGACCCCAAGGGCCTTTCGGCCGAGGGTCCGGCTGATGCCTGCAATGATCCTGCCTGCATCGCGCGGCTGTGCGAAGTCGTGCCAGACGATCAGGCGATCCGGCCCGCCCCGGCCATCGATCGACCAACCCAGCCTTTGGCCAAGCACCGCGTTGTTGCCGACCTCGGGGTGAGCGTCCAGCGGCAGGTGAAAGGCGAAAAGGTGCATGCCGCTTTTCATCAGGGCACGTACCCGCGCCCCTTTGAGGCCGGTCAGGCAAGGCGGTTCGCCGCGCCAGAACCAGCCGTGATGAACGAGCAGCGCGTCAGCGCCGCGCTCTGCGGCGGCTTCGATCAGCGCCAGGCTGGCCGTGACGCCGCTCGCGATGCGTCGGATGGCGCGCCGGCCTTCCACCTGCAGACCGTTTGGACAATAATCGCTGTAGTGCTCGGGCTCGAGCAGGGCATCAAACCAGGCTCCAAGCGCCTGTGCCTCGACCCCAGTCCCTCGACGACGGCCTGCCCGCTCTTGCGGGCCCTGTGTTTCACTCATGTTGAAGAAATTCTGGCTGCTTTTTGCCCAGACGGTGACAATGACCGTCGCGGTGGTGTTTGTGCTGTCGGCTTTTGCGCCCCAGTGGCTGCCCGCCCAGCTTCAGCCCGCGCGTGATCAGGCCTCCCGCGATGGTGCGGCCGCCCCGGGAACGCAGTGGGCCCGTTCACCGGAGATTGTGTCATACGCCCGTGCAGCGCAGCGTGCGATTCCCGCCGTGGTGAACATTTACAGCGTCAACCTCGATCGCCCCCGGGCCTCGCCCCGCCCGGGCGATGGCGCTTCAAGACGACCCTATGCCGACCGTCCGGCCGAGCGGCAGTCGGTCAGCCTTGGCTCTGGGGTCATCGTCTCGCGTGACGGCACAATCCTCACCAACCACCATGTCGTCGAAGATGCCCGTGCGCTCGAGGTGATGCTTGCCGACGGCAATCGCGCGGTCGCCCGATTGATCGGCAGCGATCCTGATACGGATCTGGCGGTGCTCAGGATCGACGGCAAGGCCTTACCCGCGATCGAGTGGGGCGATTCCGAATCGGTAAGGGTGGGTGACGTCGTCTTGGCGATCGGCAATCCATTCGGCGTGGGCCAGACGGTCACCCAGGGCATCGTCAGCGCATTGGGCCGCAACCAGCTCGGCATCAACACCTTCGAGAATTTCATTCAGACCGATGCAGCGATCAACCCGGGTAACTCGGGCGGGGCGCTGGTCGATGGCGAAGGCAGGCTGATCGGTATCAATACCGCCATCTATTCGCGCAGTGGTGGATCGCTCGGAATCGGCTTTGCGATTCCGGTTTCGACGGCACGGCAGGTGCTCGACCAGCTCGTGCGTGACGGTGTGGTGACGCGTGGCTACATTGGTGTCGAGCCCGTCGATCTGAACGAGGACCTCATCAGCGCCTTTCGCCTCCCGAGCGTTCGCGCGCCCCTGATCGTGGGCGTTGTGAGGGGCGGTCCGGCCGATCAGTCGGGCATTCGACGAGGCGACATCCTGCTTGAGATCGAGGGCAGACCGATCGCATCGACCGCCGCGATGCTCGATACCATTGCTCGCCTGCCTCCCGGGACTCAGGCGAGCTTCAAAATGCTCCGAGGCGGGCGAGAGTTCGAGTTCAGGATCACCATAGCCCGCAGACCGGTCGCGACGCGCTGAGCCTTATTCGCACCAGTCAAACCCGCTGTCGATCCCGGTCAAGTCCAATGCACGGGCAACGGCCTGCGGATCACGTCCCTGCAATCGAAAGAGCGGTGCGCCCCGGTCGATGTGATCGCCAGGTCGCGCGAGCAGGTCGACGCCCGCCAGCAGGTCGGCGGGTGCGCCGGCCGCGCGCGCAATCGCGCTGATGGCTTGAGCGCGTACCCGCGCGATGTTGCCTGAGCGATTCGACCGGACGGTCTCCTCGTGAAGACCCGAGGGGTCAGGTGCCAAGCGGCGACCTTGCGCTTCGATGATGGCCTGCATGGCCGCATGAGCCCGTCCGGATTCGAGCAGCTCGAGCGCCCGGCGCTCGGCGGCTGCGAGATCCCCTTTCAGTTGCGGGTCGAGCGCAATGATCTGGCTCGCAAAAAACAGCGACTTCTGGCGCAGATCCTCGGGCGCCTGCGGATGGTTCTCGAGAATCTGCATCGCATCGCGCGCTTCGAGCGCGGGGCCAATGCCACGCCCGATCGGTGCACTGGCGTCGGTCGAAAACGCCCGCACCGTGAGCCCCAGTTGCGCGCCCACAGTCTCGAAGACCTGGGCCAGTGCACCGGCGGCCTCGCGACTGTGCACTTTGCCCTTGGGGGCGTAGGGGATGTCGATCACCACATGGGTGGCTCCGGCCGACCATTTCTTTGAAAGGATGGAGGCCACCGACCACCTGCGAGTATCGAGTTTCAACTCGCGTTCGATGCGGTGCATGGTCTCGTCAAGCAACGAATGGTTGAGCCGACCGTTCCAGGCAATGCAGGCGCGTGCTGATGCAACACAGCGCCGAAGCGCCTCGGGGTCGAGATCGACCCGGGCGAGCACCTCCATCGCGTCGGCCGTGCCCGAAGCCGAGGTGATCGCACGAGACGAGGTTTTCGGGATCGTGAGTCCGTGCGCAGCGACGATCGGGATCACGACCATGGTGACGCGGCTCCCGGCCGTTCCCCCGAGCGAATGCTTGTCGACCACGATGGGAGCGTCCCACTGAACCCTGGGCATCAGCGTGCTTCGCCAGCGGGCGACGGCCACGATCTCTTCGTCATCCAGATCGCTCGCGCAGGCGGTGAGAAAGGCGTCCCGCATCGCCCCCGAGAGCTTCCCCACGACGATGTCGGATAGGGCTGTTGCGAAGCCCGACGCATCGATGCGCTGACCGGCGATTTTGCTGAGGACGGGCCCAGAAGCCGTTTGGCTTGCCAAGCCCAGGTGCCTGCGGACCGTGGCCTCCAGCCGGGCGATGCCGATGTCGAGACGGCTGTCGTTCATGACCCGAAGCACGGTCACACCTTGCGGGTAGCTGAACTCGGCGTGGGCGCGCGCCAAGCGGCGCTCGAGGCCTTCAGCGGGCTCCCGCGCCCGGCTCGCCAATCGTGCGGCGAGCATCTCGGCCGGGGCATTGATTTCGATCACGGTCAGGCGTTGTACCCGGCGGCTGAGCGTTTCCACCGCGCCGCGCGAGCCATTGGCGATGACATGGCGACCCTGCGCAAGGGTCTCGCGGATGCTCGATTTAAGCCCGTAGGCGAGTCCGTGCGCGCGCCAGCTGATCAGAAAATCGCCCTGGGATTCGCGTTGAGCAAAAGCGTCCGGCGTGCAGGCTTCGTGGGCTTCGCCACCGGCATCAACCGGCCGGGTGATGACCCGCTGTGCGAACTCGAACCGCGCATCATCGAGCCGCTCACGCAGTCCGTCGATCAGGCTGTCCTTGCCGACCCCGCTCGGCCCGACAATCAGGAGCAGGGTCCCGGTCTCGCCAGGACCGGTCATTCGTCCAGACCGATATCGACCGGCGAAGCGCCCTGGGTGATTTTGCTGGTCGAGACATAGTCGACCCCGGCCTCTGCAATGGCGCGGATCGTGTCCAGCCGGATGCCGCCCGACGCTTCAATCTTGGTGCGGCCGGCCACCATCTTGACGGCCTCCTTCATGGTGGGCACGGGCATGTTGTCCAGCATGATCACATCCACACCGGCCTCGGCCGCTTCGGCCACCTGGGCCAGGTGGTCGCATTCGACCTCGATACAGGTCAGGGTGGGCAGTTGCCGGCGCACCCGTTTCACCGCTTGCGCGATGCTGCCGGCGATGGCGATGTGGTTGTCCTTCAGCATCACGCCGTTGTCCAGACCGAGCCTGTGATTGAGCCCGCCCCCGCAGGTCACCGCATGCTTTTCGAGCATGCGCAGCCCCGGCGTGGTCTTGCGCGTGTCGATCAGGCGCGCTGAGGTTCCACGGATCTCATCGACGAAGCGTGCGGTGGCCGTCGCGATGCCGCACATGCGCTGGAGAATATTGAGTGCCGTGCGTTCGGTGGTCACGATGCTGCGCGCATTGCCCTGCACGGTCAGAAGTCGCTTGCCCGGCTCGACCCGATCCCCATCGGCGACCAACACTTTTACATTCAAACGCGGGTCGTAGCGTTCGATGATCATGGCGGCGATCTCGATGCCCGCGATGACCATGGGCTCTCGGGCGTTCATGTGAAAGGTGGCCTGCGCATGGGCGTCGAGCATCAGCTGTGCGGTCAGATCGCAGTAACCAATATCCTCGGCCAACCAAAGATCGATCAACCGGCTGACCTGAAAGCGGTCGTACATGGCAACACACTCCTGAAAGAAACAATCGAATCGGCATTGAGGAATGGGGCGCGCGTCAGCGCTCGGGCGTATGGAGTGCAGTTCGGCTGCGCCGTACTCGCCAGGCGAGCCACAGCAGGAAGGCGATGGCCGCTCCTGCGTTGAGGTCGAGACGATCGGCAAAGAGGAGCAGGCTCATCAGGCCCAGTCCGATCCGTTCTGCATGACCGACCTGACCCCTATACCAGGCCTCGCTCGCGATCGTCATGGCCAGACACCCCAAAGAAACGAATGCGACCGCGGCGATGATGGCGATCGGGTCGCCCACCAGCAGGATCTCAGGCCGACTGATGAACACCACCGGGATCACGAACGCGACGGCTGCGATGCGACAGGCGAGCAGGCTGATCGCAACCGGATTGGCCGAAGCGAGCGAGGCCGCAGCGAACGAGGCGACCGCCACCGGGGGCGTGATCGCCGAGACCGCCGCGTAATAGACGATCAGAAGATGGGCCGCGAGCGTCGGAATGCCGAGCTCGACCAGAGCGGGTGCCGCGAGCACAGCCGAGAGCGCATACACCGCCGGAACCGGCATGCCCATGCCCAATACGATGATCACCGTGATTGCGGTGAACACGGTGAGCGCATAGCTGCCTGAGGCGAGGGTAAACAGGGCCGAACTGATCTTGCCGCTCAGATCGGTCATGGACAGCGTACCGATGACCAGTCCAGCGACTGCGCAGGCCACCCCGACGACAACGATGCGCTGCATGCCGTCGATCAGGCCGCGAACCAGGCGTTTGGGCACCTCCGACCACGGCCGAATGCGCAACACCAGCACCGGCAGCAGGGCTGCACAGGCCAGCGCTCCGGCATAGGACGGCCGGTTCAGCGCGACCACACCCCATGCGATCGTCACGAGCGGAATCAGGTAGATCCAGTCACGCCGCAACACCTCGCCGACGCTCGGAAGCACCAGGGTGGGGTCGGGCGCGAGCCCACTGCGCTGCGCCTCCAGGCTCACGGCCAGGTACACGCAGATGTAGTACAGAACGGCTGGAAGCGCGGCCGCGATCGCGATCTCGCCATAGGGAATCCCGGTGAAGTCAGCCATCAGGAACGCAGCCGACCCCATCACCGGCGGCAGGATGGAACCCCCGGTTGATGCCGCAGCCTCGATGGCGCCGGCCCGGACCCGGGACAATCCGGTACGGATCATCAGCGGGATCGTGAAAGAGCCGGTCGTCACCACATCTGCGGTGGGCGAACCCGACACCGACCCATAGAGCCCGGAGGACACCACCGCGACCTTGGCGGGCCCGCCCACCTGCCGGCCCACCAGCGCATTGGCGAGGTCGTGAAAGAAGTCGGCGCCACCGAACCGGTCAAGCAGCGCTCCGAACAGCACAAAGATGAAGACCAGGTAGGCCGCCACCTCGAGCGCCGGACCAAACAGGCCGTTGGTGGTGAAGACCAGCTGATCGATGGCCTCCGGCAGCCCCATGCCGCGGTGGGCAAACGCGCCACTCAACCGGTCGCCCAAGGCCGCATAGATCAGAAACATGCCCACCAAAATGACCAGGGTCAGCCCGATCGTGCGGCGGGTCGCCTCGAGCACCAGACCGATCAGAACGATCGACACCACAAGATCGGTTTGGGTGAGCGGATCCAGCACCGGGAGGCGGTCCTTGTGCACCTGGTGCATGACCAGAAAATATCCGCAGCAGGCGGCCGACAAAAGCGCGAGCGCCCAGCCGGCGACCGAATCCCGGGTCGGCCGGAGCGCGTTCCCGGTGGTGTGCAGAAAGGCGAGGATCAGCACCCCGCCTAGAAACAGATGCAGCCCGAACGCCTCATCGATATAGACGCCGGCCGCAACAGCCATGAAGGTCACCGCAAGCCCGAGCGAAATGGCAATGCTGATCGCCCGGGCAAAGCCGCTCAACTGGCGTGATCGACCCACGCCGATATGATCAAGGATGTTCATGACTGCTCACGCGACCCGGGGCCTTCGACCGCATCGGCCCCGGGCGAAAAGGAGGGGAAGACCTACTTGATCAAACCCGCTTTACGGTAAGCCGCCGCGGCCCCGGGATGTAAGACAAGCGGATCCACCTCGGTCAGGCTCTTCGGTGTGAGGCGCGTGAGCGTCGCATGCGATTTCTGCAGGAAATCGAAGTGCTTGAGCATCGCGCCAACCACCCGTTCCGCGTCACCATCGCTCATCGATGACGAAGCAACCACCACCACACTGCCGCGAACGGTCTGAATGGCCGCCGGCGAAAAGTCGTACGTGTTTGCCGGTACGCCGATCGCCTGGGTGCCCAGCTTGCCGTTGAGCTTGCTGATGGCCTCCATGCTCAGACCGATCATCTGCATCGGAATGTCGCGAGCGGCGCTCACCACCTGTCCGGACGGAAAGGCGAGCATGTTGATGATCAGGTCGATCTGGCCGTTCTTCATCATCGCCAGACCGTTGTTATACGCAACATAATTGAGGCGCCCCCCCCAGCTCTCGATATCCTTCACCGAAAATCCGTAGGCGCTGAAGACCTCCTCGCCGGTGATCGCCATCAGCGTCCCCTTCGAGTTCAGGGCGACCCGCACCGGCATCTTCTTGTCGCGGATCTGCTCGATCGACGTGATGCCGGAGCTGCGATGGGCAAAGATTTGCAGCGCTGCCTCCGGGTCGATCATGGCGATCGCGCGGATGTTGGTGAGCGGTTGACGGAACGGCTCTTCACCGGCCGCGGCCTGCTTGGCCAGTTGGGCGTGGGCGATGCCCAGCTCGACCTTGCCCTGCGAGACGAGCAGCAGGTTGCCAGCCTCCCGGCCGGGTTCGTAGGTGAAGGCTGTGCCTGGATATTCCCGGCGCAGCGTCTCACCAATGGCGGTGCCGACCGCGCTCCAGGCGCCGCCCACCGAGCCGCCGGCCAGGGTGATCTTCATGGCCGGGCCTTGCGCTTGGGCAGCGATCAGTCCTGTGGCGGCGGGCACGCCGGTCAGTCCCAAGCCCGTGATCGCACAGGCGAGAAATCGTCGCATCGTCTTCATCTCGGGGTCTCCTTCGGGGGGTCACTGTCATTGAGCAGGGGCTGCCATACGGTTTCGAGTTCCTGATTGATCGACCGGGCCAGCCCGTCGAGATCGGGCCAGAGCGTTGCGTATGTGATGTTCATTCGGTAGAGCTCGCGCATCGCAGCGGCCCGTATGGCCGGTTCCAGTACTATCCTCACGAGCAGTGGCTCGTCGCCGTGCTGGTAGTTAGCGAGCAGATCCTCCAGAGGCACATCGAGCACCCCCGGCACCACGAACAGTCCAGATTGGGCGATCAAACGACGGTCCATGTCCGCAGGTTCGCCAAACCAGACGACCGGGTAGTGATTGTCGGCAAAGTACTGATCGTAGCGACCAGGCACCCTGGGATCAATCCGGTCCCGGGTGAGCCCTGGGTCGAAGCGCGGAGTCCGGGTCCAAAGCGCCGGCGTGTTGAGTGCGTAGACCACCGACTCGCCCAGGCTGCTCTCGAGTGCGAAAAAAGCGGCGACGAAGGGGGATTTGGTGAAGTCGAGCAGCCTCGTGGCACCGCCGTGATGCTGCATCATCGCCAGCACGCGCAGATCGTCATCGAGGATTGCGCCGTCGCCAACGTGAACATGAGCCTTGCGTCGAAAAATCCGGATGGCGCGACGTTCCCTCAGGGGCCACAGTGACCGGTCCGGGCAGTGTGCGATCAGGCGGCGGGCGAGCGAGGCGAGGAGGGGTTGATCGGCGCGGGCCTGTCCGCGGAAAGCCCATTGGTCGAATCGGGCAACCGCTGTCAGGAACTCAGGCCATGTACCGACTCGAATCATGATTCACGTCACCCGCAAAGGGTTTATGAATGAAGTACCTACTGTATACGTGATTCGCTGCAGGCCGGTCAAGCCAGGGGTGCCCCGGTGACCGGCGAGTCTGCCTTTTCGTTGTCCGCCAAGGGGCAATACCGGCCTCACTTCTAATTCGGTGCCCCAATCGGTTAAAATCAAGGGTTTCCGTAAGTCGAGAGCCAATTCAGGACTGTCATGAGCGATTCAGCAACGCGCAATGCCGTCTCTCCCGCCGATCCGTCCCGCCGCACCGCGATTGGCCTGACTGCAGTCGTGGGCGCCGCCGGAGGCGCGGCCGCGGTCGTTCCCTTCGTGAGCACGTTTGCTCCGTCCGAGCGCGCCAAAGCGGCCGGCGCCCCGGTCGAGATCGACGTCTCGGCCATGCAGCCGGGCGAACTCAAGCGGGTCGAGTGGCGCGGCAAGCCGGTTTGGGTGCTCCGGCGCACACCCGAGATGATCGCCTCCCTCAAATCCACCGAGGTCCAGGTGGCCGATCCCGGCTCCTTGCGGACCGCCTACCCGACGCCGGATTACGCCAAAAACCCCCACCGCTCCATCAAGCCCGAATATCTGGTGGTGGTGGGCATCTGTTCGCACCTGGGGTGCTCCCCAACCGACAAGTTTCAGTCCGGCCCCCAGTCGTCTCTGCCCGATGACTGGGCGGGGGGGTTCCTGTGCCCCTGCCATGGCTCCACCTTCGACCTCGCAGGTCGAGTGTTCAAGAACAAGCCGGCTCCCGACAATCTTGAGGTTCCGCCGCACATGTATCTGTCCGATACCCGGATCCTGGTCGGCCAGGACAAGGCCTGAGCGCCAGATACTGAAGGGCTTGCCCGACGGGCGGCCATACGGACACACCCCACCATTGCATCGAGCATTTCGCCAGGAGTAGCGTGATGGCGCAGCAAAAAGAGATCGAGACCACCGGCCTGCTGGGCTGGATAGACCAGCGGTTCCCGCTGACGGCCACCTGGAAGGCGCACCTTTCGGAGTACTACGCGCCCAAGAACTTCAATTTTTGGTATTTCTTTGGCTCTCTGGCCATGTTGGTGCTCGTGATCCAGATCGTTACCGGCATCTTTCTGGTCATGCACTACAAGCCGGATGCGTCGCTCAACGATGCCGGCATTCCGGTGGCGTTCGCCTCCATCGAATACATCATGCGCGATGTGCCCTGGGGCTGGTTGGTCCGCTATCTCCACTCGACCGGCGCCTCGGCCTTCTTCGTGGTCGTCTACCTGCATATGTTCCGTGGGCTGATTTACGGTTCCTATCGCAAGCCCCGCGAACTCATCTGGATCTTCGGCTGCCTGATTTTCTTGTGCCTGATGGCCGAGGCCTTCTTTGGGTATCTGCTTCCCTGGGGCCAGATGTCCTACTGGGGCGCGCAGGTGATCGTCAATCTGTTCTCAGCGATTCCGTTCATCGGCCCCGAACTGTCGATCTGGATCCGGGGCGACTATGTGGTGGGTGATGCCACGCTCAACCGGTTCTTCGCATTTCACGTGATTGCGATTCCGCTGGTGCTCTTGGGCCTGGTGGCGGCCCATATCGTGGCGCTGCACGAGGTGGGCTCCAACAATCCAGATGGCGTCGACATCAAGGCGAACAAGGATGCTTCGGGCAAGCCTGTCGACGGAATTCCCTTCCATCCCTACTACACGGTGCACGACATCCTGGGCGTGTCGGTCTTCCTGATCGCGTTCTCGGCCATCGTCTTTTTCGCCCCGGAGTTCGGCGGTTACTTCCTGGAGTACAACAACTTCATTCCGGCTGACCCGCTGAAGACCCCTGCGCACATTGCGCCGGTGTGGTATTTCACGCCCTACTACTCGGTGCTGCGCGCCGTCACGGACGACTTCCTCGCCTATTGGCTCACGCCGTTCCTGGTCGCCTATGTGCTCCTCGTGCTCGCCACGGCCCGTAACGGGCTGATCAAGCTGATCACGGTTCTGGCGGTGGCTGCCCTGATCCTGGGCTTCAATCTGGTCGAGGCCAAGTTCTGGGGCGTGGTGGCCATGGGCGCCGCCGTGATGATCCTGTTCGCGCTTCCCTGGATCGACAACAGTCCGGTGCGTTCGATCCGCTACCGTCCCGACTGGCACAAATGGGTATACGCGGCCTTTGTGGTGGTGTTCGTCGTGCTGGGCTATCTCGGGGTCAAGCCTCCCGAGCCCACGCTCAACCTGATGGCCAAGATCGGCACGCTCCTCTATTTCGCTTTTTTCATGCTGATGCCCTGGTGGAGCGAGATGGGTGAGTTCAAGCCAGTCCCCAATCGGGTGACTTTCGCGGCGCACTGAAGGCAGGAGTTTTCCAAATGAGCAAGTTGCTGAGCCGTGCGTTCGCGCTGATCGCAGCGTGTGTGGTCGGAAGTGCGTCGGCGGCCGAATCGAGTTTTCCCCTGGATCGGTTTCCAACCGACAAACTGAGCGACCAGGCGGCGCTCCAGAACGGAGCAAAGCTGTTCGTCAACTACTGCCTCAACTGTCATGGCGCGTCTGCGATGCGCTACAACCGACTGGTTGACATCGGGCTCACGGAAGACCAGATCAAGCGTCACTTGCTCTTCACGGCCGACAAGGTAGGCGAGCCGATGAAGGTTGCGTTGCGTGCGGTCGACGCCAAGGAATGGTTCGGCGCTTTGCCTCCCGATCTTTCCCTGATCGCTCGTGCCCGATCGTCTCAGGCGGGATCGGGGTCCGACTGGCTCTATACCTACCTGCGTGCCTACTACCGAGATGCCGATCGCTCCACCGGCTGGAACAATGCCCTCTTTGAAAACGTGGGCATGCCCCATGTCCTCTGGGAACTGCAGGGCCAGCGGAGCCTGCGCATCGATGACATCCAAAAGCAAAAGGATGAAAAAACCGGCGCGGCTTCAATGGGGAAGACCGTCACCAATGTCGATGTCAACGGGCGTCGCTCGAGTACCGAAGAGAAGATCGTCGATGGAGTGCCGCCGGCGGGCAAGATTTACCGCTTTTCCCCGGCCGAGGGGGGCATCCTGACGCCGA
>JBIKVK010000308.1:0-4035 GCA_044356835.1 Burkholderiaceae bacterium
ATCCTCGCTCGGATCGCTGAGGATCATGTGAAAGGCGTAATCGACCAGGGCCTTGCCTGCCGCTCGCCGGTGATAGTCGGCGAGCACGTCCAGCAGGCTTTGGCCGCGGAACTGACAGGCGAACGGAATGATGGTGGTGGTGCCGCCCGCAGCGGCGGAGGCTGTGCCGGTCCTAAAGTCGTCCGCGCACACTGAACCATCATTACTGGGCTGATCGATGTGGCAGTGCGAGTCCACGCCGCCTGGGGTGACCAGACGTCCGACCGCGTCGATCTCGCGGCCGCCTGCCGCGAGCATCGACCCATCGATGTGTTCCGCGATCAGGGCGATCCTGCCGTCCCTGACTCCGATGTCGGCGCGGTACCGATCGGCCGCCGTGGCGATATCGCAGTTGCGCACGATCAGATCAAGACTATTCATGGCGCATGTTTCCGTTTGAGCTGGAGGCAAAAAGGGAGAGCGTCATTCAGGCTCGATGCCGGCCGCCTTCACGGCCTCGGCCCATTTGACGATCTCGTCCGCGACAAACTTTCGAAAAGATTCCGGCGAGCCGCCGTAGAACCGGGTTCCGAGTGCAGCCATGCGCTGTTCGACATCGGGCAGTCTCATGGCTTCATTGATGTCCCGGGCCAATTTGTCGATGATCGCACGCGGGGTGCCCTTGGGGGCAAAGAAACCCGACCACGGTTCACCGGAAAACCCCGGGAAGCCCTGTTCGGCGACGGTCGGCAGTTCAGGCACCATCTCCGAACGTTCGAGTGAGCTGATGCCGAGGATCTTGATGCGGCCGCTCCGGTATGCATTCATGGCGCTAGGAATCCCGGTGACACCGACCGGAATCTGCTGCCCGACCACATCATTGATCATCGGTGTGGCGCCCTTGTAGGGAAGGGCCTGCATCTTGACGCCCGAGCGGCTGAGAAGGAGTTCCATCACCAGGTGGGAGCCGGTACCCTTGCCGTCATTGCCGAAGGTGTACTGACCCGGGTTCTTGCGCGCGAGCTCGAGCAGCTGCGGGATGTTGTCGGCTGGAAACGAGGGGTGGACGAAGATCACATTGCCGTGGCGCGTGCCCTGGGTGATGGGTTCGAAATCATCGAGCGGGTGATAGGGCATCTTTTTCATCAGGCTGACATTGATGCCGTGGGAGCCGGTGACTCCAACGACCAGGGTGTAGCCGTCCGGGGGAGACTTGGCGACCAGATCGGATCCGATGGTGGCCCCCCCGCCCGGTCGATTCTCGACCACAACGGGCTGCCCCCATTTTTGTTGCAGCTTTTCACCAATCACCCGGGCCGTGATGTCGGTCGTGCCTCCGGGCGTAAAGGGCACTACGATCCGGACCCGGCGTGATGGGTAACCCGCGGCCTCGTCCTGGGCTCGAGCGACCGGAGCCAGGACATGTGACAGCGACAGGCCGATGACCCCCCCCAGGCCGAAGGTCAGCGAGCGGCGGTCCGTCTGGACGACACCCTCCGAACGCGGCCGAATCGCAGCGCCAGGCAAAGAAACTGCGTTCGGCTCGCCCGGCGGGTTCTTGGGGTTGGTCGGGCTCATGGGTTGACATTCCTTTCGCGTGTCGAGCGGTGTGCTCGGATAAGATTCGGCCTGATCAGAAGAACCACACCCTACCGGTTGGCTGAGGCCTTGGCTAGGGGGCATCAGGGAGTCTCATCCAATGGAAGAATCGCTCAACCGCAAGTTGCGGCAACTGTTCGTACCGGGGGCCGGTCTGATCATGCCGGGTGCGGGAAATGCGCTCGCTGCGCGGGTCATCGAGGCCACCGGACACCCGGTGATGTTGATCAGCGGCGCCGCCGTCGCCAACAATTATCTCGGCTTGCCCGATCTGGGCCTGGTGTCCCTCAACGAGCTCGTCAACCATGTGTCGGCCATTCGGAATGTGGTGAGCATTCCGATCATCGTCGACGCCGATACCGGCTTCGGCAATGCCATCAGCGTCCGGCAGACCGTTAGGGCTTGCGAGCGCGCCGGAGCCAACGGGATTCTCATCGAAGATCAGAGCTTTCCCAAACGCTGCGGGCATTTCGACAACCACGAGGTCATCGAGCGCGATGAGATGGTGCAGAAGATCCGGGCTGCGGTCGATGCGCGGGTCGACGCCGACCTCATGATCGGTGCCCGCACCGATGCGCGTGGCATTTACGGGCTCGAGGCGGCCTTTGATCGGGCGCGCGCCTACCGCGAAGCGGGGGCCGATTTTCTCTTCATCGAGGCGCCGCAGTCGCTCGAGGAATTGGAGGCCATCCCGCGCGAAGTCCCTGGGCTTCATCTGTGCAACATGGTGATCGGGGGCAAGACCCCGGTGCCCTCTCGTGAAGCCCTGGGTCGCATGGGCTATGGTCTGATCGCCTATGCCAATGCCGCGCTTCAGGCGGCGCTTCTGGGCATGCAATCGGTGCTGCAACACCTGAACGAACACGGCACGATCGCCGGTGCCGAAGATCGGGTGATGATGTTTGGCGAGCGTCAGAAGATGCTCGACGGCGATTTCTATCGTGAGCTGGCTGCGCGCTACGGCACGCGACCCCAGTGAGGGGCCCGGCTGGACAGGTTCAGTGTTCAACCCTTTCGGTGGATTCGATGAAGGCTACCCCTCTGACCGCCTTTGAAAAAATCTGGCGTGATCACGTGATCTCGCAGCTCGCAGGTGATACCTCGCTCCTGCAGATCGATCGTCTGGTACTTCACGAGCTCAGCGGCAGTCAGGCCGTGCGCGCGCTGGCCGAAGCCGGGCGCGAACCCGACAGCCGCGCGCAGGTCTTCACCATCATCGAGCACCTGATTTCGACCCGACCGGGGCGGGGTCCGCTCGATTCGGTGTCGGTCAGTGGTCCGGCGATGATCGGCGGCACCCGCGAGGCTTCGCGTCGCTGGGGTTTCCACTTCATCGACTTTGACGACCCTCGGCAGGGCATTGCACACGTGGTGGCGCTTGAGGAGGCGATTGCGCTGCCGGGCTCGACCTATGTGTGCTGCGACAGCCATACCTCGACTGTGGGAGCGATCGGAGCCCTGGCCTGGGGAATCGGCGCGTCAGAGGCCGAACACGTCCTGGCGACTCAGACGCTGGTGCAGTCCAAGCCCAAGACCTTGCGGATCGATTTTCGGGGTCGTTTGCCGGCCGGTGTCTACGCCAAGGACATGATCCTGGCCCTGATCGGCCGGATCGGTGCCGCGGGCGGGATCGGCTTTGCCGCCGAATTCGCGGGCGAAGCGGTGCGTAGTCTGCCCATCGAGGCGCGTGCGACGCTCTGCAACATGGCCATCGAATTTCAGGCCAAGTATGGCTTTGTCGCCGCCGATGAGACCACGGCCCAATATCTTCATGGTCGTGCCCACGCGCCCAAGGGTGCCCAGTGGGACCGTGCGGTGGCTTACTGGCTGTCTCTGGCGAGCGATCCTGGGGCGGTGTTCGATCGGGGAGTGAGCATCGACTGCTCCTCGCTGCGGCCCCAGGTCACTTGGGGGACCAGTCCTGAGCAAGTGGTTGCGATCGATGGTCGTGTGCCCGACCCTGCGAACCAGCCCGATGCCGAGTCCAGACTCGAGGCCGAGCGGGCGCTCGACTACATGCAGCTCAGGCCCGGCATGGCGCTCGCGGGCCTACCCATTGATGTGGCCTACATCGGATCGTGCACCAATGCCCGGCTCTCGGATCTGCGAGCCGCCGCTGCGGTCTTGAAGGGGCGTCGGATTCGCGAGGGCCTGCAGGCGGTCTGTGTGCCGGGCTCGACGCCCGTCAAGCGCGCCGCCGAGGCCGAAGGCCTCGATCGGATTTTCACCGACGCCGGTTTCGAGTGGCACGAGTCGGCCTGCGGATTTTGCGGGCACATCGGTGATGATCGTTTCAAGGGCTTGCGGACGATCAGTACGACCAACCGAAATTTCAAGGGGCGTCAAGGTCCGGGGACTCGAACCCACCTGGCCAGCCCGGCGACCGTGGCGGCCTCCGCTCTCGCGGGCTGCATTACCGAAGCCACGACTCTGGGAGGCTGAACATGGAGCAGTTTG
>JBIKVK010000309.1:0-4034 GCA_044356835.1 Burkholderiaceae bacterium
AGTCGCCCGAGGATGCGGATTCGAGCGATCAAACATAAAACAGGGAGCCTTACGATGAGCGCCGCAGTCGCCTTCAAGAAAATTCCGAGAGTCAGCCCAGCCGTCCTAGAGGCATTGCGGGGCATACCCGTGGCTGATTTACATGACGAGATGAGCCCGGGCGACCGTGGGCACAGAACCCTGAGTCACTCGATGCGCCCGGTGCTGCCCGGCAAGACTTTCTTGGGCCAGGCGGTTACGGCCTACTGCCCGCCCGGGGACAACCTGATGATGCATGCCGCACTGTTCGTGGCCGAGCGCGGCGACGTATTGGTGGTGTCCAATGGCGGTTTGCCGCACGGTGCACTGTGGGGGGGTAATGCGACGATCCAGGCGGCTTACAAGGGGATCGCGGCCGTAGTGGTGGACGGGCCCATTCGCGACCTTGCCCAGATTCGTGAGAGCGACTTTGGTGTCTGGTCGACCTCAATCTCGGTGAGTCGTCCGGGCAAGGCGATGGCGGGGCGGCTGAACACACCGATTTTGTGCGCAGGAGCCATCGTCCGGCCGGGTGACATCGTCGTCGGCGACGAGGATGGCGTGATCGTGCTGGCGCCTTCGGAGGCCGAGCGGCTTGCCGCCCGGGCTCGAGCGCGCATCGAACGCGACCTGAAGATGCGCTCGATGATGGCCACCGGTGCGACCTTGTTCGAGCGACTCGAGGGCGCCAAGGCGCTCGAAGCCGCCGGCGTAGATCTGCAGGATGTTGAGTGCCCCAGGGATTTTCCTGTTTGAGCTTGGGGGCGGGCACAGACATCGCGCCGCGTGCCCGCGTAGAATTTTCGAACCCTGTTTCAACGCTGAAGGAAGCCCAACCCCATGGCCATTCCCTGGCTTGCCGCGCTGCAACTCGTGCCCTGGTCCCAGGTCATCGAACACGCACCCAAAGTTCTGGCCAAGGCCCAGGAGATGCTGCGCCGACGCGGCGCATCGGCGGCAGGAGAACCGGATACATCAGGGCCAGGCCGAAGCGATCTGGCCGAGTCTGGGCTGGAGCCGACTCATCTGAGGCAACGGATTGCCGGGCTCGAAGCTCAGCTTGCGGTTCAGAGGCAGCAGATCGATCAGCAAACCCAGATGCTGGGCGAACTGGCCGAGCAGAGCGCGAGCCTGGTGGCCGCGGTTGACGTGTTACGGCGTCGCTGCCGGTGGCTGCAGCTCTGGTTGTTCGGCGTGTCGATCGCGCTCCTGCTCATCGTGTTGACGCGGTCGAGCTGATTCGGCCAAGCACCCGATTCGATCCTCAGTTGGCCCGGGCGCCTGTCTTTCGAACCGCATCGGCCCAGACCGACCGCTCACGCACGAGCATCTTCTCGGCAGCTTCGACGCCCAGATCGACCACCATACCCATCTGCTTGTCGATTTCGGCTTTGTATTCGGGCATCGCGATGGTGGTTGAAAAGGCCTTGCGCAGGGTGGCGAGAACCGAAGGCGGGGTGCCGGTGGGCGCGACTGCGGCGAACCAGACCGGTGCATCCAGCATCGGGAAACCCGATTCGACCAGGGTCGGTACGTCCGGCAGTTCGGGCATGCGAGTCGCAGTGCTGACCGCCAGTGCCTTGACCCCGCCTTGCTTGAGCAGGGGCAGGGCGGTGGACGATCCGACCAGTGAGAACGCGACTCGGCCCGCGAGAAGATCCACTCGGGCCGGTGCCGCACCTTGGTAGGGCACGTGAACGAACTTGACGCCGGCAGCGCTCGCGAGCACTTCGGTGGACAGGTGGGCCAGCGATCCATTGCCGTTTGAGGCATAGCTCAGTTCGCGGGTCCTGGCCAGGGCAATGAACTCTTTCATGTCCTTCGCGGGAACTGCCTCGGGATGGGCGATCAGGACATTCGGGATGCTGCCCAGCATCCCAACCCAGGCGAAGTCCTTCACCGGATCGTAGCCCGGCTTGTCGTACAGCACGTTGTTGATGGCCAGAATGGCCTGCCCGGCAATCAGCAGGGTGTGCCCGTCTGCACCGGACCCAATCACGTGAACCGCAGCGATGTTTCCGCCTGCCCCCGGCCGGTTCTCTACAACCACCTGTTGTCCCAGATGTCCGGCCATCGACTTCGCCAGTCCCCGGGCCATGATGTCGGTCGGGCCGCCGGCTGCAAACGGAACCACCAGGCGCACCGGCTTCGACGGAAAGGACTGGGCATGGGCAGGCATCGCGCACCAAGCCAGTGAGGCTGCCAATCCGGCACCGATCAGGAAACGGCGCGAGGGTGAAGCAATGGGCATGGGCATGATTGTTCCTCCGTGGAGTCGGTCAGTGCATTCGAAGGGCGACCGAAGGGCGCAATGATAACCGCCGGACTGCAGGCGTTGCTCAGTCGCGTTTCGGATTGAGGGTTTCGCTGATCCCGATGCCCAGCAGATTGAAGCTGATCACGAATCCCATGATGGCCAGCGAAGGAAAAAGAATCAGCCACCAGGCGTGGAAATGCTGTCCGGCGCGGAAGGCGTTTTGGAGAATGCCCCCCCAGGACCAGGCATTGGGGTCGCCCAGCCCAAGGTAACTGAGGCCCGCCTCGGTGAGCACGGCCGAGGCCATGACCAGAGTCAGATCGACCAGGGCCGGACCGGCCGCGTTCAGCAGAATGTGACGGAACATGATCCGGCTCTTCGGGATGCCCAGAACGACCGCTGCCTCGATGAAGGGCAGTCCGACCAGCTTGACTGTGGAGTTGCGAACGAGTCGGGCGAGGGTGGGCCATGAGAAAACGCCAATCACCACGGCGAGGGTCGTCGTGCTGGGCCCGGAGACCGCCGAGATCAGGATCATCAGGGGCAAGGTGGGCAGAGTCATCGAGATCTCGACCAGGCTGTCGATCGCGCCCCCCAGCCTGCCACGGAAGAATCCGGAAATCAGCCCCAAGGGCACACCGATCAGGGTAGCCACCGCCACCGCGGTCAAGGAGATGAACAGCGATGTTCTGGCACCCCAGATCAGTTGGTGGGCCAGATTGAGCCCCAGACCGTCTGTACCCAGTACCCTTTCGACGCCGGGAGGCGACAGCGGCGACGCGTCGTCATAGCCGCTTGGAAAGGGCACAAGCAGAGGTCCGATCAATCCGATCAGGAAGACCAGGATCACGCCGACCAGCCCGATCACCCCAAGCCGATGCTTCAGAAAGGTCTGCAGGAACGGGCGTTCGCGCACCGGTCAGCCTCGCGTTTTAGAGTTTGACGCGCGGATCGAGCCACGCGACTACCAGATCGGTGATCAGCGTCATGACGATCACGCTGAAGGCAAGCACGATGAAGGCACCCTGCAGCAGGGGAAAGTCCTGCTTCTGCACGCCCTCGTAGATCATCGAACCGATCCCCGGCCACGCAAAGATGGTCTCGGTCAGTACCGCCCCGGCCACCATCTTGCCGATCATCAAACCGACGATGGTGACGGTTGGAATCATCGCGTTGCGGATGGCATGGCCCCAAAGCACTCTACGCTCGTCTGCACCCTTCGCCCGTGCAGTGCGGATGTAGTCCTCTTTCAGCACGTCCAGCATGCTGCTTCGGGTAAATAGAACGACCTGAGCGAGGCTCACAATGACCAAGGTCGCCACGGGCAGAATCATGTGCTTGAGAACATTGAGCACGAGACCATCGTCCTGCCCTGGGCTGTAGGCACCCCCGACGGGAGTGAGGCCCAGCTGCAGACTGAAAAAGTAGATCAGCACAAAGGCAAGCAAGGGGATGAAGATGGAAATGCCGATCACGGTACCCGTCGTGATGGCCTGATCGAGCGCCTTGCCCCGGTGTACTGCAGAAAAAATACCAAAGGGGACGCCGATCGCGACCGTCAGGGCGAGGGCAGTGCCCACCAAAAGCAGGGTCCAGAGCAGGCGCGGACCGATGATGTCGATCACGGGCTCCTTGTAAAAAAAGGATTGGCCGAGCTCCAGCTGGGCGAGGTTGCGAAGGAAGATCACGTATTGCTCCGGGATCGACCTGTCCAGTCCGAGGGTGACGTTGAGCGCGGCCACATCCTCAGGACTCATCG
>JBIKVK010000310.1:0-4033 GCA_044356835.1 Burkholderiaceae bacterium
TCCCGAGGTGCTGCGCTCATCCCTCGCCGGTGTGATCCTTCGGATGAAGGCCCTGCGCCTGGCCGATATCGAATCCTTCCCGTTTCTCGATCCGCCCCCTCGGCGCGCCATCGTCGATGGCTTTGCTCTTCTGCGTGAACTGGGCGCCGTAGACGAGCGCCAGCAACTGACCCCCGTGGGCGAACAGCTCTCGAGGCTACCGGTCGATCCTCGAATCGCTCGCATGCTTCTGGCCGGTCAGGAGCGCGCGTGTCTGCGCGAGGTGCTCATCGTTGCTGCTGCGCTGTCGGTACAGGATCCTCGCGAGCGGCCCATGCAGTCGCCCCAGGCCGCTGACGCGATGCATCGGCGCTTCCTGGACGAGCATTCCGACTTCAGCTCGCTCCTCAAGGTTTGGGATTACTGGCAGGCAGCGCTCGCGGAGCGTGAATCCAATCGCAAGCTCGCACAAAAGCTTGAGCGGGAGTTCCTTTCGACCCGGCGCCTGCGCGAGTGGACCGATGTACATGGTCAGTTGGCTCAGATGGCGCGAGAGCTCGGTTGGACACCCAATGCTGATCCTGCACCGCTTGAATCGATCCACCGGGCCTTGCTCACGGGCCTGCTGGGCAATCTCGGCTTCAAGCCGCCGGAGGAGCCGCAGTACTCCGGCACGCACCAGGTGCGGTTTGCGATCCATCCTGCCTCAGGGCTCACCAAGAAGGCGCCCCGATGGCTGATGGCCGCAGAAGTCGTCGACACCCACCGTGTCTTGGCCAGAACCGTTGCGCGTATCGAACCGCATTGGATTGAGCACGCCGGAGCGCATCTGATCCAACGCAGCTGGAGCGATGCCCATTGGTCCAGACAAGCTGGACAGGCGTCGGAGTACGAGCGAGGGGTGCTGTACGGGCTGGTGATCTACACGCAGCGCCGCGTTGCGCTCGCTCCGCGAGATCCGTCTCGGGCCCGCGAGATTCTGATCCGCGAGGGACTGGTGGGAGATGGGATCGAGGCTGACCGGCTCGCGTTCTTGAAACACAACCGCCGCCTGGCCACCGAGCTCGAAAAGCTTGAGGAGAAGATCCGCCGCCCCGATCTGCTGATTGACGAGCGCCTGCTCTACGAGTGGTACGACGCACGCCTGCCCGAGGATATCGTCTCGGTGGCCGCGCTTGAGCGGTGGCTGCATCGAGCGACGGAGGCCGAACGCAAGGCCCTGTATCTGTCGCGTGAACAGCTGCTGCGACGGGATGCGGAAGGGGTGGACAGCGCCGACTTCCCCAGGCGCCTCAGCATGCGCGGCGCGAGTTTTGATCTCGACTATCGGTTCGACCCGGGTGCGGACGACGATGGCGTGACCATGACGGTCCCCCTGATTCTGCTCAACCAGATCGATCCGCATCGCTGCGAATGGCTGGTCCCTGGCATGCTCCGCGACAAAGTCACCGCTCTGCTCAAGGCCCTGCCGCCTCGCTTGCGCCGGGTGGCGGTACCCCATGCCGAGTACGCGCGCGGGTTTGCGGAACGCTGGGCTGGCCGGGCGGGCAGCCTCGCATTGGTACCCGCGCTGTTGGACGATCTTGCTGCGGAGCGGGGGGTGCGGCCGCAGCCTGAGGACTTTCGGCTCGAGGCGGTGCCGGCCCACCTGTTTATGCGTTTCTCGGTGGTCGATGTCCATGGTCGCCGGCTGGGAGCCAGTCGCAATCTGTCGCAATTGCGCGCAGAGCACGGTGAGCGCTCGCATGGAGCCTTTCGTCAGGCCTTGTCGGCGCTGGTCGCCGAGCAGCGCCGAGCTGAACCGTCCGAGTCCAAACTGTCCGAGTCCAAACTGTCCGAGTCCAAACTGTCCGAGCGCCCGCTGCCGTCGGTTCAGCCGGCCGGAGTCACCGCCGTCGATTCCGATCCCGCCCAGCGGGTGCGCGGGGCCAGTGAGAACCAGACGTCCTTGCGGGAAGCAGGGCAGCGTTACACCGCCTGGGATTTCGGGAGTCTCCCCGAGCTCCTCGAGCTGGAGCAGACTGTGGGCGGGCGTCGTCAGACCCTGATCGGCTTTCCCGCGCTCGTCGACCGCCTCGATTCCGTCGAGCTCAGCGTCTACGACGATGAGGCCCAGGCGCGCACCGAGCATCGCAAAGGCCTGGGTCGCTTGTTCAGCCTCGCGCTTCGGGAGCCACTGAAATATTTCGAGCGCAATATTCCCGATTTTCAGCGCATGTCCCTGCACTACGCGCATTTTGGCGATGCCGAGACGCTGCGCCGCGAACTCGTGGCGGCATTGATCGAGCGCGCTTGCCTCGCTGAGCCCTGGCCCGGCGACTCGGGCGGGTTTGTCACGCGTCTCGCCGAGGCCCGGCAGCGGCTGTCGCTGATCGGTCAGGAGCTCGCCCGTTGCGTCGGTGAGGTGCTTCTCGAACACTCGGCCCTTTTGAAGAAGCTCGGCTCGGCGCGCCAATGGCCCTGGCTTCATCAGGATCTGCAGCAACAGCTCAATGCGCTGCTGCCGAACCGGTTCGTCTCGTCGACCCCATGGGATCGAATGCGCCACCTGCCGCGTTACCTGAAGGCGATGGCCCTCCGCATCGACAAGGTGCGGGAGGATCCAGAGCGTGACGCGCATCGGCAGGCGGAGCTTGCGCCCCTGATTCAGAATCTGGTTCGAGCGTTGTCACAGCGCAAGGGGCGCCCCGATCCGAGATTGGAGGATTTCCGGTGGTTGCTCGAGGAGCTTCGAGTATCGCTCTTTGCCCAGACCCTGCGCACGCCCATGCCGGTGTCCGTCAAGCGGCTTCAGAAGGCCTGGGAAGCCCTGCTTTAGATAGGGCCTAACGAAGCCCGGTCAGGCCGATCGCGAGGCTCACCGTGACCACCGAGAGCGCTGTCCCGCCGACGATCGAAGCACTGATCGAGGGTACGGCGACTCCGTAGCGCTGAGCAATGATGAAGCTGTTGCTCGCCGACGGCAAAGTGGCGCAGACGACCCCGACCGCAGCGGCGAGTGGGTCGACTGGCAAGAGCAGGTAGAACACGACGGCCGCGATCAAGGGGTGGATCAGCAGTTTGATGCCGATCAAGGATGCAATCTCGCGATCAAGATTGAGCGGTCGGCCGCCGAGGGCTGCACCGATGGCAAACAGGGCGCAGGGCCCCGCCGCTGCGGCGAGCAACCGGGTGAAGTTTTCGGCGACGGTGGGCAGGCTGAACCCCGAAAGAGAGAACAACAGTCCTGCTCCGATCGAGGCCACCATCGGCGAGCGCAGGACGCTGGCGATGACGGCGATCCGCGATCGGTGGGCCCCCTGACGCGCTCGAGCCGACTCGAGGAGAAGCAGCGTGAAGGTGATCAGGATGAAAATGTCGCAAATCAGCACTAGGGCGACGGTCGGCAGCGTTTGTGCGCCGATCTCGGCGAACAGAGCCAGGCCCAGGTAGCCGCCGTTGCCGTGGGCGGCGTTGAGCGCCAGCGCCGGCGACTCGGTGTCCGATCGCGGCGCGCCGGAGAGCCAGCCTTTGCGGGCCATCAGAGCGGTGATGCCGAAGATCAGAAACCCGGTGGCGAGGAATCCCAGGGCGAAGGTCAGATCGACCAGTTCGGCGATCGGTCGCAGTCCGATCACCCGAAACAACATGGCTGGCAGTGCAAACCAGAAGACAAACGCATTGATGCCTTCTACGGCTCGGTCCGGCAAGAGTGAACGGGCTGAGGCGAGATAGCCACAAAACACCAGCGCAAAGACGGGCAAGGTGACTTCGAGTACGGCAAACATGGCCGCGAGTGTAGCCTTTTGCGGGATAATTTCGATTTGGCGGACTCGCTGTGCCCTGGCGCCCGTTTTTGAGGGCTGCTTGAGCTTTAGATTTCTCCCTTTTCTACGGAGCAGGACTTGACGATCGATCTGGCAAAGCGTCGATGGGCCCAGGGGATCGCGGCGGGCGCAGCATCCGCCGCTCTTCCGGGCCAGGGCGTTCTGGCTCAAGGCGCGGCTTCTCCTCCGGTGCCTGCGCGTGATCTGGTGTTTGTGCTCAACTCACGGGACGAAAGCGTGTCGCTGAT
>JBIKVK010000068.1:0-14014 GCA_044356835.1 Burkholderiaceae bacterium
CAGGAAATTCTTGCCGCGAAGAGCGGTGGCAGGCTGAAGATCAATGCCTTCTGGGGAGGGGCTGCCGGGGGTGACTTGCCCGCCACCCAGGCCCTGCGGGCGGGTACGCAGGAGATGGTCTGTACGTCATCCAGTCCTCTGGTCGGAATTGTGAAGGAACTGGGCGTCTTCGACCTGCCTTTCCTGTTCGCCAATGAAAAAGAGGCAGACGCGGTGCTCGACGGTGCGGCCGGCGCTTATTTCACGCGAAAACTCGACGAGGCCGGGCTGATCAATCTCGCCTACTGGGAGAACGGCTTCAGAAATCTCACCAACAGCCGGCGTCCGGTGACCCGCATGGAGGACTTCAGCGGCGTCAAGGTGCGTGTCATGCAGAACAACATCTTTCTGGACACCTTCCGAACCCTGGGCAGCAATGCGGTGCCCATGGCCTTCGGTGAGGTATTCACCGCGCTCGAGACCCGTACGATCGACGGGCAGGAAAACCCCTTCGTAACCATCGAGACCTCTAAATTCAATGAGGTCCAGCGTTATCTGAGCGTCACCAACCACGCATACACGCCGTTCCTGGTCCTTTATAGCAAGCGGCTCTGGGAGCGACTGAGTGCCCAGGAGCAGGCGCTGCTGCGCGAAGCCGCGATCGAGGGACAAAAGGTACAGCGAGCGGCCAACCGGGAGCTGAACGCCAAGTCGCTGGCCAGCCTCAAGGCAAAGGGCATGCAGGTCAACGAGATCAGCGCAGCCGAGCAGGACCGTATTCGTTCCCGTGTTGCGCCGGTGTACGACAAGCACAAGGAGTCGATCGGGGCTGAGGCGATCACTCTCGTCCAGAACGAGCTCAAGCGGGTACGTGGCGGCTGATCGCGTCGATGAACCATGCTTCGCGGGGCCTTGCGCCGCGAAGCATTTGCCCTGCTGTCCGCGGAGTTCCGGCAATGAAGATCAGAGAGGTCGAGACCCTTCGGCTCGGCGAATTCCCCAATATCCTTTGGGTTCGGGTGCATACCGATGAGGGTCTGGTGGGGCTGGGCGAGACCTTTATGGGGGCCGAGGCGGTCGAGGCCTATCTGCACGAGTGGGCCGCGCCCCGGCTGATTGGGCAGGATCCGCTCGCCATCGAGGCGCGATCCCGTGATCTCATGGGCTACCTGGGCTGGCGGGGGTCCGGGGTCGAGACACGGGGCAACTCAGCGGTCGACATAGCCCTCTGGGATCTGTTTGGCAAGGCGGCCGGAATGCCGGTGTACACCGCGCTGGGTGGGCGGAGTCGGGATTCGATCCGCGTCTACAACACCTGCGCGGGCTACCAGTACATACGAAGTAACGTCAATCAAAGCAGCTCGAACTGGGGCCTGGGCAATCGAGCGGGTCCCTATGAGGACTTGCAGGGTTTTCTTCATCACGCCGACGAACTCGCGCTCTCGCTCAAGGAAGAGGGGATCGACGCCATGAAGATCTGGCCGTTCGATTTGGCGGCCGAGCGTTCGCAGGGACAGTACATCAGCCGGGCCGATCTGGAACAGTCGCTCGAACCGTTTCGCAAGATCCGTCGGGCCGTGGGTGATTCGATGGACATCATGGTGGAGTTTCACAGCCTTTGGCGACTCCCGATGGCCCGAATGATTTCGCGAGCCCTTCAGGAGTTCAACACGTTCTGGCACGAAGACCCGATCCGCATCGACAGCCTCGACCTGCTTCGGCAGTACGCAGGGGATTGCAAGGCTCTGATTTGTGCGAGCGAAACCCTCAGCTATAAATGGGGCTTCAAGGATTATCTGCAGACGGGAGTGGCCGGGGTGGTCATGCTTGATCTCAGCTGGTGCGGAGGTTTGACCGAGGCGCGAAAGATCGCGGCCATGGCAGACGCATGGCAATTGCCCGTTGCGCCCCACGATTGCACGGGCCCGGTAGTATGGGCCGCATCCACCCACCTGTCCCTCCACGCTCCGAATGCCCTCATCCAGGAAAGCGTTCGGGCGTTCTACAGTGGTTGGTATCGCGAGCTCGTGACCGAACTGCCCAAGGTAGATCGGGGCATGGTCAGCCTTTCGGAGCGGCCCGGGCTCGGCTTGGAATTGTTGCCTGATCTGCACCGGCGCACGGATGCAAAGACTCGGGTCACCCGCTGAATTTCGATGGCCCCCCTTGGAGAATGATGGATGAAGCGACTTGCAGGAAAGACAGCGCTGGTGACCGCCGCGGGGCAGGGCATTGGCAGGGCCAGCGCGCTCGCAATGGCCGCCGAGGGTGCGACGGTGTGGGCCACCGACGTGAATGGCCGGCTGCTCGAATCGCTGGTTGGTATCTCCGGTATCCAAACGTCGGTCCTCGATGTGCTCGACCGCGAAGCAATCTTGGCGCTGGCCTCCCGTGTTCCGAAGATTGATGTGCTGTTCAATTGCTCGGGAGTGGTGCACAACGGCACCATTCTCGATGCCCGGGACGATGAGCTCGAATTCGCATTCAGGCTGAACGTCCAATCCCATCTGCGCATGATCCAAAGCTTTTTGCCGGGGATGATTGCCAAGGGCGGCGGCAGCATTATCAATATGGCCAGCGTGGCCTCCAGCGTCCGGGGCTTGCCCAGCCGTTGTGTCTATGGCACTACGAAAGCGGCGGTGATCGGTTTGACCAAGAGCGTTGCCGCCGACTATGTGGGTCAGGGCATTCGCTGCAATGCCGTTTGCCCGGGCACGGTCGACACGCCGTCGCTCGCGGATCGCATCAACGCCTATCCGGACCCGGCCGCCGCCCGCAAGGCCTTTGTCGCCCGACAGCCGATGGGCCGACTCGCTCAGGCTGACGAAATTGCGCCCCTGATCGTGTTTCTGGCAAGTGATGAGTCTAGGTTCGTCACGGGTCAGGCTTACCCGATCGACGGCGGCATGACCATCTGATTCGCTCTCCAGAGTCTCTGGAGGCGCACTTCAGGGCGCCGGCTTCGGAGCCTTGGCTGCGCCATCGCTTGGCGCGAAGAGGCCTTCTCAGTCCGGCCATCGGGTATGGAACCAACCGGGTCGATCTGTCCTTTGGTAACCATGGGCCCCAAAGCAGTCGCGCTGGGCCTGGAGCAGGTTGGCTGGAAGCCGCCTGGATCGATAGGCGTCGTAGTAGCCGAGCGCGCTCATGAAGGCGGGGATGGGGATCGCGCGCAGGGCGCACCAGGCGACCAGCTGTCGAAGTTCGATCTGTGCGCCGCTCATGCGCGCTGCGAGGCGGGGCGCGAGAAGAAGGTGGCTCAGGCCAGGATCCTCGGCGAAGGCCGTGCGGATGTCCTCGAGCAGGCGTGCGCGGATGATGCAGCCGGCGCGCCAGGTCGCCGCAACGCCTGCGAGCGGGATCCCCCAGTCGAATTCGCTGTCTGCGCTCTTCAGCAGGGCAAAGCCCTGGGCATAGGCCATGATTCGGGTGGCGATCAGCGCGCCCTCGAGCTGCGCAATCAAGCTCCTCCGATCGTGGGCGGCCGCACCCGTCGGCCCCGTGAGGATCGTTGCTGCCGCCTGCCGCTGTTCCCGCAGGGCACTCAGCGCACGGGCGAACACGGCCTCGGTCATGGTCGGCGCCGGAACGCCCAGATCGAGCGCAGCCTGGCTCGCCCACTTCCCCGTACCCTTTTGCTCGGCCGTGTCTAGGATCAGATCAACCAACGGGGCTCCGCTCTCTGGATCGGCCTGGCGCAGGATGGTCGAAGTAATCGAGGTCAGGTAGCTGCTCAACTCGCCCTGATTCCACTGCGCAAAAACATCCCCGATTTCCGGTGCGGTCATCCCAAGGCCGAGCTGCATCACTGCGTAGGCCTCGCACAGGGCCTGCATGTCGGCATACTCGATGCCGTTGTGGACCATCTTGACGAAGTGCCCGGCGCCACCCGAGCCCATCCACTGACAACACGGCACACCGTCCTCGGCCCGAGCTGCGATCGCTTCGAAGAGCGGCGCGACCGCGTGCCACGCCTCGATTGCACCTCCGGGCATGAGCGCCGGTCCGAGCAGCGCGCCGCGCTCGCCTCCGCTCACGCCCACTCCCAAGTAGAGGACCCCGGCCGCTCGCATCCTGCTTTGGCGGCGCTCGGTGTCGGCATAGTGGGAATTTCCGCCGTCGACAAGGATGTCACCCGCCTCGAGCAGTCCCTCCAGCTCTTCGATTACCGCGTCGACGGCCGCGCCTGCGGGCACCATCATCATGATGCGGCGTGGCCGCTGAAGCCGTCCGACCAGCTCTGGCAGGGTCGAGGTCGAGCAGGCCGTGCGGTCCGCGGTCATCCGGGAAAAATGCGCGGACCGTTCGTGACTGCGATCGAAACCGGCCACGGAAAAACCGTTCCGGATAAAGTTGGACGCGAGATTTTCGCCCATGACGCCCAGACCGATGAGTCCGATGTCCATGTGCAAGATCATCCAGCGGTCAGGGCTGCAGGATGCCGGCGGCAGGGGGTGCCTCGCCGGTCGCCCTGATCGAATCGTCCTGACCCGGCCAGGGCAGGGCTTCGATAATTTCCTCGACGATTACGTCAATCGGCCGGTCAATGTCGAGTGCGATGATGTCCAGCTCGTCCGGGCCAGGCCGCTCGAGTGTTGCGAACTGGCTATGAAGCAGGTCAGGTTTCATGAAATGGTCTGCGCGATGGGACATCCGCTGATGAATCAGATCGAAACCACCCTCGAGAAAAATGAATCGGAGTCGACCTGCCCGTACCCGGATACGATCCCGGTATGATTTCCTGAGCGCAGAACAGGCCACGATCAGACCGGCAGGCGCGTTCGCCAATTCGGCTCCAACCCGGTCAAGCCAGGGCCATCGATCGTCGTCCTGCAGGGGAATTCCCGCCTTCATCTTGGCAATGCTCGCGGGCAGGTGCAGCTCGTCGCCGTCGATCATGCCGACGCCCTGTCGGTCGGCGAGAGCCCGGGCCACGGTGGATTTGCCGCTGCCGGAAACGCCCATAATGACGAGTCGGTACATCTGTGATCAGCCCGTGCCTTGCGATGACTGGGAAGCTTGCTTGGGGAGGTAACGATGGATGGTAGCGCAAGCCGCATCGGATCGCTCGGCCGTTCAAGGGCCGGTCAACTGCTGACTGGGACGATGGGGAGCCGCAGTCTCCTCTACAAATCGCTCAGGCGATTTTTTGCCGTCCTCGGGCTTGGCGTAGCGGGTCTCCCGATGCACGCATTGGGCGCGCCACCTTCGGATCGTGCAGGGCTCGCGTGGGTCGGCCGCTTCGAATCGGATCTCGGCCCTTGGAGGGAGATTCGACTGAAGTCGGGCCAAAGCCCCAACAGCTACAGGTTGATCGATTGGGACGGGGCGCGGGCGGTCGAGGTGTCATCCATGTCCAGCATGTCGCTCCTCGCCCGCCCGGCCAATATTGATCTGATCTCGACTCCCGTGCTGTGCTGGCGATGGCGTGTGGACGCCAGTCTCAGTCGAGCCGACATGACGCAGCGCGACGGCGACGACTATGCGGCGCGGGTCTACATCAGCTTTCGCCTGCCGCCCGCGTCGCTCGGCTTTGCACTGCGGGCTCAGCTGGTGTTGGCGCGCGCGCTCTGGGGCCAGGATTTGCCCGATGCGGCGATCAACTATGTGTGGGACAACCGGCAGCCTGTCGGCACCACGCGCCCGAATGCGTACACCGATCGGGTCCAGATGGTGGTCTTGCGAAGCGGCGACGCAGAGGCAGGCCGCTGGATCTGGGAGCGCGTGGATGTGCAGCGCGATGCGATGCGGCTCTTCGGCCCTGATGTTCAACCCATCCAGCTTGCGATCACGGCCGACACCGACAACACCGGTTCGACGGCGCGAAGCGGCTTTGCGGATCTCCATTTCGTGGCGGCCGATCGACCCTGCAGCCAGTGAGGGGCATGGCTCCAAGTCGACCGCTCCCCCCCTTTGCGTATGCGCGGTTAGAATGAATCTCACAAAAAAATCCTCCCACATTGAGCCCTTTCGGCACAATTCAGATCTGGTCCTTTGCGTGTCGTTCGCACTGAACAAAATGGGAGCGGTTTTAATGTCATGGTCTGACGACGCCCGCCGCGATCTTGAGGTGGAGCGGGCTTGTCTGCGGGTCATCACCGAGCTCGCGCTTCATACGGACGCGGGTGATTACGCCCGGGCGCTGGACCTGTTCACAGACGATGCCGTCATGGACCGTGACGGTGAGCGTTTCGTGGGCATGGATGAACTCCGTGCCGCCTATGCCGCTCGCCCAGTCCTCCGGTTGACCCGCCATGTTCTGTCCAACACGGTGGTCCGAGTGATCGGTCCTGACGAGGCCGAATCGATCAGCTACGTGACGGTCTACCGCCACCGCATGCTCCGGTCTGATGAGGCGCCTCCGTATTCGTTGAGCGGAGCCGATGTGCTGGGCGAGTATCGGGACCGCTTCAGGCACACCAGTCAGGGGTGGAAATTGGCCGCCCGAATCACCCGGACCGTGCTGAAATTCGGTCCAAGTCATGGAGATGCCCGATGAGTGCTTTTTTCAAAATCCCCGGCCTCTGCCTCGCGCTGGCTGCGGCGAGTGCCTGCCTGGCCCCTGCCTGGGCCCAGGAATACCCATCAAGACCGGTTCGGGTGATGGTCGGGTTCCCGCCGGGCGGGTCGGTCGATATCGTCGCACGCGTTGTTTCAGAGAAGCTGTCGGCGCAAATGGGGCAGCCCTTTGTCATCGAAAACCGTCCAGGGGCAATCGGTACGCTTGCGATGAATGCCATGCGCTCCGTTGCTGCAGATGGATACACCCTGCTCCTCGGGACCAACCCGCAGGTTCGACCGGGTATGGACGAGGCGAGCGAGCCCTATCGGGATCTGGCTCCGATCGCGTTGACCAGCGTCATTCCGATTGCGCTACTCGCCCATCCCCAGTTTCCCGCAAAGTCGCCGCAGGAATTTGTCACCATGGCGCGCACGTCTGCGCAGCCGTTGCCATTTGCCACGCCGGGCGCCGGCTCGCCGATGGAACTCGCCATGTTGGTGCTAAAGGGTAGCCTGAGCTTGAACCTGATGCATGTGCCCTACAACGGTGGGCCACCCGCAGTCAACGACACGGTGGGCGGACAAATCCCGCTGATCGCGGTGGGCCTGCCGACCGCCTTGGCACAGGTCAATGCCGGCAAGCTCCGTCCCATCGTGGTGTTGCAGAATCAGCGGACCGACCTGCTGCCGGGCACGCCGAGCATGAGGGAGGCCCTTCAGACAAAGGGGGCCGACCTGGTCGTTTGGCTCGGATTCTTTGCGCCGGTCAAAACGCCCTCGGCGATCCTGAAGCGCCTCGAAAGCGAGGTGGCGGCGGCCCTTCAGGACAACTCGATTCGAGCTCGACTGGCCGCGGCTGCCCTTGATGTCCGTTTTGCCCCGGCTCCGCAACTGGCCGAACTGGTTCGTGAACAGACGCTTGCGACGCTGGACGCGATGAAGAGGTACGGCAGTGAGCAAAAGTGAAGCGCCACGAGTCCTCTTGATTGACGAGGCCGACAATGTCGCGACGGCTCTGGTGGCGCTTGCAGCGGGGAGTACGATCAGCATCGATCGGGGCGGGGTGACTCGCAGCATCGTGCTCTCTGAAGATATTCCGTCCGGTCACAAGTTCGCTCTGGATCCGCTCGCGCAAGGCGATCCGGTGCGCAAGTACGGTGTCGTCATTGCTCGTGCGACGAGCGCGATCGGGCTGGGACAACACGTTCATGTGCACAACGTCGAGAGCAACCGCGGCAGGGGAGATCGGGTATGACCTCGACGTTCATGGCCTACAGACGTTCCGATGGAAGGTTCGGCATCCGCAACCACATCGCCATTATTTCTGCGATGGACAACGTCAACCCGGTGGCTCGTCGAATCGCAGCACGCGTTCAGGGCGCGATTGCGGTGTGCGCCGCGTACGGGCGAGGGATGGTGGCCCAGGATGCCGAGCGGCATGATCGGGTGATGATCCATTACGGACTGCATCCGAATGTTGCGGCGGTGCTGGTCATCGGTCTCGAGTCGGTGACTGCACGGCGCTATGCTGAGGCGATGCGGGTTTCGGGAAAGCCCGTGGAATGGGTGGCCGTGCAGTCCGCCCGGGGCACGGCCCAAGCAGTCGAGCAAGGCGTTGAAATCGCCCGATCGATGGCTTCGGAGGCGGCGGGTCTTGTCCGTATTCCCGTGCCGATGTCCGAATTGATGGTCGGGCTGGAATGCGGTGCCTCGGACGCAACCTCCGGCCTCACTGCGAATACCGTGGTTGGGAAGGTGGCGGATTGGGTTGTGGCTGAAGGGGGTACGGCCATTTTGTCCGAGACTGAGGAAATCATCGGCGCCGAACATTTACTCGCGCAGCGAGCCGCTTCACCTGGGGTTGCGGAGAAGCTCCTGAAGGCGGTCGCCGATGTCGAAGCGCAAGCGCGTTTTCAAGGCGTTCAGATTGTTCCCCTTGGGCACGATAATCTTGCGGGCGGACTATCGACCATGGAGGAGAAGTCGATGGGCGCCGTTCGAAAGGGTGGGACAACGGCCCTGCGCGAAGTGATCGGTTATGGTGAGCGACCCTCGCAGAAAGGTTTGGTTTTCATGGACGCGCCTGCGCCTGGGGTCGAAAACATCGCCGCCCTCGCTGCGTCCGGAGCCCAGCTGATTCTCTTTGCGACCGGTGTTGGAAATCCGGTCGGACACCCACTGGTGCCGACCATCAAACTCACGGGCAACCCCGTGACCGCAGTCAATTTTGGCGACAACATCGACGTCGATGTCGCGGGGATCGTGCGCGGCGATTGCACTGTGAATGCCGCCGCTGACGATCTCAGAAAGGCCATGCTTGCGGTGTGTGCGGGCGATCTCACGTGCTCGGAGCGACTGGGCGATGTCGAGATCTCGATTTCCCGGGTCGATGTGGCTTTCCTGCGACGGCAGGCGATGGGAGAAGTCCTCTGACCTCGGGCGGTCTTCCACGATACAGGTTGGCGGACCTGCAACTCTGGGTCAGGCAGCTGCTGGAGTCGGTCGATGTTCGACCCGCTGAGGCCGATGAGATCGCGCGATTGATCCTTCGAACCGATGCCCGCGGATTCGTCACCCACGGCATCAGCCGAATGCCTACCTACGTCGAGAAGTTGCAGTCGGGTGAGTACAACCCCCGCCCGGACATTCGAGTCGATCGAGCCTCCGGCATCGTCCGCATCAGCGCCGATGGGGCGATGGGTCAGTGGGCGGGACTCTGTGCCATTCGAGAGTGTCTCGACCAGATGAAGAGCCAGCCGGCCGTGATGTGCTTTGCGCGGGATCTGGGTCATCTCGGGGCGGTCGGCATGCTTCCGCTTCTGGCGGCAGAGCAAGGTTATTTCGCTTTGGCGATCCAGAGAACGTCTCCCGTGCTGGGTCTGCCGGGCAGCAAGGCCCCGCTGATCGGTCATAGCCCGATCGCCTATGCCTTTCCGGTGGCCAACGACGTCCCGGTGGTCTTTGATATGGCGTGCAGCGTGGCCGCTCGCGGCCATGTGCTCCTCGCGGCCCAGCGCGGGCTCCCCCTTCCGGAGGGTTGGGCGCTGGATGTCCATGGTCAACCCACGAGGGATGCCGAGGCAGCAGTTGACGGAATGTTGTTGCCCGTCGGGGGATACAAGGGCATCGGTATTGCGATGCTCGGCGAGATCCTTGCAGGCAGCCTCGCCTGTTCGCTGGAAGATCGGGCATCACTTCGCGAGATCACGCGTGGGCCAGGGGCTCCGGGCGGGGGATCAGCTTTTTTTTGGTTGATCAATCCCGAGAGCGTCAACGGCCGATCAACGTTTGATGTCTTGGTCAACGATTGGGTGGGGCACTACCTGGCGAATGCGGGCGAGCTGGCCAGGCTGCCTGGCCGCAGGGCGGCGGCCTCCGAAAGGTCGGCTGCGATCTTCGGCTTGACGATCGAGCCGCCGATCCTCGCGCGGCTGCACTCCCTGGGTGCCCGCCTTGGGCTGCCGGGCCCCGCCGAATGGCAGGGCTCGAAGGCCTGAGCAGTCCTGTGAGCGCGAGCTCTAATCCCCGCGCTGGATGATCTGCGCCCAGGCTTGCGTGTAGGTTTGAACCCGGAGCTTGAATTGATCCGGGCTCATGAAGCCGATATTCAGACCCAGGGCAGCCAGGCGCATCGCAAGTCGCGGATCAGCCAGCGCGTCCCTCACTGCTCGTCCCCAGGTTTGAATCTCGGGCTCAGGCGTACCGGCAGGCGCGAATAGACCGTAGTAGGGCATGTCCTCGAAACCGTCCAGCCCGAGCTCTGCAAACGAGGGGACATTGGGCAGCGCTGATTGACGATGCCTGCCCAGCACGCCCAGGATACGCACCGCACCTGCTTTGTGGAATTCGATCAGGTCGGGTACTGATGCCAGGCTCGCGCTCAGCTTTCCCGCCAAGATATCGTCCATCATCGGGGCACTGCCCCGGTAGGCGGCCGGCTGCATATCGACCTTGAACCGTCGCGCCAGAACACGGACCAGGAACTCGGGCGTGGACGCCGGAGCGGGAACGCCCACGGAGGATTGTCCGGGCCCGGCCTGCCTGATCCAGTCGAGATACTCCTGAAAGCTTGCGGGAGGGATACTGGACGCGATCGCGAAGGCATTCACGAACGAGGCGATGCCGGCGACCGGGACAAAATCCTTGGAGGGATCAAATCCCGGCTCCTTCGAGAGCATCGGCAAAATCGAAATGGTGTGGTCATGGGACAAGAAAAGCGTACCTCCGTCCGCGGCGGAGGCTTTCAACGCTTGCGCTGCGAGTTGCCCACCGGCACCGGCCCGGTTTTCAACCACAACCGCACGTCCAAGTGTCTGGCTCAGACCCTCGGCCAGTATCCGCGCGACGGCGTCCGTTCCTCCGCCCGGAGGAAAGCCCACCAAAATTCTCGCTTGCTGAAGGGCTCGTGCGATCGAGGGGCACAGCCCTACGACCGGCAGGAGGGCGGTCGCAGAGCCTAGCCTTAAAACCTTTCGACGTTCAGGCGCTCGCGGCACAGTGGCGCCGACGTTCAAGGGATCTGCCATCTCATGACACCGTCTGTTGGTTGACCGATTGAAATGCTGCTGGAACGCGTGTGGATCGTCCAGAGCCTCATTCAGCGTCGCTTGATCCTGCCCACCGCCCAGCGCGCGATATCGTCGACGAACGTGAACACCACCGGAATGACCAGCAGGCTCAAGAAGGTCGACGTGATCAAACCACCGATGACCGCCACCGCCATCGGCTGCCTGAAGCTGGGATCAGCGCCCCATCCCAGCGCAATCGGCATCATGCCGGCGCCCATGGCGATGGTGGTCATGACGATCGGACGGGCGCGCTTGTGACAAGCGTCCATCAGCGCATCCCAGCGGTTCATGCCCTGACGCATTGCGATGATGGCGTAGTCCACGAGCAGGATGGAGTTCTTCGTGGCGATGCCCATCAGCATAATGAGGCCGATCAGCGAGGGCATTGAAAATGAGCTTTTGGTAACGAGCAGAGCCACAAAGGCGCCCCCCAGCGAAAGCGGCAACGCGGCAAGGATCGTCACCGGTTGCATGAACCCGCCAAAGAGCAGCACCAAGACCATGTAAATGCACAAGACTCCAGTCAGCATCGCCAGGCCGAAACTCGCAAACAACTCAGCCATCACTTCTGCGTCGCCAAAGGGTGATTGACTGACTCCTGCGGGCAACTGCTGGACGCTTGGGAGCTTCTCAACGAGCGCTGCGACATCCCCCAAAGGTTGTCCGTTGAGCTCCACCTCAAGGTTGACGTTGCGGCGCCGGTCAAACCGGTCGATTTGCGCAGGCCCGCTTTCGAGGCTGATGTGCGCGACCGTTCCAAGTTGAACCGGACCTCGGGGCGTGGCGATGGGCAGTTGAGCCAGGAGCGCGGGGTCTTGCCGTGCGTCAGCAGGCAACCTTACGACGACGGGAATCTGGCGCTGCGGCAGATTGAGCTTGGGCAGGGCGCGTTCAAAGTCGCCCGCGGTGGCGATGCGGAGGGTGTCGGCCAGCTGCTCGGCTGTGATCCCCGCATCGGCGGCCGCTGCGAAATTGGGACGAATGACGAGTTCGGGCCGAATAAGGCTCGATGACGAGCTGACATTGCCAACGCCCGGGATGCTTCGCAATTCGCGCGCGACGTCGTTGGCCGCCGCGGTCAAGGTCGTGCCATCATCACCAGCCAGTACCATGACATATTTTTCCCCCGGCGCGCCCGCCAGGCCGACCTTGACCCTCGCCCCTGGCAGGCTCTGCATGCGGATGCGGATATCGGCCTCGATGGCCTGCTTCCTGAGGCCAGGCCGCTCACTGCGCGGCGTCAGAGTCAGGGTCATCGTGGCTTTCCGCGCCTCGGGCACGCCCCCGGGCATGAACGGATCGCTGCCCGCCGCGCCGGCCCCGATCGCGGTGAACACTTGACGGACGTGGGGCTGGCCCTGCAGGAGCGCCCGAGCCTGCTCCGCACTTTCGAGAGTGTCCTTGAAGGTGCTGCCCGGGGGTAACTCGATGGTCACCTGGGTCTGCCCGTAATCGTCGGCGGGAATGAATCCCGTCGGAAGAAGAGGAATCAGGGCGATCGACCCGACGAAAAAGGCCGCTGCGCCGAATGACGTGATCCAACGGTGCCGCACACACCAGGCTGCAGCCTTGATGTAGCCCCGCATCACGGCACCGTCGGGGACCTCACCCTGGGTGACGATTGGCTTGAGCAGGTAGGCCGACATCATGGGCGTGAGTACACGCGCGACGACGAGCGACGCGAAAACGGCGAGAGCCGCCGTCCACCCAAACTGCTTGAAAAACTTGCCGGCGATGCCGGCCATGAAGGCCGTCGGCAAGAACACCGCGATGAGGGTAAAGGTGGTCGCGATGACGGCGAGACCGATTTCATCGGCAGCCTCCATGGCGGCCTGGTAAGGGCTCTTTCCCATGCGCAAATGGCGCACGATGTTTTCGATCTCGACGATGGCGTCATCCACAAGAATGCCGACCACGAGCGACAGGCTGAGCAGCGTGACGACGTTGATTGAAAATCCCAAGGCCCACATGCCGAGGAATGCTGGAATGACACTGAGCGGCAAGGCAGTGGCGGCGACGAAGGTGGCGCGCCAATCGCGCAGGAAAAACCACACCACGATGACCGCCAGCAGTGCGCCTTCGTAGAGGAGAACCAGCGATCCCTCGTAGTTTTCCTGAACCTGGTCCACAAAGTTGAAGACCTGGTTGATCTGCACATGCGGATGCTTGTCCTTCAGGCGGGCGAGGGCGGCCTCCACGCCGGCCCGAACCTCGACCTCCGATGCGCCACGGCTGCGCACTACTTCAAAGCCCACGACGGGCTTGCCGTTGAGCAGTGCCGCACTGCGCTGCTCGGCGACGGTGTCGCTGATTGAGCCAATTTGCGACAGCATCACTCGCCGGCCGTCGGGCAAGGGAATATCCAATTGGGCGAGCTCTGCCGCTGACTGGACCGTGGCCAGCGTACGTACGGCCTGCTCTGAGCCGGACCACTCCACACGCCCGCCGGAAGATTCCTGCTGAACCGCGCGCAGACGGCGTGATACGTCCGACGCAGTGACTCCGAGCGCGAGCATGCGCGCTGGGTCAAGTGATACCTGGATCTCCCGGCTCACACCTCCAACGCGGGCAACACCGCCCACACCGCGCACGCCCAGAAGCGCCTTGGTCACATCGTTGTCGACGAACCAGCTCAACGCCTCATCGTTCAGATTGCCGCTGTCGATCGAATAGCTCAGAATGGGCGCGCCCGCGACATTGAGCTTGCTGACTTGTGGGTCGCGCAAATCACCCGGAAGATCGGAGCGAACGCGGTTGACCGCATCACGGATTTCGTCCAGAGCCTCCTGAGAGTTCTTCTCAAGGCGGAACTCTGCCGTGATGCTCGCCGATCCATCCTGGATCTTGGTATAGATGTGCTTGAGTCCTTGAACCGATGCGATCGAGTTCTCGAGCTTCCGAACCACCTCGGTTTCGAGTTGTGCCGGCGAGGCGCCCGGCAAGGCTGCCGTCACGTTAACGGTGGG
>JBIKVK010000069.1:0-13901 GCA_044356835.1 Burkholderiaceae bacterium
GTTTTCGTATCAACTCGGGTGCTGCCCATCGGCCCACTGCACCGGCTGTCCCAGGAAGGTTCATCATGCGAATCGACAAGCTGACCACCCAGTTTCAGCAAGCGCTGGGCGAGGCCCAGAGCCTGGCTTTGGCGCGAGACCACCAGTACATCGAGCCGCTACACCTGCTCGCCGCCATGGTGGCCCAGCAGGAAGGATCCGGCCGGGCCCTGCTCGACCGTTCCGGGGTCCGGACGGCGGCCCTGCAGACCGCCCTGGAGGCTGCGCTCAAGCGCTTGCCCCAGGTGTCGGGCCACGGTGGCGAGGTGCAGGTGGGTCGCGAGCTGGTGTCGCTGCTCAACCTCTCCGAGAAAGAAGCCATCCGGCGCGGCGACCAGTACGTGGCCTCCGAGTTGTTTCTGTTGGTGGTGTCCGACGACAAAGGTGAGGCCGGCCGAATTGCTCGCGAGGCCGGGCTCAATCGCAAGGCGCTGGAGGCGGCCATTGATGGAGTACGGCGCGGCGCAAGCGTGTCCAGTCCCGAAGCCGAAGGCCAGCGCGAAGCGCTCAAGAAATACACCGTTGATCTGACCGAACGCGCGCAGCAGGGCAAGCTTGATCCGGTGATTGGTCGGGATGACGAGATCCGTCGTGCGATTCAGATCCTACAGCGCCGTACCAAGAACAATCCGGTGCTGATCGGCGAGCCCGGCGTGGGCAAGACCGCAATCGTCGAGGGCTTGGCGCAGCGAATCGTCAATGGCGAAGTCCCCGACAGTCTGCGCGAAAAGAAAGTTCTGGTCCTCGATATGGCGGGTCTGCTGGCAGGAGCCAAATTCCGCGGCGAGTTCGAGGAGCGCCTTAAAGCCGTGCTGAAAGAGGTGGCTGCTGACGAAGGTCGCATCATCCTGTTCATCGACGAACTCCACACGATGGTGGGTGCCGGCAAAGCCGAGGGCGCGATTGATGCCGGCAACATGCTCAAGCCTGCGCTCGCCCGGGGCGAGCTGCATTGCATCGGCGCGACGACCCTGGACGAGTACCGCAAGTACATCGAAAAGGACGCGGCCCTCGAACGGCGCTTCCAGAAGGTGCTGGTAGGTGAACCCAGTGTGGAGGCGACGATCGCCATCCTGCGGGGCCTGCAGGAGCGCTACGAGCTCCATCATGGTATCGATATCACCGACCCCGCCATCGTTGCCGCGGCCGAGCTGTCCCACCGTTACATCACCGACCGTTTTCTCCCCGACAAAGCCATCGACTTGATCGATGAGGCCGCCGCGCGCATCAAGATGGAGATCGACTCCAAGCCCGAGGTGATGGACCGTCTCGACCGGCGTCTGATCCAGCTCAAGATCGAGCGCGAGGCGGTTCGTCGGGAAAAGGACGAAGCGTCCCGCAAGCGCCTCGATCTCATCGAACAGGAAATCTCCAAGCTTGAGAAGGAGTACAGCGACCTGGACGAAATACTGCGTGCCGAGAAGGCTGCCTTGCAGGGCAGTGCCCAGATCAAGGCCGAAATCGATCGCTTGAAACTCGAAATGGCCGAGCTTCAGCGCAAAGGTCAATTCGACAAGCTGGCCGAGATCCAATACGGGCGCCTGCCTGAACTGGAGGGCAAGCTCAAGTCGGCGAGCGAGGCCGAGGCGCGTCGGGGCCGTGAGGGCTCAACGCAGCAAAGACTCCTGCGCACCCAGGTGGGTGCCGAGGAAATTGCCGAAGTGGTGTCTCGGGCTACGGGCATACCGGTGGCCAAGATGATGCAGGGTGAGCGAGAAAAGCTCTTGCGCATGGAAGATTTTCTCCATAGACGCGTGGTTGGGCAGGACGAGGGGGTCACTCTGGTCGCCGACGCGATCCGTCGCTCCCGCGCTGGCCTCTCGGACCCCAATCGTCCCTATGGCTCCTTTCTGTTCCTGGGCCCCACCGGAGTCGGCAAGACCGAGCTGTGCAAGGCGCTCGCCGAGTTTCTGTTCGATTCCGAGGACCACCTGATTCGCATCGACATGAGCGAGTACATGGAGTCCCATGCCGTGGCCCGGCTCATTGGAGCGCCGCCGGGCTATGTCGGTTACGAAGAGGGAGGGCAGCTCACCGAGTCAGTTCGCCGAAAACCCTACAGCGTAATCCTGCTCGACGAAGTCGAGAAGGCGCATCCGGATGTTTTCAACGTGCTGTTGCAGGCGCTCGATGATGGGCGCATGACCGACGGGCAGGGCCGCACCGTCGATTTCAAGAACACGGTCATTGTCATGACGTCCAATCTCGGGTCCCACGAAATTCAGCGCCTGGCCGGCCAGGACCCCGATCTGATCAAGGAATCGGTCATGGGCGAAGTCAGACGCCACTTTCGTCCCGAGTTCATCAATCGGATCGATGAAATCGTTGTTTTTCACGCCCTGGGTCGCGAGCACATCAGGGATATCGCCCGCATCCAGCTTCAACGCCTCGAGCGACGGCTGGCTGACCGGGATTTGCGGCTGACGGTCACCGATCAGGCGCTCGACGAGATCGCCAAGGTCGGCTTCGATCCGCTCTACGGAGCGCGCCCCCTCAAGCGGGCCATTCAGCAGATGATCGAGAACCCGGTGGCCAGGCTTGTTCTCGAGGGGCGTTTCCAGCCCGGCGATGAAGTCCCGGTCGATCATACGGAAGGGGACTTTCGCTTCGGTCGGGTCGTTCACTAAGCTCTTTGCGATGGCGCAAGATCTGCCGCATGCGGGTCTTGCGCCTGCGAGCACCCGCTCCTAATCTGCCCGCTCTCGAGATCGGCATTGAGTTGGGTCTTGAGGATCACAAGACCTGATGCGCAGTTTTAGCCGGTCGGACTTGCCGTCCGCTGCGACCTCGTCTCTCAAGGTCTGCATCTCGGAGTATTGAGGAAAATGAACATTGAATGCCCAACCCCGAGGGCGGCTGAGTCGCCCGGGCTCGATCATGCGATCGCGAGGTCCGGGCCAGACGCCCCTGAGCCGCATGCTCCCCGTACGATCGCCGACACCGGGCTCAAGCGATCGCTCTTGATCGATCTCCTGTTGCGGCAGCTGTATCGCACGGGGGGCCAGACACTCGAGTTATTGTGCAGACGACTGGCCCTGCCCGTTCAGGTGCTCTCGCCGCTCTGTGACCGCATGCGTCTGGGTGGATTGATCGAGCCCTTGCACGCCGGTTCGGGGTTGAAGGATCGGGTGTGGGGATTGACAGGCGAAGGGCGCCGCTGCGCTGCCGAGGCACTCGCCCGATCGTGCTATGTTGGTCCGGCACCGGTGCCGCTCGAGCAGTATGCCCGGCAGGTGGAGGGCGAATCCCTTGCGCTTGGGCCGTTTGCGGGCATCGATCCAACGCGGCTCTCTCCCGACAGCCTGCTACGTGAGGATCAGGTCGACGCCTTGGGTTCGGCGTTTACGGGCCGCGGCATCATCTTTGTCCACGGCCCCTCTGGCAGCGGGAAGACACATGTTCTCAAGAGCTTGGGCCGGGCGCTGACAGGAACGATCCGCGTGCCTTATGCCATTGCCGTCGGTGAGCGCGTCATCGAAGTCTTCGATCCCCAGTATCACTGTCCCTGCGCTGATCGCGTCGGGGGGCAGCCCGCGGAGGATCCCCGGTGGGTCCGTTGCGCCCGGCCGGTGATCACCCTGGGGGCCGAAGCGACGGCCTCGATGTTCGATCTGGTCGGGGATGTCCCGGGTGACCGTCTGATCGCGCCGCTCCAGATCAAGGCCAATCTTGGCCTGATGCTCATCGATGATTTTGGCGTACGGCGTGCCCGGGCGGCGGAGCTTCTCGCGCGCTGGCTGGCTGCGAGCGAGACCGGGTGGGATCGTTTGCGGCTGCCCGATGGCGGGCTCATCGAAGTGCCGGTGCGAGGACGCTGGGTCCTGGCGTCGGTGCGATCCCCCGAGGCTCTCGGCGGCGAGGCGCTCGTCCGGCGGTTGGGCTGCCGGGTCGAACTGGGACCGCTGTCCGAACCGGCCTACCGGACCTGGTTGACACAACTCGATCGGGTCGGACCGAGCCCGGCGATCGAGTCGCTGGCCGATTGGCTCATCGCTGCGCATCGCAAGGCTGGCCTGCCGCTGCTCCCAGGCACCGCCGCCCGTTTGATTCAGATCGCGATCGACGGGGCCCGGTATCGAAGCGAGTCCGTTGATTTGGGTCCTGCGGCCCTTGAGCGAGCCTGGCGAGTGCATCGCGGCTTGCCGCCGGTCCCAGGACAATCGACGTTGGGCTCGCCTGAACATGTCACAATCCCGACCCCGTGCGAGCCATATGATCCTGGGTCGATTGATGTCCGAGACCGACAGCCCCACCTGCCTGCCTGACGCTGCTCAACGCCGCATTCTGCTGACGATTTCAGAAGAGATCTCAGCGACGCCGTCCCAGGTGGCCGCGACGCTTGCCTTGCTTGATGACGGCGCGACCGTACCCTTCATCGCGCGGTATCGAAAGGAAGCCACGGGTGGATTGGATGATGGGCAGTTGCGGGTCCTGGCCGAGCGACTGGAAGCGTTGCGTGAGCTCGAGGCCCGCCGGTTGGTCGTCCTCGAGACTATTGCTTCTCAAGGAAAGCTTGATGACGCCCTGCGTGGGCGCATCGAGGCGGCGACCACTCGGGCGGGCCTTGAGGACCTGTATTTGCCGTTCAAGCCCAAGCGCCGAAGCCGTGCCGACATCGCCCGTGAATTGGGCCTCGAGCCTCTGGCCGACCTCCTGCTCGCGGATCCCGATCGTGTCCCCGCAGACGAGGCGCTCGCATTCATCAAGCCTCCCGATGCGCAGGGCGAGGGCGGCGTGCCCGATGTAAAGTCGGCGCTCGATGGAGCACGCGATATTCTGGCTGAGCGATTTGCCGATCGTTCCGATGTCCTTGAGCGGATGCGCGATTGGCTGTGGGAGTCAGGCTGGCTTCACGCCAAGGTGTTCGAGGACAAGCGCGTTGAGGGCGAGAACTTCCGGGACTATTTTGAACACTCTGAGTTGCTGAAGACAACGCCGTCTCACCGTGCGCTTGCCCTGTTCAGGGGCCGGCAGCAGGGCGTGTTGTCCCTGCGCATCGGTCTGGATGCAGCGCGCGAGAGCGAGCAGCCTCATCCTGCGCTCGCGCGACTGTCCGGGATGCTGGGCTTGCGAGAGGTGATGGGCGGCGAGCGCCCGGCCGACGGATGGCTCAGCGAGGTCATTCGCTGGTGCTGGCGGGTTCGGTTGTTGCCCCACTTTGAAACCAGCCTTTTTGGGCGGCTTCGTGACGCGGCCGAGACCGAGGCCATACGGGTGTTTGGCGCAAATCTGAAGGATCTTCTGCTTGCAGCCCCCGCGGGGCCGCGTGCCGTGATCGGTCTTGACCCGGGGATCCGGACCGGCGTCAAGGTCGCAGTGGTCGATCCGACCGGGCGCGTGCTCGACACGACGACGATCTATCCCTTTGAGCCGCGTCGGGACTGGACCGGGTCTATTTCAGCACTCGCGGCGCTCGCGACCCGTCATCGGGTCGAGCTGCTCGCCATCGGCAATGGAACCGCTTCTCGCGAAACGGATCGGCTCGCTGGCGATCTGATGCGAGCCCATCCGGAGTTGCGTTTGCGCAAGGTGACCGTGAGCGAGTCGGGCGCTTCGGTCTACTCGGCGAGCGAACTGGCGGCGCGCGAGATGCCCGATCTCGATGTCAGTGTGCGGGGCGCCGTCTCGATTGCTCGTCGTTTGCAGGATCCTCTCGCCGAACTGGTGAAGATCGATCCGAAGGCGATCGGGGTGGGCCAGTACCAGCACGATGTCAATCAGCGGTCGCTCGCCCGGGCGCTGGACGCCGTGGTCGAGGACTGCGTCAATGCCGTTGGCGTCGACCTCAATACGGCGTCTGTCCCGCTCCTGTCCCGTGTCTCTGGATTAAGCGCCAGTGTGGCCCAACGCATTGTCGAACGCCGCGATGCGGTCGGGCCGTTTCGGACCCGCGAGGCCTTGCGAGAGGTGCCATGGCTCGGTGCCCGGGCGTTCGAGCAGGCGGCGGGGTTCTTGCGGATCCGGAATGGCGACAACCCGCTTGATGGCTCTGCGGTGCACCCTGAAGCCTATCCTGTGGTGGAGCGCATGCTCGCTCGTATTCGCAAGCAGGCCGCCGAAGTGATCGGCCGTCGCGAAATGATTCGGGGTTTGAATCCTGCCGAATTTACTGATGAGCGATTCGGCGAGCCCACTGTGCGCGACATCCTGAGTGAACTCGAAAAACCAGGCCGCGACCCGCGGGGTGAATTCGCAACCGCTCGATTCAAGGAAGGCGTGGATCAAATCGCCGACCTGAGGCCGGGCATGAAGCTCCAGGGGGTCGTGACCAACGTGGCCAACTTCGGTGCGTTTGTCGACATTGGTGTTCACCAGGATGGCCTGGTTCATATTTCCCAGCTGTCCGACCGGTTCGTCCAGGATCCCCGTGAGGCGGTCAAAGCGGGTCAGGTCGTCTCGGTGACCGTGCTCGAAGTGGACGCTGCACGCAAAAGAATCGCCCTCTCCATGAAGAGCCGGCCGACCCTTCCTGATTCAGACAAGAGGGATCGGGCTGACGATTCGGGGCCTTTGAGTCGCCGCAATGGCTCGGCACATTCGCCTTCGAAGGCGTTGGCGCTGTCCGCGGCGGCGGCCGCCCCCACCCGGGGCGCGGCGCGTCCCCGGGCATCGGATCCGACCGCAACGGCTCTGGGCGATGCGCTGGCGCGCGCGCTTCGGAAGCCCTGAAGACGCTGGGTCGATCCACAGGTCGGGTCGATCGCGGCGTACGAGCAACATTCGGGACTTTGGACCACCAATCTGTGGTCCAATGCGAGCTTTCCGGCCCCTGGCCGGTCAATCAGCCGGAATCAAGCGACGATGAAATACCGTTTCCCGATTGTGATCATCGATGAGGACTGGCGTGCCGAGTCCGCGAGTGGCTTGGGCATCCGTGCGGTGGCCAAGGCGATCGAAGAGCAGGGCTTCGAGGTCGTCGGGGGCTTCACCTATGTCGATGTGACCATGGTGGCCAATCAGGCTGCACGGGCTTCGGCCTTTGTCGTGTCAATCGATGACGAGGAGATCAGCGAGGACGGCGCCGAGAGCAAAGCGGTGGCGGATTTGCGCTCGTTCATCGTCGAGACGCGGCGCCGAAATGCCCACATCCCGATCTTCCTGTTTGGCGAGACGCGCACTTCACAGCACATTCCGAACGACATCCTGAAGGAGCTGCATGGCTTCATTCACATGTTCGAGGACACGCCCGAATTCGTTGCCCGGTACATCATTCGCGAGGCAAATAACTACCTGAGCTCGCTTGCGCCGCCGTTCTTCAAGGCGCTGGTCAACTATGCCCACGATGGTTCCTACTCATGGCACTGCCCGGGGCACTCGGGAGGCGTCGCCTTTCTGAAGAGCCCCGTGGGGCAGATGTTCCACCAGTTTTTCGGCGAGAACATGTTGCGCGCTGATGTGTGCAACGCCGTCGACGAGCTGGGGCAACTGCTCGACCACACCGGCCCGGTGGCGGCCTCGGAGCGAAACGCCGCCCGCATCTTCAGCGCCGACCATCTGTTTTTTGTGACCAATGGCACATCGACCTCGAACAAGGTGGTGTGGCACTCGACGGTGGGAACCGATGACGTGGTGCTGGTCGACCGCAACTGCCATAAGTCGATCCTGCACGCCATCATCATGACCGGCACGGTGCCGATCTTCCTGCAGCCGACCCGTAATCACCTCGGCATCATCGGGCCGATCCCGCTGAAGGAATTCGATCCCGCGAGCATCCAGCGTGCAATCGACGCCAATCCCCTGATCCGCGACAAGACCAAGCGGCCCAGGGTCATGACCATCACCCAGTCCACCTACGATGGTGTGTTGTACAACGTCGAGCACATCAAGAAATCGCTGGGCAGCTACATCGAGAACCTGCACTTCGACGAGGCCTGGTTGCCTCATGCCGCCTTTCATCCTTTCTATCACGAGTTCCATGCGATTGGTCCGAATCGCCCACGCAGTACCGATGCGCTGATTTTTTCGACCCAATCGACTCACAAGCTCTTGGCGGGTCTATCGCAGGCCTCTCAGATTCTCGTTCAGGACTCGGAGACCCGGGGTCTGGATCGCTATCGCTTCAATGAAGCTTATCTGATGCACACATCGACCAGCCCCCAATACGCGATCATTGCGTCTTGCGATGTGGCGGCCGCCATGATGGAGCCGCCCGGAGGCACTGCGCTGGTCGAGGAGTCGATTTTCGAGTCGCTCGCATTCCGGCGAGCGATGCGTAAAGTCGATGCCGAGTTTGGTCAGGACTGGTGGTTCCAGGTGTGGGGACCTTCGGGTCTGGCCGACCATGGCATTGGAGATCGCGAAAATTGGATCTTGCGCTCGAGCGACCGCTGGCACGGTTTCGGGCGGCTGGCCTCAAACTTCACCATGCTCGACCCGATCAAGGCAACCCTGGTCACCCCGGGGCTCGGTATCGACGGGCGCTTTGCGGCCTGGGGCATTCCCGCTGCGATTGTCACGAAGTACCTGACCGAACATGGCATCGTTGTTGAAAAGACGGGCCTCTATTCGTTCTTCGTGATGTTCACCATCGGCATCACCAAGGGACGTTGGAATTCGCTCGTGACGGAATTGCAGCAATTCAAGATGGATTACGACGCCAATCAGCCGCTTTGGCGTGTCATGCCTGAATTTGTTCAACAGCATCCGGCCTATGAGCGAGTAGGGCTGCGCGATCTCGCGCAGCAGATCCACGAGGAATACAAGCGTTACGACGTCGCTCGCGTCACCACTGAGATGTACCTCTCCCAGATGGAGCCGGCGATGAAGCCCTCGGACGCGTTCGAGTGTCTGGCCCACCGGCGCGTTGATCGCGTGCCCATCGATGCCCTCGAGGGTCGCATCACGACGATGCTTGTTACGCCCTATCCGCCCGGCATTCCGCTGTTGATCCCAGGCGAGCGCTTCAACCGATCCATCGTCCAATACCTCAAGTTTGCTCGCTCATTCAATGCTCGATTCCCGGGATTCGATACCGACGTGCATGGCTTGCTGGTTGAGCGCGAGCAAGGCGTCGATCAGTATTACGTTGATTGCGTTCGCGTCTGACTGACCCCGGCGTTGCGCTCCTCGAAGCCTTCAGCGGTTCGGACTGAGCTCATCGGCCACTCGGCCCGCGGGCTGGTTCATTCGACATCGACCGATCGCAGGTTCACGTCAGGGCTCTTGTTCACCAGTCGAGTCCCGCTCAGACGGTCGTGCAGGGACTGATGGTCCCGGTCGATCATGCACCAGATCCAGGACGCCGGTACCAGCAGAAAGAACCAGCCGCTCAGGCTGTAGCCCAGGCCCAAGGCGGCGATGGGCAGACCCAGCACAGCGGCAAACCTCAGCAGGGCACGTGCAACACTCGGGGGCTGTCCAGAACGGGTCTGAACTGCGAGCGATAGCGTCTTCATTGGAAGCGATACCCGACCCTGGCTCCAGAAGAAACCAAAGTAACCCGCGAGGACCAGCGCCGTGAAGACCTGAAAGGCGTGTCTGAGGCCGCCCGGCTCGCCACGGAACTGGGTCAGGGCCGAGAACGCATAGTCGGCAAACCAGATGACACCGAAGAGGATGATGCTTTCGTAGGTGATACCCATCAGACGGCGCCAGGGGGTGGCCGCGGGCGCGGGATTGACAGGATGGCTCGGGTGTTTCATAGGCTCAACATTATGCTGATAAACTTACGGGTCCGCCCTAATGACGACAGGATCTTCAAGGCTTACGTCGTTTCTTTCGTCCATCGGGCGAAGGGGTCGTCGGGCGATGCGGCGCAGAGGGTTTTGATCAACTTTGCGACCCAGTCTTACGTTTGATTTTCGTTCAGTCTCTCGGGCGCTCAAAAGGTGCTGCAGAGACAGTCGATCAACCTCTCGGGTTCCGTCGCGAGGCCTGTGTCGGGGAATTGGGCTCTTTGGGCTTTTCCCTGGTGCCGGCGGGCGGGTGTCCCGGGACCTTGAAAGGACTTGCAGATGGAACTCTCTGGCGCAGAAATCGTTGTGCGCTGCCTTCAAGCTGAGGGCGTCAAACACATCTTCGGTTACCCAGGCGGGGCCGTTCTTTACATCTACGACGAAATTTATAAGCAGGACAGCTTCGAGCATATCTTGGTGCGGCACGAGCAGGCCGCCGTGCACGCCGCTGACGCTTACGCCCGATCGACGGAGCAAGTCGGGGTCTGTATCGTCACCAGTGGCCCAGGCGTGACCAATGCGGTCACGGGCATTGCGACGGCCTACATGGACTCCGTCCCGATGGTGATCATTTCCGGACAAGTTCCAACGCACGCGATTGGTGAAGACGCCTTCCAGGAATGTGACACGGTCGGTATCACCCGCCCCTGCGTCAAACACAACTTCCTGGTCAAGGACGTGCGTGATCTGGCCGCTACGATGAAGAAAGCCTTTCACATCGCGAGCACCGGCCGGCCGGGTCCGGTACTGGTCGACATTCCGAAAGATGTCACGCGCAACCGTTGTGGCTTCTCCTACCCAGATGCGGTTCCGATGCGCTCTTACAATCCGGTGGTCAAGGGGCATCAGGGTCAGATCAAAAAGGTCATAGGCCTGTTGCTTGGCGCTGAGCGCCCGATGATCTACACCGGCGGCGGGGTCATTCTGGGCAACGCCTCGGCCGAGCTCAACCGGTTTGCCGACCTCCTGGGCTTCCCGGTCACCAACACCCTGATGGGGCTCGGTGGCTATCGCGCGAGCGACCGCAAGTTTGTGGGCATGCTCGGTATGCACGGCACCTACGAGGCCAATATGGCGATGCAGCACTGCGACGTGCTGATTGCCGTCGGGGCGCGCTTCGATGATCGCGTGATCGGCAATCCCAAGCACTTTGCGCAAAATCCGCGCAAGATCATCCATATCGATATCGACCCCTCGTCGATCTCCAAGCGGGTCAAGGTGGATGTGCCCATCGTGGGCGACGTCCGCGAGACGCTGTCCGATCTCACCGAGTTGCTGCAGCAGGCTTTCGCGGCTGGGCAGAAAATCAATGCGGGGGCGCTGGCGTCCTGGTGGCAGCAGATCGAATCCTGGCGATCGCGTGACTGCTTGCGCTACGAGCAGAGCGCGACCTCGATCAAGCCCCAGTTTGTGGTCGAAAAGCTCTGGGAGGTGACCGGCGGCGACGCGATTGTTACGTCCGACGTCGGCCAACACCAGATGTTTGCCGCGCAGTTCTATCGCTTTGACAAGCCCCGCCGCTGGCTCAACTCGGGGGGTCTGGGAACGATGGGGGTCGGGCTGCCCTATGCCATGGGCGCGCTCCTAGCAAATCCGGGGACGCCGGTGGCCTGTGTCACAGGCGAAGGTTCGATCCAGATGTGTATTCAGGAATTGTCCACCTGCAAGCAGTACAACTTGCCGGTCAAGATCGTCAACCTGAACAACCGCTACCTCGGCATGGTTCGGCAGTGGCAGCAGATCGAGTACGGCAGCCGCTACTCCGAGTCCTACATGGATGCATTGCCTGATTTTGTGGCCCTTGCCCAGGCTTACGGCCACGTGGGCCTCAAGGTCGAACGGCCTGAAGACGTCGAACCGGCGTTGCGCGATGCCTTCGGAAAGTACAAGGACCGCTTGGTGTTCCTGGACTTCATCACTGACCAAACCGAAAACGTCTGGCCGATGGTGCAAGGGGGCAAAGGGCTGACCGAGATGCTGCTCGGTTCTGAGGACCTGTAAGGGGCAGCATCATGAGACACATTATCTCTATCTTGATCGAAAACGAAGCCGGAGCCCTGTCGCGGGTGGTGGGGCTATTTTCGGCTCGCGGCTACAACATCGAGACGCTGACCGTCGCTCCGACCGAGGACGCTTCGCTCTCGCGCATGACCATCGTCACGCAGGGTTCGGACGAGGTGGTTGAGCAGATCACCAAGCAGCTCAACCGCCTGATCGATGTGGTCAAGGTGGTCGACCTCATCGAGCATCCCTTTATCGAACGGGAGCTGATGCTGATCAAGCTGCGTGCGGTGGGTAAAGACCGGGAAGAGCTGAAGCGTATGGCCGATATCTTCCGCGGCCGGATTATCGACGTCACCGACAAGACCTACACGATCGAATTGACCGGAGACGGCAGCAAGCTCGATGCCTTCATTGGTGCGGTCGATCGTGGTTCTATCCTCGAAACCGTCCGTACCGGCTCCTCGGGTATTGCCCGTGGCGAGCGGGTGCTGAGGGTCTGAGGCATTTCACGGGCGGTCGGTCTGATCCGTTCAGCCGCCCTTCATACAGGAGTTCAGGAAAATGAAAGTCTTCTACGACAAGGATTGCGACCTCAAACTGATCAAGGGCAAAAAGGTGGCGATCATCGGCTACGGTTCGCAGGGCCATGCCCACGCACAGAACCTCAATGATTCTGGCGTCAAGGTGACTGTGGGCGTGCGCAAGGGCGGGCCCTCCTGGGACAAGGTGAAGAAGGCGAAGCTCAACGTCGCGGAGGTGGCCGACGCTGTCAAGGGCGCTGATTTCGTGATGATGCTGATGCCCGACGAGCACATTGCTGCGGTCTACAACAATGAAGTGGCGCCCAACATCAAGAAAGGTGCAACGCTCGCGTTTGCCCATGGATTCAACATCCATTACGGCCAGGTCGTGCCGCGCGCCGATCTCGACGTGGTCATGGTTGCTCCGAAGGCCCCTGGCCATACGGTGCGTTCGACGTATGCGGCCGGTGGCGGAGTGCCGATGCTGGTGGCCGTGCATCAGGATCACAGCGGCAAGGCGCGCGACCTTGCCCTGTCCTACGCCTGCGCGATCGGTGGCGGCCGGGCCGGCGTCATCGAGACCAATTTCCGCGAAGAGACCGAGACCGACCTGTTCGGCGAGCAGGCTGTGCTCTGCGGCGGCGCGGTTGAGCTGATCAAGGCGGGATTCGAGACGCTGGTCGATGCAGGCTATGCCCCCGAAATGGCGTATTTCGAGTGCCTGCATGAGTTGAAGCTGATCGTCGACCTCATCTATGAGGGCGGCATTGCCAACATGAATTATTCGATCTCCAATAACGCCGAATTCGGTGAATACGTGACCGGCCCCGAGGTGATCAACGACGCCTCCCGGGCGGCCATGAAGCGTGCCCTTGACCGGATTCAAACCGGCGAATACGCGAAACAGTTCATCCTGGAGAATCGCGCCGGGGCGCCTACTTTGCTGTCCCGCCGCCGGATGATGGCTGAACATCAGATCGAAGTGGTCGGCGAGAAGTTGCGCGCGATGATGCCCTGGATCAAGGCCAACAAGCTCGTCGACCGGTCGCGCAACTGAGTCCGCCCGGCTCGGTGCAAGGGGCCGCCCGATGAAGGATCAGAAAAGCGACGGTGCTGCGCCGCAGAGGTCGCGGGGCATTTATCTCCTGCCGAATGCCCTGACGACGGCGGCGCTTTTTGCCGGGTTCTTCGCGATCGTTCAGGGCATGAACGGCCATTTCGAGCAGGCGGCCATTGCGGTTTTCGTAGCCATGGTGTTGGACGGGCTGGATGGCCGGGTCGCGCGCCTTACCAATACGCAGAGTGCTTTTGGCGAACAGTACGACAGCCTGTCCGATATGGTCTCCTTCGGCGTGGCCCCAGCACTGATCATGTACGAGTGGGCATTGCAGGGCTATGGCAAGTGGGGCTGGATCGCGGCATTCATCTATGTTGCCGGTGCCGCGCTGCGCCTCGCCCGTTTCAACGTCAATATCGGCGTGGTAGACCGGCGCTTTTTTCAGGGCTTGCCCAGCCCCGCTGCGGCCGCTTTGGTGGCCGGTCTGATCTGGGTTGCCACCGATCTGCGAGAAACGCGCTGGATTTCGGCTACGGGCGCTGATTTGGGGTGGCTGGCTTGGATCATGACGGTCTATGCAGGCTTATCGATGGTCTCGAATGCGCC
>JBIKVK010000311.1:0-3977 GCA_044356835.1 Burkholderiaceae bacterium
GAAGTCGGGCGGCGGAAGCATGATCAACGTATCGAGTACTTATGGCGTCGTCGGCCCCGACCATCGAATTTACGAAGGTATGAAATTCAACTCTTTGGCCAGCTATGCGGCCTCTAAAGCGGGCGTTCACGGCCTGACGCGATGGCTCGCCACCTACTGGGGGCGAAAAGGCATACGGGTCAATACGCTTGTCCCGGGTGGAGTTGAAAACAATCACGACCCGGAATTTGTACGTCGCTATTCGGACCGGACGCCCCTGGGCCGAATGGCGCGGCGAGACGACATGGTCGGCATGGTGATTTTCCTGTCTTCGGACGCGTCGTCCTACTGCACCGGTCAGCAGTACTTCGTTGAAGGCGGGTGGACGGCGGTCTGAGGGCTGCGAGAGCACTGATGAAATCCGGCCCATTGGACGACCTGAAAGTCGTTCTGATTAATTTAGATCGCTCGACCAGTCGGCGTGCAACGATGGAAATCCGGCTCGCAGAGCTTGGGCTGCGATTTGAGCGAATGCCGGCCTTCGACGGCGTCGGACGTTTCGAAGAGCTCGTTTCGACCGTCGATGTGAAGGCATTTGAGCGTAACGTCGGCAGGCGCTTATTGCCCGGCGAGATTGGTTGCTATCACTCTCATCTGGCAGCCTGGCGATTGCTGCTTGAGTCAAAGGCCAGGACGTTGCTCGTCCTCGAGGACGACGTCGTCTTTGGGCCTGACTTTATGAGTGCTCTGAGGATCGCACTGGATGAGGCAGACCAATGGGACTTTTTGAAACTCAACAAAATTCGGGCCAAGCAACCGGTGACCCAGGCTTGGCTCGGTCCCTACGCGCTGAACGCCTACATCGGGCCCGCGACCGGGCTGGGCGCATACTTGATCAAACGCGATCTTGTATCAAGGCTGCTACCGCGCATGCTCCCCATCACGCGACCGATCGACCATGAACTCGACCGAATTCATGTCCACCGATTTCGTCACTTCGGACTCGAGCCTTTTCCGAGCCACGTCGACGACGGCAACCAGAGCACAATTACGGGCCGAGCATTTGCAGACGTCAAAAAATTCCCCTGGTACCGGCGCTTCGCGGTCTACGGACTTCGACTGTCAAACCTGACTCATCGGATCATTTACCTCTGTGGCACTGGCCGACTCTTTAAGAAAAGTAGGCGCACATGAACGCAAACGAGCCTGGCGACCGCACCGTGATCTGCATGAAATGGGGCACGCTTTACTCAGCCAACTATGTGAACGTGCTGTTTCACGCCTGTCGGGAGCACATCACCGGCTCGTTCAAATTCGTCTGTTTCACCGATGACGCGACCGGCCTGAACTCTTCGATCGAACATCATCCCATCGCGGATATCGGGTTGAACCGTTCACACTACGCCTCAGGTGCTTGGCCCAAGCTCAGCGTTTTCCTTGAGCATCGCAACGTTCTCTCAGGCCGGTGCCTGTTTATTGACCTGGACACCGTGATCTTGGACTCCCTGGACCCCTTCTTTGAAGTCGAAGGCGAGCTTATTTGCATCAACGAGCGACCGTGGCGGCACAATGGCGGAGACTCCAGCCCCAACACCACGATTTTCGCGTTCGACGCTGGATCGATGCCCTGGATTGTGGACCGCTTGAAGAGTGATCGCGATCGGCTTGTGGCGAAATACGTGATCGAGCAGGCCTACCTGCACGGGGAAGTCAGGGGGCTTAAATATTGGCCGCAGGATTGGGTGATCAGTTTCAAGTCACACCTACGCCGTCCGATTTTGATTGATCGCTTCCTTGCTCCCAGGCGCCCCCAGCCCCCAGCGCGATTGTTAGCGTTTCATGGGAAGCCAAGACCCGTTGATCTGATCTTCCCTAAACCGGGTAACTGGGATGTGTTCCCCCACTATGGCAGCGGCGCGGTGGACTGGATGGTCGACTACTGGAAGCGCCACGATCGTTGATTGATCCTTCTGAGAGGGGACGCACGACACCTGGTCTTGAACTCGGGAGGCCGCACAATCACGGGCGAGCGCTCAAACCCAATCTGAGCCTCGCAGCAAGTGCGGACGCCACAACAATGAACACGAACATTTGAGTGCCCATCCGCAACCCTGAGTCAAATGCAGAGTGCACGGCGAACAAGCCCGCAAAGGCCGCTGCAAGTGCGGCCTCGGGCGACGGTCGCCTGAGGGCGGGCCAGATCAGGGTTGCGAGGATGAACACAAAGAGGCCGAGCCCAACGCCCCCCTGCTCGACCATGAACAGAACGTACTGGCTGTGCGGCTGCTCGCAGGCCGGATTGTCTTGACAAGGCAGTAAACGCCCCGACGTGTCGGCAAAAGCCAATTCTCGATACGCTCCGGGTCCGTAGCCTAGCAGCGGTCGATTCGACCAGTACCCAACTCCGACCGACCATGCTCCGAGTCGCTGCAGGATAGATTCGTCCACACGGGCCGATGATGATTGCAACTGCTGAAATGCAATTCCGAACCTGGCCTTGGAGATATCCGACAGGCTCGCCATCAGCACCACCGCGCACAGCACTGCGATACCGATGAGCCATCGCAAACGAGCACGGACAATGAGCGTAACCAAAATAGCGAGCCCTGCCGCAGCGGCCAGTTGAGCACCTCGTCCGGGGTTCAAGAAAAAGACCGTGTAGATTGCGAGCGCACCGAGAGCCACAAACGGAATTACCACGTATATCTTATTTCTCTGGTGTCCCTCAAAACTAATCGCGAGCGCCGTAATGCCCAGGACGCCGAAGCTGAGCCCCTCGACAATGTAGTTGTTAAACACTCCAATATCTTTACTCTTTGCGCTCCTTGACCATGGAATGTCTATCCATAGGTCCGCAATGTAAAGCACCAATAAGGCCGTCAAAGCAATCAGAGCGGCAATCGAAAACCTGCACACCCGATCTCGGGTGTGCAAAAAACTGATCAAAATCGGAACCAGAAGGATTTTGCTGTAACTCAGCACCTGAGCGCCGGCCCGATCAAGAGGTGCCTGCGCATACACCAGGCCGAACGCGATCCATAAGACAAGAGCGAAGCACCCCGCTGCCAGGGGAGACTGCTTCAAGTCTTGTCCAATCGAAAGAAAACGACCGGAGCCGATCCAGCAAATCAGCAGCAGCAGTGAAAAGACATTGAAAAGGGCTCGCGAGATTGTGAACGACGCTGCCATCCCGCAGCACGCCACAAATCCGAGTCTGTCCATGAAACCCATAACACGGGATCTATGATCGCCCATCGACAACTGATTCACCTGAACCCATTCTGTCTGCGGACAAGCCCGCATCGCCTCTCAGACCTCCAACGCAGAGCGGCGAAAGGCCGAGTTCCCGAGGCGCCCTGATGGGGAATTCCGATTTTGTTGTGCTCGCTACGATACGATCCGCGCCTCAGCTTTGTCGTCATGGAGCGCGCTCCGGCGCTGCTTCACTGGTCAACCGCTCCCCATCCACCTCGAATCCAACAACATCCCAGGAGTTTACACATGAGCCCGCTCAAAGCGACCTCCGCCCCGGCGAATCCCTCCCGTAGAACGCTCATCAGCGCCGCAACCGCGGCAGGCGCGACCCTGGCTGCACCAGGGCTCCTGCGAGCGCAAACCCGACAGTTGGTTGTGGGCGGGGCGGCCAGCCACAAACCCTGGATGGACTCCACCGTTATCCCGTTCTTCGAGAAGAAATACAACTGCAAGGTGGTTTACGAAGGCACCCGCTCGCTGGTCAATCTCGAGAAAATGCAGCGTAACAAGGGCAAGCAATACCTCTCTGTGGTTCAGATGGACGACCCGGTGATGATTCTTGCCGTGCAGGAAGGTCTCCTCGAGCGACTGACGCCCAAGGCGGTGCCCAACCTGTCCAAGATCGTTCCGGGCGCCATTCACATGGAGGGCATGTGGGCCAACTACGTCCAGCCCTGGCAGGGCATTGCGTACAACACCAAGTCACTGCCCAAGGGCATCAGTTCCTGGGCTGAGCTCTGGGA
>JBIKVK010000070.1:0-13858 GCA_044356835.1 Burkholderiaceae bacterium
ACACGGGCAGGTGAGCAAAGCAGCGCGGGCCGCCTCGCTTTGTGGCACCGGGACAAGACTCAGCCCCCGAAGCGACTCCGCAGCAGGTTCTTCTGAACCTTGCCCATCTGGTTGCGCGGCAACTCTTCAAGAACGTGAATCTGCTTGGGCACCTTGAAGCTCGCGATGCGACGTTTCAGCGTTGCGATCAGGGCGTCCGGGTCGAGCCTGGCCCCGGCCTTGGCCACTACGGCCGCCGTCACCGCCTCGCCAAAATCAGGATGAGGCACGCCAAATACCGCCGACTCAAACACACCGTCGATCTCGTCCAGCCAGCCCTCGATTTCCTTCGGATAGACGTTATAGCCTCCGGTGATGATCAGGTCCTTGCTCCGGCCCACGATCGACAGATAACCGTTGACATCCCAACGACCGACATCTCCGGTGCGGAACCATCCATCGGCAGAGAATTCCTCGCGGGTCTTTTCTGGCATGCGCCAGTACGCACTGAACACGTTCGGGCCCTTCACCTCGATGCCGCCGATCTCACCCTCGGCACACAAGCGCCCTTGCTCGTCTCGAACCCGGATCTCGACCCCCGGCAGGGGCAGGCCCACGGTGCCGGCAACGCGATTGCCGTCATAGGGGTTGGAGCTGAGCATGACCGTCTCGCTCATGCCGTAGCGCTCGAGAATGCGATGCCCGGTCCTGGCCTCGAACTGTTTGAAGGTGTCGGGCAGAAGCGGCGCCGACCCCGCGATGAACAGCCGCATCCCAGAGGCCACGTCCCGCGCGAAGGCCGGCTCCTCAAGGAGCCTCACGTACATGGTGGGTACGCCCATGAACACGCTTGCGCTCGGCAGATGCCGACAGACTTCGGCCGGGTCAAAACGGGCGAGCCAGATCATCTTGCTCTGGGAGAGCAGCGCGCAGTGACTGGCCACGAACAGTCCGTGCACATGAAAGATCGGCAAGGCGTGCAGCAGCACATCACCCGCACGCCAGCGCCAGTACTGAAGGAGGGTGAGGGCATTGGAGACGAGATTGCGGTGCGACAGCATCGCGCCTTTGCTGCGACCGGTCGTGCCAGAGGTGTAGAGAATCGCCGCCAGGTCGTCCTCGCGGCTTGCGACCGTCGCGAAGGATTCGGGCTGACCGCGCGCGGCGTCGCTGAGCGAGCCGCTGCCGTCCTCGGCCAGCGTCAGGCAATGGAGCACACCGCGCGCCCGAGCAATGGGCTCGAACCAGGCGGCTTGCCGCGGCCCGCAGACCACGACTGAGGGCTCTGCATCTCCGATGAAGTATTCGATCTCGCTCGCCTGGTACGCGATGTTGAGGGGCAGGAAAGCAAAACCGGCCCGCAAGGTGGCCAGATACAGAAACAGCGCCTCAGGCGACTTGTCGACTTGAACCGCCACGCGCGCGCCGGGCTCAAGTCCCAGACCCGCAAGCAGGTTCGCAAAACGCGCGGTGATCCGGTCCAGATCGGCCCAGGTGAAACTGCGGCCATCGCCAGTTTCGATGCATTCAAGGCTCCGGTCTGTGGGCATGCGCGATTCGATCATCGCGTACAGATTGGCGTTCATCGATCGAGGTCCTCAGGCATTGAGACGCGGCCGCCGGATCAGGATGAGGCCAGCGGCGGCCATCGGCAGACACAGGATTTGACCCATGGTCAGGCCGGGTAGCGGGAAACCCATGAAGGCATCGGGCTCTCGGGCAAACTCGGCCAGAAAACGCAGCACTGCATAGCCCAGCAAAAACAGCCCCGACACATGACCGACTGCCCTGGGACGCATTGAGACCAGCCAGAGCAGGGCAAAGAGCAGCAGACCTTCGCCCGCGAACTGATAGAGCTGGGAAGGATGCCGAGCCAGCCGGTCGCCCGCCTGCGGAAACACCATGGCCCACGGGACGCTGCTCGCACGGCCCCACAGCTCGCCGTTGATGAAATTCCCCATCCGGCCCGCGGCCAGTCCCAGGGGTACCAGCGGAGCCACAAAATCCATCACGGCCAGAAAGCGTAGGCCTCGCCGCCGGCAAAACCAGGCAAGGGCGAGGAGGACCCCGATCAAACCGCCATGGAAGGACATGCCGCCCTGCCAGACCGCAAGCGCTTCGAGCGGATGCTGCAGGTAATAGGCGGGCTTGTAAAAGACCACGTAGCCCAGGCGCCCCCCCAGAACCACTCCCAGGACGCCGTAAAAGAGCAGGTCTTCAAGGGCCCGGGCGTCCAGACCCGAGGCTTGTGCATGGGCGGGCTGCGCGAGCCGCGCCCGGCCGAGCAGGAAAAAGGCGAGAAAAGCGATCAGGTACATGAGACCATACCAGCGCACGGCAACCGGACCAAGACTGAACGCAACGGGGTCGAATTGAGGGTGGATCAGCATGGCTCGAAATATACTTCAGCTCCTGCACCCGCTTTCTTTCACCGTTTCAATCATCAGTGCCTGCGGAGACCACCATGTCCGAAAAACTGCGCTCCTCCAACATCACCGAAGGGGTGGCGCGCGCGCCCAACCGTTCGATGTACTACGCGATGGGCTATGTGAAGAGCGACTTCGACAAGCCGATGATCGGCATTGCCAACGGTCACTCGACGATCACGCCCTGCAACTCGGGCCTGCAGCCGCTCGCCGATGCAGCGGTCGAGGCGGTACGTTCCGCCGGCGGCAACCCCCAGGTCTTTGGCACGCCCACCATCTCGGACGGCATGTCGATGGGCACCGAGGGGATGAAGTACTCGCTGATCTCGCGCGAGGTCATCTGCGATTGCATCGAAACCGCAGTTCAAGGTCAGTGGATGGACGGGGTGGTCGTGGTCGGCGGCTGCGACAAGAACATGCCGGGCGGCATGATGGGCATTCTGCGGTGCAACGTTCCAGCCATCTATGTGTACGGCGGCACGATCAAGCCGGGGCGCTGGAAGGGCAAAGACCTGAACATCGTGTCGGTCTTCGAGGCGGTCGGCGAGTTCTCTGCAGGACGGCTGTCCAAAGAGGATTTTGACGGGATCGAGCAAAACGCGATCCCGGGGACTGGTTCGTGCGGCGGCATGTATACCGCCAATACGATGTCATCGTCCTTCGAAGCCCTGGGGATGAGCCTGCTGGGCTCGTCGACCATGGCCAACCCCGACCAGGAAAAATGCGACTCGGCCGCAGAATCGGCCCGCGTTCTGGTGCAGGCGGTCAAGCGTGGGCTGCGTCCTCGTGACATTGTGACGCGCAAATCCATCGAAAACGCCGTCAGCCTCATCATGGCGACCGGGGGGTCCACAAACGCAGTGCTGCACTTTCTCGCAATCGCCCATGCCGGCGGCATCGAGTGGACCATCGATGATTTCGAGCGTATCCGCAAACGTGTTCCGGTCATCTGCGACCTCAAGCCCTCGGGCAAGTACCTGGCGACCGATCTGCACAGCGCAGGCGGCATCCCGCAGGTGCTCAAGATCCTGCTGAAGGCTGGGCTGCTCCATGGGGACTGCATGACGATCACGGGACGCACCATGGCCGAAGAACTGGCCCATGTGCCGGATGCCCCCAGAGCGGACCAGGACGTGATTCGCCCGATCGATCAGGCGATCTACGCGCAGGGCCACCTTGCGATTCTCAAGGGCAATCTGTCGCCCGAGGGCTGTGTGGCCAAAATCACCGGACTCAAGAACCCGGTGATCACAGGCCCGGCGCGCGTCTTTGATGATGAGCAGTCAGCCCTCGCGGCGATCCTCGAGGGCAAGATCAAGGCGGGCGACGTCATGGTGCTACGCTACCTGGGCCCTCAGGGCGCCCCCGGCATGCCCGAAATGTTGGCACCCACTTCGGCGCTGATTGGCGCGGGTCTTGGCGAGTCGGTCGGCTTGATCACGGACGGCCGGTTCTCGGGAGGCACCTGGGGCATGGTGGTGGGACACGTCGCCCCCGAAGCTGCGGCCGGAGGCCCGCTGGCGCTGATCGAGGAAGGAGACCGCATCACCATCGACGCCCATCGCCTGCTTCTGCAGCTCGAGGTCAGCGACCCGGAGATCGCCGCCCGGCGCGCCCGCTGGCAGGCACCGGCGCCCCGCTACAAGCGTGGCGTTCTGGCAAAGTTTGCAAAGCTCGCGGGTTCGGCAAGCCGCGGGGCTGTTCTGGATGATTTCTAAGGTGCACATCCCCACGCTCGCAGGTAGGGCTTGCGCGCGCCGATATAATCCTTCCGTCGAAATCTATTGCGATCCACTCCCGGAGTCACCATGAAACTGTTCCACGCTTCCCTGATCGCGGCTGTCCTGTCTCTGTCCTCGGGCGCCGCAATGGCCGATACGAAACTGGCCCAAGCCAAGGCCTGCACCGCATGCCATGCGGTCGACAAGAAGCTTGTCGGGCCGTCCTACAAGGATGTCGCAGCCAAGTACGCCTCCGATGCAGACGCTGCGGCCAAGCTCGCCGTCAAGATCCAGAAGGGCGGCGTTGGCGTGTGGGGCCAGATCCCGATGCCGGCCAACCCCGCGGTGACCGCAGCAGAAGCCGAAACCCTCGCCAAGTGGGTGCTCTCCCAGAAGTAAGCGCCCGTGCCCGGACGATGGCTGAAAGGGGCGCTGCGGCGCCCCTGTTCTTTGGGCCATGTACCGATTGAGGGCGTGACCGCCGGTCGTCATCCGGCGAGGGCCGGCCATCGGCCCTGTTCAAACGGGGGAATACTTGCCGCGACACTGAAGGATCCGGGGCGAGATGCGTCCCGGAGTTCCCTCCTCCAGCGGCAACATGATCCCCTCGTGCCGGCTGGTTGGCCCCGACAACGGGGCTTTTTTTTGGATCAGCGCGCCTGGTCCGCCTCGGAAGTGAAAGCGTCAGCGAAAAACTGCTCTTCCGAGAGGCCACACTGGGCGACGAAGTCGCGGCGGGCCGCATCGATCACGACCGGCGCGCCGCAGGCGTAGACCTGATGCTGCGAGAGATCGGGCCAGTCGGCCATCACCGCACGATGGACGAATCCGGTACGCCCCGCCCAGGCATCCTCCGGCAGCGCATCGGAGACCACGGGCACGTAGCGAAAATCGGGAAGGTCGCGCGCCCAGGACTCGCACAGATCGTTCATGTAGAGATCATGTGGCCGCCGTCCGCCCCAGTACAGCGTCATGGGGCGTCGGATGCCCTTGAAGATCGCGTGTTCGACAATCGCCTTGATGGGTGCAAATCCGGTGCCGCTGGCGAGCAGCACAATGGGCGCTTTGCTGTCCTCGCGCAAAAAGAAGGTGCCCAGCGGTCCCTCGAAACGCAAAATGTCGCGCTCCTTCACCGCGGGCTCGGTCGCGCCGAACAGCGCATCCGTGAACTTCCCGCCCGGCATATGCCGGATATGCAGTTCGATCCGTTCGGCCAGGTGAGGCGCGCAGGCCATCGAGTAGCTCCGCCTCGACCCGTCGCGAAGCAGCAGCTCCACATACTGGCCTGCGAGATATTGCAGACGCTCGTTGGCGGGCAGTTGGAGTGACACGATCCGGACATCGGGCGCTGCCGGCTGGATCGATGCGATTCGGCACGGCAGCTTTCGCACGGGAATATCGCCGGCTGCAGCCACTACACGACAGCGGACGACCAGATCGCTTTGGGGCCGCGAGCAGCACAGCAGCGCCTGACCGCGAACCGCCTCTTCCGGCTTTAGGGCGTTGGTGGAATGCGGGCCCTGCTCGATGCTACCCTCGAGGATCTCGGCCTTGCATGAACCGCAGGCCCCGTTCTTGCACCCATAGGGCAGCACAACGCCCTGTCGCAGCGCAGCCTCGAGAATCGTTTCGCCCTCGTCCACCTCAAACCGCTTATCGCTTGGCTGCACCGACACCGTAAAGCTCATGATTCGATCTTTCCGAAAATCCGTAAAACCCGCATTATCGCGCGTCCTGCGGCACAGACCGCTCCCGAGGCGGCTACGCAGGCTGACCGTGCTGATTACAGGCTGCGGCGATGTGGGGCTTCGGCTGATCCGCCAGCTGCGCGGCCATGCGGCGGCACCGCGCATCGTGGCCACCGCGCGGCGGGCCGAGCAAAGGGCGGCCATCCGCGCGGCTGGTGCACTCGCTCTGCCCGTTGACCTCGATCGGCGGGACCGCTCGGGACACAGGGGCTTGATGCGACTGGCGGGACTCGGGCGTCGGCTCGTTCATCTGGCGCCCCCCGCGACCACCGATGAGGACGATCTTCGTACCCGTCGCCTCTTGGCCGCGCTCGCTCAACCGACCGCTCAGGCAGGAGCCCGTCATTGGGTCTACGTGAGCACCACCGGAGTGTATGGTGACTGCGCAGGCGCCTGGATCGATGAGACCCGGCCCCTCGAGCCGCAGACCGACCGGGCCCAACGTCGGGTCGCCGCGGAAGGACAATTCAGGACGGCTGCTCGAAGACGAACCGCAATCAGCGCGATCCTGCGCGCGCCCGGCATCTACGCGGCCGACCGCCTGCCAGTAGACCGCCTGCGGGCCGGCATGCCTGCTTTGCGCGAGGAGGACGACGTGTGGACCAACCATATCCATGCAGAGGATCTCGCACGGGCCTGCTGGATTGCTCTATTCCGAGGTCGGCCAGGGCGTTCTTACAACATCGTCGACCAAGGCGAACAAAAAATGGGGGCCTATTTCGACGAGGTGGCGGACGCGCTGGGCCTTGAACGCCCGCCAAGACTGCCCCGCCACGAGCTTGCCCGCCGTGTCAGCCCGATGATGCTGTCCTTCATGAACGAGTCTCGGCGGATCCGTAATTACAGAATGACGAAGGAACTGCGGCTGCGGCTCCGGTTTCCCACGGTCAGCCATCAGCTGGCTCTGCTAAACTCACGCGCTTCGCTGGTGTAGCTCAGTTGGTAGAGCAACTGATTCGTAATCAGTAGGTCGGAGGTTCGAGTCCTCTCACCAGCACCACCCACTGGCCTGAACTCCTCAGGCCTTTTAGGGCCGAGCAGGATTTGGAGGCGATCTACGATTACATCGCCGAATTCCATAACCCGAAGAACGCAGACCATGTTCTGGCCCGAATGATGGTCGCGCTCAGGGATCATCCACGCCGGGTTGATTTCGGCGCCTCCACCGTCGGGCGCCGCTCCAGAATGAATCTTCTTTTCTATAGTGACGTTGATGACGCAGCCCTGTGGCGTCGCTGCCTGTCAGACGCGGATCCCTCGATCGACGTCCGCATCTGGCCTGATCTTGGCCCGCGCGCAGACATCGAGGCAGCGCTCGTCTGGAGGCCGCCCCCGGGCGAACTTGCCGCGCTGCCCAATCTCAAGCTGGTCGTGAACCTTGGGGCGGGCGTCGACCATATCGTCCAGGACCGCAGCCTGCCTGAGCATGTTCCGATCGCCCGCATCGTCGACCCGGCGATGAGTCTCATGATGACTCAGTTCGTGCTGCTCTCCGTACTGCGCCACCACCGAAATTTCGGAGACTTTGAACGCGCCCGCTCGGAGCGTCGATGGGCCTACATCCTCCCGCGCCCGAGCTCTGAACGCAGCGTAGGCGTGATGGGTCTCGGCCATCTTGGATCGGCTGCTGCGGCCGAGCTCGTGCGTCAAGGGTTCAAGGTGCGCGGCTGGTCTCGCACCGCCCGCGACCTGCCTGGAGTCGAGTGCTTCCATGGACCTGTCCAGCTGAAGCCGTTTCTGGAGGGGTGCGAAATTCTGGTGCTGATCCTGCCGCTGACCCCGGAGACCACCGGCCTCATCAATCGGGAAACTCTCGCCTGCCTACCGGTGGGAGCCCGCCTGATCAACGTCGGGCGGGGGTCTCTGGTCAACGACGAAGCGCTTCTCGATGCGCTGGACTGCGGGCATATCGCCGAAGCCACCCTGGACGTGTTTCAGACCGAACCGCTGCCTGCCGACCACCCCTACTGGAGCAGACCGCAAGTATTGGTGACGCCCCATCTCGCCTCGATCGCCGTTCCGCAGTCGGCCGCGCGGCAAGTGGCCGACAACCTGAGGCGCCTGCGGGAGGGCCTGCCCCTGCTGAACCTGGTCGACCGTTCAAGGGGGTATTGAGGCGCTCTCGCATGAGCCTCTCGGGCGGGCCAAGACCGGGACGAGCGTGGGCTCGACGCGTCTGACACAGGACTCGTTCCGAGCAAGACAGGGTATTTACGCGCGATAATGATGGACACGCCTCACCGATCGACACGTCCTGTCTGGAAAAGTTCATCATGACTGAAGCCGTAAAACCGTCCCTTCGACTCACACACGAAGGCGCAATGACCGCCCTGCGCGCCGGCATTGACCGGGCTCGCGAAATCGGAGTCGGCCAAAACATCACGATCGTTGACGAGTCCGGCAACCTGCTCGCCTTTGTCCGGATGGATGGGGCCCGGTTCCTGTCGATCAAGACCTCACTGAAAAAGGCGAGAACGGCAGCATCGCACCGGATCCCCACGTCCAAGGTCCCGCAGGAGCTCGCGCTTCAGTTTGCGGTCGCCACTGAAGGCGATGTGACTGGGCTCGAGGGCGGTTTGCCGATCCTGTTTGGCGGGGTCTGCGTCGGCGCGGTCGGAGTGGGGTCGGGCAGCAGCGCCCAGGACACCGACGTGGCGCGAGCTGCGCTCGCTGCGATCGGCGCAGACGCAATTCAGTCTTGAAATGATGGCGACCCGCTCCAGCTCGGACACGCCCGCCTTTGGACGTCGGGAAGACCGACGTCTGTTGACGGGCCAGGGCCTGTACGCCGACGATCTTCAGCAGGTCGACGCACTGCACTGCGCATTTGTGCGCTCGCCTTTTGCCAGTGCCCGGATCCGCTCGATCGATGTCGAGGCTGCGTGCTCGAGCCCCGGGGTCGTCGCGGTGCTGACCGGTTCCGATTTCGAACGTGACGGGTGGCTTGATTGCGCGCAACCGTTTCGATTCGCTCAGGGAGATGGCAGTTTCGCGGAGGAAACCCCCCGTCCCTTTCTGATTCGAGATCGGGTGAGGTTTGTCGGCGAACCCGTGGCTCTGGTCATCGCACAGTCGGCCTTCGAAGCGCAGGACGGTGCCGAGCAGGTGCTGGTCGATTACGAAGAGCTGCCAGCGGTCGCCGATATCGACGGCGCACTTGCCCAAGACGCCCCCCAGCTCTGGGAGGAGCGCCCCGGCAATATTGCCTTCCGGTGGCGGGGAGGCTCCGCAGAAGATGCAGTCGCCGCAGCGCTCGCCTCTTCGGCGCGTGTCGTGAGATTGCGTTCGCCCATCAGTCGGGTCGCCGCGATGCCCCTTGAGCCCCGCGCCGCGAGCGCCTGGATCGGCGATGACGGTCGCCCGGTGCTTCATCTGTCCCACCAGAGCCCACATCAGATTCGCGCTGCCGTAGCGCCGCTCTTCAAGCTCAAGCCGGAAGAGCTGCGGATCGTGACCACCGACGTCGGTGGGTCGTTCGGCATGAAATCAGGACCCCTGCGCGAAGAGGTGTTGGTATTGTGGGCCGCCCTGCGACTGAAGCGCAGGGTTCGCTGGAACGCCTCTCGATCCGAATCGTTCATTTCAGACGAACACGGCCGTGACGTGATGGTCACCAGCGAGCTCGGCCTGGATGCCGAGGGGCGCTTCACCGCGCTGCGTGTGCACTACGACGTCAATGTCGGCGCCTACATGACCCCCCGCTCGACTTCGCCTGTCGGAAACATCGTCGGGATCACCGGGGTCTATCGGACCCCACTGATCCACGCGACGATCCGGGGGGTGCTGACCCATACACAGACGACCGCCGCCTATCGCGGTGCGGGTCGACCCGATGCCACCTATGCCATCGAGCGCATCATCGACGTCGCCGCGTATGAAATGGGGCTTGACCCCGTCGAACTGAGACGCCGCAATCTCATCGCGCGTTCGGAGCTGCCCTATAAGACGCTGTTCGGGTCTACCTACGATAGCGGAGACTTTGAAGCCAATCTCGATCGTGCGCTCGAGTTGGCTGATTACACCGGTTTTGGCGAACGGCAGCGCGCAGCGCTCAAAATCGGAAAGCTCCGGGGCATGGGTTTGTCGATGCCGATCGAGATGGCCGGGCGGGTCGGCTCTGACATGGCACGGATCGAAATCGATGCGGACGGTCACCTGGTTGTCGTCAGCGGGTCAAAATCCGTAGGTCAAGGGCATGAGACCATGTTCGTCCGCATGGTGGCGGAACGATTGGGCATTGACCCCTCGCGCATCCGCTATGCGCAAGGCGATACCGACCTTCTGACCAATGGCCGCGGTAATGGTGGCTCCTCGGCGATGATGCACGGTGGCTCTGCGATGGCGCGAGCCGTCGATGACCTCGTCGAGAAAGGCAAACAGCATGCTGCAGATCGGCTCGAGGCCTCACGCGACGATATTGATTTTTCAAACGGCAGTTTCATTGTGCGCGGCACCGATCTGAAGCTCAGTTTTTCAGACCTCATCGATGGCTTGCGCGCGGGCTCGCGGGCCGACACCTTGCTGCTTGCAGGGGCCGGCCAGTTCGCGCCGGACCAGGGACCCACCTACCCCAACGGCTGCCACGTGTGTGAAGTCGAGATCGACCCACAGACCGGCGAATGCAGATTGGTTCGCTACGTGACAGTCGAGGACGTGGGAACTGTGCTTGAGCCGGTGATGGTCGAGGGCCAGATCCATGGAGGCGTCGCCCAGGGGCTCGGTCAGGCCTTGCTCGAGCAGCTGCGCTATGACGAAACCGGCCAACTGCAGAGCGCATCCTTCATGGACTACACCATGCCGCGCGCCGCAGATCTGCCCCCGATCATGAGTGAAAATCCCGGCACCTCGACCTCGCTCAATCCCTTGGGGGTCAAAGGCGTGGGCGAGGCAGGCACCGTCGGCGCGCTCAGCGCCGGGCTCAATGCGGTCTGCAATGCGCTGGCGCGGGTGGGTGTGCCGCACGTCGATATGCCCGCCACACCCCTGCGCATTTGGCAGGCTCTTAAGCTCGCTGGGTACTTTGACCGGTCGGGCTTGACCCGATAGCTCCCCCGATCAGACAGTCAGCGGCTAGCCGCGCCAAGCGGTGCGGTCGCGGCGAAGAGACAGGATCTCGGGGCGCGCATAATGTCCGGCGCCGTCCACCAGCACCTTGGCTCGGAGGATCGTCGAGAGATCGATGTCTGCGACCACCAGACGCTCCTCCGGCCCCCTGTGATCGGCCAAGGGTTCGCCCTGCGGGCTGTAAATGGCTGACATCCCGCCGCCTGGCGTCAGTACGTCCTGCGGACCCAGATCTGTCTCGAACGCGCGGATCATGTCGGGAGTCACCGGGGGCTGAGCCATCACAACGAAACACTGTCCGGTGATCGCATGGGCGCGCATCAGGGTGTCGACCATCCGATCAAAGGCAGCCCCCCGGCCACGCGCACTGGCAAAGGTGGGCCAACTCGCGCAGTGAATTTGAACGCCATCCTCGATCAGCGCCTGGCGCGCGAGGTTCATCATGTGCTCATAGCAGATGAGCCCACCGATTCGGCCCACAGGGGAGTCGATCCCGCCCAGGGTTGATCCGTCGCCCTGTCCCCATAGATAGCGCTCGGCGTAGGTCAGCTGGATCTTGCGATGCACTCCGAGCAGCCGCCCATCATTGCCGATGAAGACTTGGCTGTTATAGATCGAGCTCCCCAGACGTTCACTCAGGCCGAGCACGACGACGACCTGCGCGGCCGCCGCGGCGTGTCGGACCGGATCAAGATCGGACGAGGCCAGGACGACCGAAGCCTCGATGTAGCGGACCTGGATCGCATGCTGGTTTCCGGGCGGATACAGATTGATCCAATACGGAAAGCCGGGAACGAACACCTCCGGGAAGACCAAAAGCCGAACCTGCTGGCGGCCCGCTTCCTCAATCAGTTGGACCGCACGCGCAATGGAGGCGCCGCGGTCAAGCAGTACCGAGGCGGCATGAGCCGCAGCAACGGTCAGCCGTTGCGTCATGGTTTTCCTGGCTGAGCAAACCGGGTGCGGAGCCAGCCGCTGATCGCATCGGCGGTGACTTTGCCGACGTCGCCGTGCTCTCCCCGAAGCGCGGTCATCGAGTGGGTCATGCCGCGGACGTACCAGAGTTGCCGATCGGGAGCGGCCGAGGCATTGAAAAGCAATTCGCCGATCGTGAGATGGGCGATCGTGTCATCCGCCGTGCCCTGGATGATCAGCAACGGAGCCTGGGTGCGGGCCAGATTGGCGTAAGTGATGTTGTTGGAGGACCGTGTGTCGAGACCGTGGCCGTCGGGCGTGATCGCGTCCGGATCGAAGTGGCTACAGCGAACGGCCCTATAGCTCAGGAACGAACGATCGGTGCGAGCAGCCTCGTCGACACCACGATTGCGCTCGGACTGCCGACTCAGTGGCCGGTCGTTTCGAACCTGGGTCACCACATCATCGGGCAGCAGACGATGTGCTCCGCGGGTGGACTGAGCGAGGGTAAGATCGGCGTAAGCCGGATTGGCGCGCAGGCCCACCGAGGCTGCGATGTCGTCGCTGACGAAGCGCCCCTTGCCCTCACGTGCTGCCACAAGCCGAGACTGACTTTGATCAATCAGTCGATTCATCCGCTCACACTGAGCCTGACGGAAACGCCGCAGGAACACCTCGGAATAGCGGGCTTGTCCGGTGGCGGGATCGAAGCCGTTTTCAGGGGCATACATGTCCAGCGAGGCATCACGGCGGCCGGTGGCCTCGTCAATCACTGCGGGATCCAGCCGGAACATTCCTGAGGCACCGATGCCGCTCGACGGATTGACGAGCAGCAGCCCATCTGCACGGGGCAGGCGCTGCTCACTGCCGTCCCGATTAAATAGACCTTTGAATCCCGAGAGCGATGTTTTGGGGTCGAACAGGGCATTACCCTGTTCGGCGAGGGCCTGGTAGTACGCGACCGTCGGGCCACCCGCCGAATATCCAATCAAGACAATTTTTTCGAAGTTGAGCGATCTCAGAGCCTGTACGCCCGCCGCCACATCGAGGGCGATCGGCTCCCACAGCGTATTGAGCTGCTGATTGTTGCTGAACCGATTGTTCATGCACAGCACAGTCCAGCCTTGACGCGGCAACTGCGAGCAGAAATAGCCCGACAGGCTGGACGGTGCGAATGGGTGGGTATAAAGCAGGGCCACTCGACGGTCTGGCGAGCCCGCGTGCAGTACGGCATCGGTCGAAGCGAAGGTATTCGCGATGCGCAGATATTGACTCGAGACCTGTGAGGGGCTCGGGTCCTGCGCAGCGGAAGGCTGCACGACAGCGGTCGCAGCCAAAGCGATCAGAGCACAAAGGGCGATCACAGCTCTGCGCTGCGCGTGTTTCATGATCATTCGCAAGTCGCTCTCCGATGGATTCGATGGAGGCAACATCGTCGCAGTCGGGCGTGGCGGGCGCAAGGGGCTGGACCGCATTGAAATGAAAAAAGCCGCCACTGGAAACCAGGGCGGCTTTTTTTCGACTGATTTAGCCTGACGATGTCCTACTTTCACGAGCGGAATGCTCACTATCATCGGCGATGCGGCGTTTCACGGTCCTGTTCGGGATGGGAAGGGGTGGTACCACCGCTCTATGGTCGTCAGGCATAACTTGTTCCTGCTTCGACCAGCGAAACAGGCAATTCGGCGAGAAGCGATCGGCTTCAGACTTGTTGGGTTGCGACGCATCCACAACTTTGCGGGACGCTAACTTGCTTCGGCGACCAGCCGAAGCCATTGCAAAGTTATAGGGTCAAGCCGCACGGGCAATTAGTACCAGTTAGCTTAACGTGTTACCACGCTTCCACACCTGGCCTATCAACGTCCTGGTCTCGGACGACCCTTCAGGGGGATCAAGTCCCCGGGAGATCTCATCTTCAGGCGAGTTTCCCGCTTAGATGCTTTCAGCGGTTATCTCTTCCGCACATAGCTACCCTGCGATGCCACTGGCGTGACAACAGGTACAC
>JBIKVK010000193.1:0-6510 GCA_044356835.1 Burkholderiaceae bacterium
TCGCCGAACAGGCCCTGGCCACACCCGAAGTACCGCAGCCAGTATCCGGGCGACAGGAACTGCTTGAGGCCTGGTACGCACGCTTCGTCTAGCGTGAACCTTCACCCGATGCGCCTGAATCGGGCACTCGAACCTCGTCTGCTCAGCGATGGCGAGGGTCTCGAACTGAAAGTCATGGATCTCGGAGCGACCTGGCTATCTTGCCGGGTCCCGCTAGCCGACGGAGCGCCACGCGACGTGCTGCTCGATTGCGCGCCCGGCCCGCAGCGCCCGGGTTACATGGGCTCGACGGTCGGCCGCTATGCCAACCGGATTGCAGAGGGCATGCTCACCCGAGCGGGCAGTCAATGGAGGCTCGTTCGCGCGCCTGGCGAGCGGCATCAACTGCATGGCGGTCCCGGAGGCTTCCATGTGCGGACGTTCGAAATCGAGTCGTTGCAACAGAACCGGATCTGTTGGGCGCTTCGGTCACACTCGGGCGACCAGGGCTTTCCCGGTGCACTTACAGTCCAACTGGAGGTCTCGCTTCCTGGGGGGCGGACGATCGACTGGCGCTGTACGGCTCAGGTCACCCAGGCGAGCCCAGTCGCGGTCACCAACCACGCCTACTTCAATCTGGGCGGGGACAAGTCGGTGCTGGGTCACCGACTGCAGATCGCAGCGCACTACTTCGCACCCATTGACAGCGATCTGATTCCGCTGGCGCATCTCAGGCCGATTTCGGGGACCGACTTCGATTTCGGAATCCTGCGGGTCTTGTCAGAGCGCTGGCTGACCTCAGAACAGACACGTCTTGCCGGAGGATACGACCACGCATTCCTCCTCGATCCGAAGTGTGGCGACGCCCGTGAACCCGCCGCATTGCTCTGGTCGGCCGACGGTCGGCTTGGGCTCTCGATTTCAACCAATGCACCAGCGCTTCAGGTCTACACCGGTCAACATCTGGGGGGCATTGCCGACGCTCGAGGTGAGCCGCTCCCCCCGAGCGCGGGCATCGCGCTCGAGCCTGGCTTCCTGCCAAACAGTCCCAATCGATCGGACTGGCCGCAAGCCTCATGCTGGCTCGAGCCCGGACAGATATACGAGCACCGCATCCGATACCGCTTCATCGACTCGATGGGTCTGGACAATCGCTGCCATAGCGCCCCGGACTCGGAGTCAGCCTCAGAGCCCTCGTTACCATAACGTCACGGGACCGGGCACTGAGCAAGGCCCTGCATCAGCCGGGCAGGGGTGCCAAAGATCGCCGGTCGAACACGCTCGCTCCGCTTACGGGCTGGTACCGCAAAAGCGCAGGATCTGATCCGTCAGTTCGGCTGCATGGGACTCCAGTGCAACCTTACCGGCGTTCATGATGGTCGATCCCTGACCGTTGCCGAGCAGTGCGCAGACTTTCGTCAACTGCCGGCCATAGTGCTCTTCGTCCGGCATGACCAGTTCAACCACGAGCGTAGGAACCGCGATTCGCCTTAATGCCGCCTCGAAGTCAAAGGCGAAATTGGCCTGATAAGTGTCGGCAATGTGGTCGAGCGCCTGCAGGTGATCCGTCACGCGAATTCGGAGCGCCTCGATATCTTCGAACCGGATACTCCGCTGCGAAAAAAGCTGGCGGGGCTGGGCGAATCCGGTGAGGTCTGACCAGTCGGCCTGCCAACGACGCAATAAACCGTCCCCGTCTGCAGAGTCGGGGAATCGCTCGAAGTACTTTTGAACGATTTGACGAATCGCCTCATCCCGCTTCGCTTTCTCAGGGATGATGCTGTGAATCTGCCCGCAGAGGATCAATCGGTCGACGCGCGATGCGTCCTCGGCGGCGAGTGCCGCGGCGACCTTATTGCCGGTGTGATAACCAAATACATGAGCGCGATCGACGTCCAGGGCATCGAGCAGCTGGCCCATCGACTGAGCGATCGCCTCCATCGTGACCGGACCGGACAGGGGATCAGACTGGCCGAAACCCGGCAGATCCACCGCAATGGCCCTGTAGTGTTCGGCGAGCCGTGGGAGCATCTTCCGAAAGGACCGCAAGGATCGGGGTGCAGAGTGAAGCAACAAGAGCGCTGGCCCCGATCCCGACTCGGCATAGTGAAGTTGGGCGCCGGGCGGGCCGGCGTAACCCCGCTTTATCGCCGTCAAAGTTTTGCTCCCGAGGCTTTGACGACTCTCGACCACTTCTCGACTTCAGTCTGCACGTGCTGCTTGAACTGGGCGGGCGAAGTTCCGACCACGTCAAAACCCAGCGAGTTCAGCTTCTGAGTCACCTCAGGCATCTTGAGTACGGTGTTGATGGCCTTGGCGAGGCTCTCCAGGATCGGGCCGGGCGTGCCGGCAGGAGCCATATATCCGTACCAGGCGATCACATTGAAACCGTCCAGCCCCTTGTGTTCAGCCATGACGGGCAGTTTCCCATCTGCGACCAGGGTCGATCGAACCGGGCCCGTCGTCGCCAGCGCCCTCAGGCGGCCAGAGGCAGCATGGGTCATCGCCGTGGACGCACTGTCGAACAACATCGACACATGCCCGGCCACGAGGTCGGCCACCGCAGGCGCCTGGCCTTTGTACGGCACGTGCACCAGATCAATGCCCGCCATGACCTTGAAGAGTTCGGCGGCCAGATGAGTGGCGCCACCAGCACTGTGCGATGCAAACGTCAGCTTGCCTGGGCTGGCCTTCGCCAGTGCGATCAGCTCCGGGACACTTTGGGCCGGCACCGAAGGATGTACCACCAGCACAAACTGCTGGAGTGTAATCATCGTGATGGGTGCGAGGTCCGTCAGAACATTAAAGGGGATGTTGTCGTAGAAGCTTGGATTCGTGGACAGCGGCGTCGCCGCAAGCACCAAGGTCAGGCCATCCGGAGCGGCGCGGACAACCTGATTCGTTCCGATGTTGCCGCTGGCACCCGGCACATTCTCGACGACCACTTTGCGATCCAGGAGCGGGCCCAGGTGGTTGGCGATCAAACGGGTGACGGGGTCCGCGCTGCCACCGGGGGGATACGGGACCACGATCTTGATGGCTTTGTCGGCGGGCAGTGACTGCGCGTGGCCTGCCCCATACGCGCCCAGCGCCACCGCTACGGCCCCGATGAGTCCGACCAGTCGAATACTGGCTTTGAAGGATCGAATCATTGCTTTCTCCCTGTGGATGATGATTTGTTTTCAGTGGGTCTGCGCCGTAACGGCTGATTGCCCGGCAATCCGTCCGAAGACCAGCGCCTTGGAAATCGCTGTGCCGGAGTGATAGCTCGCACCATGAAAGCCCCCCACAGCCTCACCGGCTGCGTAGAGCCCCGAGATGGGCCCATCGCAATTGATCACGCGCATCATTGGATCGACGCGAAGGCCCGCATAGGTGGCCAAAAGATGGCCAACCGTCGGGTAGGCATAAAAGGGAGGCTCGCTGATCGATACGAGCGCACCGAAGGTCCCGGCCAGGTGAACGCGTGAAAAGTCGCGATCGACGCCACACCCGACATCGGCGTTATACCGGTCAAGCGTGTTGCGCAGGGACACCGGATTGATGCCGCAGGTCCGTGCGAGGTCCTCGACCGTTGGGCCCGAAAGCAGTCGGGCAGTGCGATGAGCGTCCAGCGTCATCGGTGAGCCCTGCCCCGCGGCGCGATAGGCCTCGGTCGCCTGATCGAAAATCCGCTGGTCAATGACCTGGTATCCGATCTGCCCCGGCTGGTCCAGGCAGGCACGCGCAATATCCTTGTAGGAAAGCGACTCATCGATGAAACGTTCGGCGTGGGCATTCACGATGATTCCGCCACGATAGTAGAGCAGCAGGATCTCCGCCGAGGTCCAGCCTTCCGAATGCTGTTCAAAGCTCGGCTGAACGAACTCCATATCCGCAGTCAGCGCGCCGAGTTCGGCGGTCATCCTCAAGGCATCGCCCGTATGGCCCAGCCCCGACGTAGCCCTGACCTCTGCAAACCTGGGGTCGATTTCGATCAGCCGCTCGCGATCGCGCGCGAAGCCACCTGATGCAAGGATGACACCTCTGCGCGCGGCAACGTGAATCACCTCTCCCTCCGGAGCCGTGACATGGCACCCACGCACGCCACCGAAGGCGTCGACGATCAAACGCGTCACAGGCGAATTGAAAACGAATTGAACGCCCAGTCCTGCCGCTCGCCGAAACAGTGCACGAACCAATTCGAGAGGGTCGGTCAGGTGCCCGCGCGGCACGCTCATGCCGGCCACCGCAGTCACGGTCGGGGACCATTCCACCCCGAGATCGCGTAACACGGTCCATGTCTGAGCCTGGCTGCCCATAAATGCTTCGAGGAGCGCCCTGTCGTTGCGATAAAGCCCGGTCCGCAGCAAATCTTCGGTCATCAATTTTGTGGAGTCCTGCACTCCGCAGTTTCGCTGTACATCCGTGCAGCAAAAGCTGACGCGCCCCACTGAAATTGCGGTCGACGATTCGGCAATCCCCGAAAGCTTCTCGAATACGGCCACGCTCGCACCGGCCTCTGCTGCGGCGATCGCAGCCATCAAACCCGCCGCGCCGGCACCCGCGATCGCAACATCACACGTCAGGGTCGAAAAAGAGCTTGCGGGGATGTTCATCGTCAATCAATCATGCTCGGTGATTTGGATGAGATGCTTGCCGATGCCTCGCCCCGCCAGCACGTCAATCAGAGCCTGGGGGGCCGCGTCGAGCCCCTCGTGAATGGTTTCGAAGTACCGGAGTTGACCACAGGCCAACAGGCCCGCGAGCGTCGAACGGACCTCCTCAAAACGATGCTCGCTGTCATAGACGATGAATCCTTTGAGCAGGGCACGCGCGGCGATCAAAACATCCTGTCGGTCGATTCGACTCGAGGAACCCTGAAGTTGGGCAACCCGGCCCACCACTGCGACGCGGGCCCCTCGTGCAAGATGCGACAAAACGGCATCGGAGACTGATCCCCCCACATTGTCGAAATACGCGTGCACGCCTTCGGGGCACGCCTCACGAATCGCCTCGCCCAGATCAGCCTGCGCCTTGTAATCGACTGCCACATCAACATTGAGATCATCCAGCAGGTGCCGGCGTTTTTGCTCTCCCCCCGCGATGGCCACCACTCGACACCCACGCAGCGCTGCGAGCTGGCAGACGATTGAGCCCACGGTGCCCGCGGCGGCGCTGACCACGATGGTTTCGCCCGAAGCAGGCTGGCAGATGTCCATCAAGGCACAGTAGGCCGTGAGGCCTGGCATTCCAAGAACGCCGAGTGCAGCTGCGGGGGGACCGAGCGCCGGTTCGACCCGGGTGAGGCCCGCCGCGTAGCCTGCCCGACCCGTCCGGCCGTCCGACAGCATTCGGGTTTGCCAGCCGAGCATGCCCTCAACCCATTCGCCCTCCTGCCAGTCAGCGTGCCGGGACTGCCGGACTCGTCCGACAACGCGTCCCCATACTGTGGAGCCGATTGCGATGGTCGGGCCCTGGGTGGCGCGCTCGTCCATGCGCCATCGCTGAAGCGGGTCCGCCGAAAGCCAGTGCGCATCAATCAGAACTTGTCCCGCGGAGGGCCACGGAAATTGCCTTTCGACAATTGAAAAATCGCTCAGTCGGGGAAAGCCAACGGGGCGTGCCGCAAGCACGACGCATCGCGCTTTGCAGCTTGCCACCGCAGTGTTTGAGGGCGCATCGCGCCCAACCGCCCCATTATTCGCCAAGCGAACCCCCCGCGGCCAGAGCGAACAGAGGAGTCAGCAAGTGCTCCGAGGGCGCTTTACAGCCACCCCTGAATCATCATCCGCTTCGTCCGATCCTGCAAGGCCAAAACAAAACGACCCGCCTGCGCGGGTCTGTTTTGGCGGAGAGAGGGGGATTCGAACCCCCGAAGGGCTGTTAACCCTTACACGCTTTCCAGGCGTGCGACTTAAACCACTCATCCATCTCTCCGGGACCCGGAATTCTATCAGAGCCCCGACTAGCGACCCGGCTCAGCTACTCTGTTTGAGCTGGTCGAGGATGGCCGGATTTTCGAGGGTCGAAACATCCTGGGTAATCGCCTCGCCCTTGGCAATTGCCCGAAGCAGTCGACGCATGATCTTGCCCGACCGGGTCTTGGGCAGGTTGTCGCCAAAGCGCAAGTCCTTCGGCTTGGCGATGGGGCCGATCTCCTGACCCACCCAGGCCCTCAGTTGATCGGCAATCTTGCGAGCCTCGTCCCCGGACGGTCGGGCCTGCTTCAGCACCACAAAGGCAACAATCGCCTCACCCGTCAGATCGTCAGGACGCCCCACCACCGCGGCCTCGGCGACCAGTGGGTTGGCGACCAGTGCGGATTCGATCTCCATGGTGCCCAATCGATGTCCCGACACATTGAGCACATCATCGATTCGACCCGTGATCCTGAAATAGCCCGTGTCCTTGTTGCGAACCGCACCATCTCCGGCCAAATAGAAGCCCTTGAGCTCGTCGGGGAAGTAGCTCTTTTTGAAACGCTCAGGATCGCCCCAGATCGTGCGAATCATCGAAGGCCAGGGTTTCTTCACGACCAGCAAGCCACCC
>JBIKVK010000168.1:0-7319 GCA_044356835.1 Burkholderiaceae bacterium
CGACAATCGCCGCTGCGATACCGGGCAGCGGCAAAGTGCATGAGCCCGGTTCAAGCGGGGTGGCACCCGGCAACGGGGTGATCATGTGCCCGCCTGTCTCGGTCTGCCAGAACGTGTCGACGATCGGGCAGCGCTCGCCACCGACCTCTCGGTAGTACCACATCCAAGCTTCCGGATTGATCGGCTCACCCACCGAGCCGAGCAGCCGCAAGGTGGACAGATCGAATCGATTAGGGTGAGAAGCCGGATCTGAATTGCTCGCCTTGATCAGAGACCGGATGGCGGTGGGCGCCGTGTAGAAAATCGTAGCCTTGTGGCGCTGGATCATCTCCCAGAAACGCCCAGCGTTGGGATAGGTCGGCACCCCCTCGAAGACGATCTCGGTCGCACCGCAGGCGAGCGGACCGTACGTAATGTACGTATGACCCGTCACCCAACCAATGTCGGCCGTGCACCAAAAGATATCCTCAGGCTTGATATCAAAGGTCCACTTCATCGTCAGCATCGCATGAAGCAGATACCCGCCCGATGAATGCTGAACCCCTTTGGGCTTACCCGTGGAGCCCGAGGTGTAAAGGATGAAGAGGGGATGTTCGGCACCTACCCACTCCGGTTCGCAGACATCCGCCTGCCCCGCTTCCACTTCGCTCCAGCGCAGATCCCGTCCAGCCTGCATCGCCACAGCCGCCCCGGTGCGCTGATAGACCACGACCTTCTTCACCGAATCACAGCCGCCCATCTCGAAGGCTTCGTCCACAGCCGGCTTGAGCGGAATACGCTTGCCGCCTCGCACCTGCTCGTCGGCGCAGATCACCCAACTTGCACTGGCGTCCTGAATCCGCTCCTGGAGGCTCTTTGCCGAGAATCCCCCAAACACGACAGAGTGAATCAGCCCGAGGCGAGCGCAGGCCTGCATGGCGACAATGCCCTCGACCGACATCGGCATGTAAATGACCACCCGATCGCCCTTGCGGGCACCGAGTGCCTTCAATCCGTTGGCGAAGCGACACACCTTGTGGTAGAGCTCCCGGTAGGTGACTGCGCTCACCGACCCGTCGTCGGCTTCGAAAATCAGCGCCGTCTTGTGCTCGACTGGAGTGTCCAGATGCCGGTCGAGACAGTTGTATGAAACATTCAGCTCTCCGTCTTCGAACCACTTGTAAAACGGCGCCTGGCTGGCGTCGAGAGAACGGGTGAATGCCTTGTGCCAGATCACCTGCTCACGAGCCAGACGGGCCCAAAATCCGGAATGGTCGGCCTCGGCTTGGGCGCAGAGCGCACGATACTGGTCCATGCCCGCGATGGTCGCGCGGCGCACCATGGACTCAGGTGGATGGAAGATCCGGCTTTCCTGGAGGACCGATTCGATATGAGCGGACACAGCTGTCTCCCGTTCAGTGGTTTTGCTTGACCGAGAATTTACCAGCGCCGCAGTCCGGCGGCCAATTCCGCTAAGATTCGATCCCCAATCTCCTCAAGCCCCCAGAGCGGAGCCCCCGTGAGCACCGAACACCGACAAACGCCTCGCATCATCCCTCGGATGATCTTTGCGAGCCGCTGGCTTCAGCTTCCACTCTACCTCGGACTGATCGTGACGCAGGTGGTGTATGTGGTCCTCTTTTTCGAGGAGCTCGTGCATCTCGTTGAATTGCTCTGGAACCCGGGCGCCCTCGATGCCTCGATCGACCGGCTCGGCCTGACCGAGCGCAGCAAAGAGACGGTGATCATGCTCATCGTCCTTTCGCTCATCGACGTCGTGATGATCTCCAACCTGCTGATCATGGTGATCGTCGGTGGATACGAAACCTTCGTTTCGCGCCTTCGATTGGAAGGCCACCCGGACCAGCCTGAGTGGCTGTCTCACGTCAATGCCAACGTTCTCAAGGTCAAGCTGGCGACGGCGATCATCGGCATTTCGTCCATTCATCTGCTGAAAAGTTTCATCTCGGCGGGTACGCTCTCGGAAGCAACACTCTATTGGCAGAGCGTGATCCACGCGCTATTCCTGTTCTCGGCCCTGGCGATCGCCCTCATCGACCGAATCATGGCGGTCGGCTACTCGCCCAAGCCGAAATCGAAGGACGGCGCCAGTCACGACCACTGAAGCTCGCAGCCCAAGACCATCGGAGATCGGCGCCTGCCCTCCCCTTATCCCCAGGTCCATTTCGCGGAGTCCGTTTCCATGACGGTGATCAAACAGGAAGATCTGATCGAATCAGTGGCAGCTGCGCTGCAATTCATCAGCTACTACCACCCGGTGGATTTCATCCGCCACCTGGTGAGGGCGCGCGAGCGCGAGCAAAGTGCGGCTGCACGCGATGCGATCGACCAGATTTTGACCAACTCCCGCATGTGCGCTGAAGGGCATCGCCCGCTATGCCAGGACACCGGCATCGTCAACGTGTTCGTCAAAGTCGGCATGGATGTGCGCTGGAGCGGATTCTCCGGCTCTTTGATCGACGCCATCAATGAAGGCGTTCGACGCGGCTACACCGACCCGGACAACCGCCTGCGCGCTTCGGTGGTCGCCGACCCACTCTTTGACCGAAAAAACACGCGCGACAATACGCCTGCCGTGGTGCATGTCGAAATCGTTCCGGGAAACGCGGTGGACGTGACCGTTGCCGCCAAAGGGGGCGGCTCGGAGAACAAGTCCAAGTTCGTGATGCTCAATCCCTCCGACAGCGTGATCGACTGGGTGATCAAGACGGTTCCCGCCATGGGCGCGGGCTGGTGCCCGCCCGGCATGCTGGGCATCGGGATCGGCGGCACTGCGGAAAAAGCAATGCTGCTCGCCAAGGAATCGTTGATGGCGCCTCTCGACATGCACGAACTGCTCGCTCGGGGCCCCGCCAACAAGCTCGAGGAGCTAAGGATTGAGCTTTTCGAGAAAGTAAACGCACTGGGTATTGGCGCTCAGGGCCTCGGCGGCCTGACCACGGTACTCGATGTCAAGATCGCGACCTACCCCACGCATGCTGTCTCAAAACCGGTGGCGATGATCCCCAACTGCGCGGCCACGCGGCATGCCCATTTCACGCTCGACGGCTCGGGTCCCGCCTTCTGCGAGCCGCCTTCTCTGTCGGAATGGCCCACCCTCAGCTGGAGCCCGGACGCACAGTCGCGCCGGGTCAATCTTGATGCCCTGACCCCGGCCGAGGTCGCCGGCTGGAAGCCGGGCGAGCGACTGCTCCTCAATGGACGGATGCTCACGGGTCGTGACGCCGCTCACAAGCGCATCCAAGACATGCTGGCGCGCGGCGAAACCCTCCCCGTCGACTTCCGTAATCGGGTCATTTATTACGTCGGCCCGGTCGACCCCGTGCGTGACGAAGTGGTGGGCCCGGCCGGCCCCACGACGGCCACGCGCATGGACAAATTCACTGAGATGATGCTCGCGCAAACGGGCCTGATCGCCATGGTGGGCAAGGCCGAGCGAGGCCCGACCGGTATCGAAGCGATCCGCAAACACAAGGCGGCCTATCTGATGGCCGTTGGGGGAGCAGCCTACCTGGTGTCCAAAGCGATTCGAAAGTCTCGCGTGGTTGCTTTCGAGGACCTCGGGATGGAAGCAATCTACGAATTCGAGGTGCAGGACATGCCCGTCACTGTGGCCGTCGATGCCGCCGGTACATCGGTCCACCAGACCGGTCCACGCGAGTGGCAAAGCCGGATCGGTCTCATCCCGGTATCGGCCTCCTGAGTCAAATCGACGGACCGGATATCGAAGACGCGATCTCCGCCCGAGGCAGTCGTTCATGAGTTCAGACATCATCCACCTCGGCGCTTGCGCCCTGTCGCGCGCGATTGCCGATCGGGAGCTGTCTTGCCTTGAGGTGATGCAGGCCTACCTGGACCGGATCGAGACCGTCAATCCAGCGGTCAACGCCATCGTAGCGATCGAACCGCGAGAGCGGCTCTCGGCCCAGGCCAGAGAGCATGACGACATGCTGGCCCGAGGTGAGCGCAAGGGGTGGATGCACGGTTTCCCGCTCGCCGTAAAAGATCTGGCTCAGACGGCTGGCATCACGACGACGCTCGGCTCACCGATCTTTCGTGATTCCGTACCCAAGGTGGACGGCCTGGTGGTCCAACGGATGAAGGCCGCGGGCGCCATCGTGATCGGCAAGACCAACACCCCGGAATTTGGCCTCGGATCACACACCTACAACACGGTCTATGGCTTGACCCGCAACCCTTACGACCCCAGCCGTTCCGCCGGAGGCTCGAGCGGTGGCGCCGCGGTCGCACTCGCGCTGCACATGTTGCCGGTCGCCGATGGGAGCGACATGGGCGGGTCCCTGCGCAATCCCGCAGGGTGGAACAATGTGTTCGGTTTCCGTCCGTCATTCGGACGGGTTCCAAAGTGGCCCGAGTTCGACAGCTTCTTTCAGCAACTCGGGGTCGAAGGACCGATGGCGCGGTCTGTCGCTGATCTCGCCCAACTCCTCGCGATACAGGCGGGCCGGGACGACCGCGCACCCTTGTCGATCTCTGAAGACCCCACGGTGTTCGCAGGCCCGCTCGACATCGACCCGAAGGGCATTCGGATCGGGTGGCTGGGCGATTTTGACGGATACCTCGCTTATGAAGAGGGCATCGTCGAGACTTGTCACGAGGCCCTGGCTCTGCTGGGCGATCTCGGCTGCACCGTCGAGCCCGTGCGGGTTCCTTTCGACATGGATAAGCTCTGGCGCGCCTGGCTGACTTTGCGCAGTGGTAACGCCGGAGCGAACCTGTCGGGGCACCATGCCGATCCGAAGCGGCGCGCACTCCTCAAACCGGAGGCCATTTGGGAAGTCGAGCAGGCACTGCGTACGTCAGCGTTGGATCTCTATCGTGCCTCGATCACGCGGACAGACTGGTACCGGGTATTGCTTGAGCTCTTCAAATCTTTCGACGTTCTGGCTCTTCCCTCCGCGCAGCTTTTTCCTTTTCCAGCGGATGACCCCTGGCCCCGCCATATCGCAGGTCGGATGATGGACACGTATCACCGATGGATGGAGGTCGTGGTTCCGGCCACGATGGCAGGTTGTCCCGCCATCAGTGTCCCAGCGGGATTCGGTGGCGAGCTCAACCTGCCGATCGGGCTCCAATTGATCGGACCACCCCGCGCCGATTTGCGCCTGCTGTCCCTTGCCCACGCCTACGATCGGTCCAGCGACTGGGTACGACGGGCACCCCCCCCTGAGCCTTCTGCGATCGCCTAGAGGAAACGGACCAGGGCAACGTCAGGGATCGCGCTTTTCGATATTCCAGAAGACAGGCACGAGCGCCTCGAGCACCCCGCTCAGATGGGTGCGAACGGCCATCGGCCGGAACCACTGCCCCAAGTGGACATGTGTGGGTGACTGCGCGAAATGGCTCTGGATTTGAGCAACCAGTTTTTTGCGACGTTCGAGATCAGCCTCGATCGCAAAGGCTGTGCGCATCTTCTCAAGCTCGGGGTCGCAGGGCCATCCGAGAATCGAATGCTCGCAATCTGCATTGAGGAACGCTGTACCCGCCGGGTGCATGACGTCAGCGCTCGCCCAAGAAGTGAAGAACACATGCCAGGCGTCCGGACTGGTTGCACCACGCATATTCCGGCGATTCACCAGTTCCTGCCAGGTCATGGACTGGAGGTCGACCTTGAACCCAGCCCGCTCCAGTTGCAGCTTTACCTCAGGCGCAAGACCAGCCAGGATCTCGAGGTCGTTCGCATGAAGCAGCACGACCGGCGCACCATCGTAGCCTGACTGCTCGAGGAGTTCTCTCGCCTCCAGGTGCCGCCCCTCAAGCGCGCCCTCAAAACCTTCGTCGGTCGCCAGAGGCGTCTGACATACGAAAAGCGCCTTGCACACGGTGTACTCGCTCGGGTCACGGTGCACCGCCCGAAGTATCGCGGGCTGATCGAGAGCGAGCAGTACCGCGCGCCGAACGCGAGCATCGTTGAAAGGCTTCAAAAGACTGTTGAATCTCAAGGCATACTGGTTACCGTAGGGATTCTGTCGCAGCAGGGTGACATTCCGCGAGGCTCCCAGCTCGGCGATCAAGGACGGTGATGGCTGCTCGATGAGGTCGACTTCGCCAGACAGCAGCGCACGGGCTGCCGTTTGTGGGTCGGTGATCACCCGCCATTCAATACGATCCACCTTGGCGAGCTTCCCGCCCGCAAGCCCACTGGGCGCCTCATTGCGAGGGCGATAGCGGCCAAATCGAATGTAGACGGCAATGGACCCGGAATCAAACTCGTCCGCCTTGAAAATGAAAGGGCCCGAACCCACGAACTCGGTGATCGCGACGTTATAGGGCGTCTTGGCGATACGGGCCGGCATGATGAATGCTGGATGCGACGAGGGTCTACCCAGCGCATCCAGCATCAGTCCGGTCGGCGCGCTGAGCCTGATCCGGAAACTCTGCTGATCAATGGCCTCGATCTGACGCACCTGTTTGAACAGGCGCTGCCCCAAAGCGTCGCGCATTGCCCAGCGTTTGAGCGATGCGATCACGTCCTCCGACGTGACGCGCTGCGCATCATGAAAAAGTAGTCCGGGCCGAAGCGTGAACTCCCAGCTCAGGCGGTCCTCGGAAACGGACCAATGTTCCACCATTTGCGGACGCACCACTCCTTCGGCATCCACCGCGAACAGGGTGTCATAGATGAGGTAGGCATGATCTCGGGTGATGTAGGCCGAGCTCGCAATGGGGTCCAGGGACATCAGGGGTGAATGCATCACCACGCGCAGGGTGCTCGAGCCCGCCGCTGGAGCCGCCGCTGGAGCCGCCGCTGGAGCCGCCGCTGGAGCCGCCGCTGGAGCCGCCGCTGGCTCAGCCTGAAGCTGCGCGACCGCGGGCTGTGCGGCACAACACAGCGCAGCGAGCAGCAGAGACGGAATGAAGCGGGCCCGGAGGCGCCTCATATTCAGCATCAATCAACTCCAGAGGGCCGGGGACCCGATCTCGTAGGTTGAACCACGCACCAAAAACGATCAGGAGGCGCTCGCGAACCCGCGTTCCGCAGGCAGGTGGATATGCCGCTGACGGTGCTGAAGCTCCCCGTCGAAGCTCCTCGATCCGTTCCGGCAGACGGCGATGCTCCGGATTGTTGTCGAGCCGAGCAGCATCTGTCAAACGCCCCCAGGCCAGGCGCAGTCCCGGATTCGGTGCTCTGATGCGAGCAGCAGGAGCTTTCCCATCGAGCCAACACGAATCGAAAATGTTCAAACCACGAATCAATGTCGCCTGTATTACACTGCCGCGCATCCGCGGCCCGGTGGCTGCGCTTCACGTGCTGACGAATTCTGCCCAGAGGTCCTCTAATGAGCTACCTGCTCATC
>JBIKVK010000345.1:0-3373 GCA_044356835.1 Burkholderiaceae bacterium
CATGTCGACCATGCAGACACAACGGATTGGTTCGATGATCGTGAGCGATGCCCAGGGCCAGGCGTTGGGCATCCTGACCCGGCATGACATTCTGAGCCGAATCGCCCTGCCCCAACGTCCGCTGGACACCCCGATTTCCGAGGTCATGAGCAGCCCGGTCGTGACCCTGCCCGATACCGCGACGGCACACGATGCGGCGCTGCTGATGAGTCGGGATGGCGTCAGGCATGTGCCCTTCACGCGCGACGGCCGTGCGGTAGGCGTCGTGTCCGAGCGGGATCTTTTTTCACTGCAGCGCCTGTCGATCCGCGATCTTTCTGCGAGCATCGACCGCGCTCCGGACGTCGCAAGCCTGCAATCGCTCGCAGCCGAAGTACGTACTTTTGCCGCGACCTTGATGGGCCAGGGGGTGCAGGCCACCCCGCTCACAGCGCTGATCAGCCAGCTCAATGACCGGCTCACCGCGCGGCTGGTTCATTTGATGGCCCAAGCACACGAGCGCGACCTGAGCCGGATGTGCTGGCTCGCCTTCGGCTCCGAAGGCCGGTCCGAACAGACGGTCGCCACCGACCAGGACAATGGCCTCATCTTCGAAAGCGCAGACCCGGACCGCGATCGCCCAGGCTGGCTGATTTTTGCGCGTGCCGTGAATGAAGCCCTGGCCGCTTGCGGATTTCCCCTGTGCGCGGGCAATGTGATGGCGAGCAACCCCGAGTGTTGCCTGACCTTCGACGAGTGGACCCAACGTTTCACACGATGGATCGATCAGGGCACACCCGAGCATCTGTTGGCCGCGAGCATCTATTTCGATCTGCGCCCCATTGCCGGCCAGACCGACCGCGCGGCACCGCTGCGCGCGGCTTTCACGGCTCAGGCCTCAGCCACGCCCCGTTTCTGCAAGCTGCTCGCTGGAGAAGTATTGCGCACGCCCGCGCCGCTGGATTGGTTCGGTCGGATCCAGAGCGAGAACGGCGGATTTGATCTGAAAAAGATGGGGACGGGCGTGCTGGTGGCCGTCGCAAGGCTGCGCGCGCTCGAGCACGGCATCGATGAAGCCAGCTCCCTCGGCCGCTGGGCCGCGGTCGCCTCCGCGCGCGGGATGCCCACCCAACGAAGCGGATCGTGGCAGACAGCCTTCGAGTTCCTGCAAACGCTTCGCCTGCGGGTCCAAATGCCGGGTAGCCGCTGCCGGGTCCCGGGCTCGCACAACCCCAACCTGATTGCACTCGACCAGCTCAATGACATCGATCGGCGCATCCTCAAGGAGTCCTTGCGGGTCGTGATGGCCCAGCAGAAAGAACTCGAGCTGGATTACGGGCGCTCATGAAGGAAGGTCTGCGAGCCTGGTGGCGCCGCCTCTGGCCGGACCGGACGGCGCGGCCCGAGCCCAGCGCTGGGGTCTCGACCGAACGCTGGGTCCTGGTCGATGTCGAGTCAAGCGGGCTCGACGCCCGGCGCGACCGACTGATCGCGATCGCGGCGTTTGCGGTGCATTTCCCATCAAGACCTCGAATCGTTTCCGGTGGGCACGCTCCGCCCCCCGCGCCCGAGATCGTGATGGCTGACCACTTCGAGAGGGTGCTTCGACAGACACATGAACCCAGTGCGCCGATCGACAAGCACAACATCCTGATTCACGGCCTTGGCGTGGGCACTCAGAGGGCGGGCGACGAGCCGGCGGACGCCTTGGCCGCCTGGGAAGTCTATGTGGGCGAGTCACCCCTCGTCGCCTATCACAGCGACTTCGATCGGACCCTGATCGACCGGGCCTGCCGAGAGCATCTCGGTCGGGTGATCCCCAACCCCTGGCTTGATCTGGAGCCCCTTGCGGCCGTCCTGCATCAGGAGGCACAACGCCGGCCCTTGGATCACTGGCTGAAACGCTACCGCATCGAATGCCTGGCTCGGCACCAGGCCGCCGCCGACACGCTCGCAACCGCCCAGTTGCTCCTTCGGCTGTGGCCGATGCTGCCGGAACGCGTGCAAGCGGGAGGATTCAAAGCCGCCCTAGACTTCGCATCAGGGGCGCAATTCCTGCCCGGGCGTCACTAAAAAGAACCGGGGCGATCCCCGCTCAGGGAACCGCCCCGTGGTCACTACCCTGCGGAATAACGGCGCCCGGTCAAAGCGCCGCGACTCCGATCAGGTTCAGGCTGCCTTCAGATTCGGATACCGGACGTTTTCGACCAGGTCCTGAATCTCTTTGTTGGGCGCTGGAGTGAGCAGGGACACGATGATGATCACCGCGAAGCCCACCGGCACACCAAACAGACCGGCCGAAATCGGCTGGATGTCCCACCAGAGATTGGTCACCGGCGCCGAACGCGGGATGCTGAAGAACACCTCCCGCAGCCAGGGCTGGTTCACGATCATGTAGTAGAACGTCACACCGAAACCCGCGATCATGCCCAACGAGGCTGCAATGCCCGTGGTGCGCTTCCAGAAAATCCCCATCGTCAGCGCCGGGAAGAAGCCCGCCGCAGCGAAGGAGAAGGCCGCAGACACCAGGAACAAGATGTCGGCAGGCTTCTGGGCGGCCACCATCGCCGCCAAAACCGCGACGACCAGGAGCAGGATCTTGGAGAGCATGACGCGGCGGGCCGTCGGCGCATTCGGATCGATCATCTTGTAGTAGAGATCGTGCGAAAGCGCATTGGCGATGGTGAGCAGCAGACCGTCCGCCGTCGAGAGCGCAGCCGCCAGACCTCCCGCCGCCACCAGGCCGGAGATCACATAAGGCAGGCCGGCAATCTCGGGCGTGGCCAACACGACGATGTCGCCACCGATCGCGATTTCCGCCCGCTGCAGGATGCCGTCACCGTTGACGTCAATGACCGACAACAAACTGGGGTCGACCTTCTGCCAGGCTTGCACCCACTGGGGCAACTGCGAGAACGCCGTACCCACCAGATCGTTGTAGACCACATACTTGACGAGCACCGCAAGCGCCGGAGCCGTGAAGTACAGCAGAAAAATAAAGAACAGCGACCAGGTCACCGAACTGCGTGCCTCCTTGACCGAGGGCGTCGTGTAGTAGCGCATCAGGATGTGCGGTAGCGCGGCCGTACCCACCATCAGGCAGAACACCAAGGCGAGGAAGTTGCGACGCGAGATATCCCGCGCCTTCTCGTCTTTGCCCGGGAATGCCTCGGCATGCCGGGACAACGGAGCACCGCGCGCGCCCTGAGCCGCTTCCCGGTTCCACTGGGCTCGTGCTGCATCGACCGTCGTGGGCCAGGCTGCCAACGCAGCCTCAGCCCTCTTGATCGCATCGGCATTGCCCGAAGCCTTGGCGTCCGCCACGGCCTTTTCGCGAGCCGCCTTGCCATCGGCCAGGGCCTTTTCAGGGGCTTTCAGGTTGGCACGGGCCTCT
>JBIKVK010000313.1:0-3949 GCA_044356835.1 Burkholderiaceae bacterium
GTCGATGTTACTGCTTCTTCAGGGCGAGTTCGCGACGGGCTGGCAGGAATATGAATGCCGCTGGCAAACCGAGGAGATAAGTGCATCCGCACGACATTTCAGTGTTCCTGCCTGGCGAGGTGAATCCGATCTCAAGGGTAAAACCGTCCTGCTTTACGCCGAGCAAGGCTCGGGCGATACGCTACAGTTCGTTCGATACGTAGCGACGGTCGTTGCGGCGGGCGCGCGGGTCATCCTCGAAGTGCAAGCTCCATTGCTGAACCTGATCAAGAACAGCTTCGGGGGAAATGTTCAGGTGGTTTCCGCCCAATCCGTATTGCCGCCCTTTGATTTTCATTGTCCCTTGATGAGCCTGCCCTATGCGTGTCGCAGGCTTGTCGGGTCAGCCCCCCTCAATGTGGGTCGATACCTTCACATCGACTCAGGCAACCGTGATTCCTGGGCCCGGGCACTGGGGACACGGCGCCTGCCGCGGGTGGGACTAGTGTGGCGGGGAAATTCAAAGCATCTGAATGACCATAATCGCAGCATAAGCATTCAACTGTTGTTGAACGCTCTGCCCAAGGGGGTTGACTATTTCACGCTGCAGAAGGGACTGACGGACGCGGAGCGGGGTTTGCTTGTCGGGCGGTCCGATATTCGTTGTCTTGACGACGAGCTGACGGACTACGGCGAGACGGGCGCTGCGATGCAGCAGCTCGATCTCATCATTTCCGTCGATACCAGTGTGGCCCATCTCGCCGGTGCCTTGGACGTGCCCTGCTGGGTGATGCTGCCATTCAGTCCTGATTTTCGGTGGTTGCTGGGGCGCTCCGATAGTCCGTGGTACCCGTCGATGCGGCTATTCAGACAAAGCGAGCGTGGCGACTGGTCGAGCGTCTTGGCGGAGATCAGTGCTGAAGTCAGCAAATTCATTTTGTCAAACTCGCACGGGATCGCTGCGTGAGGCGAAGGGGGACTCCATTTGATGATGATGGCTCTAGGCCTCTTCACGACCCGGATTTCTGGCTTGAGCGTGGGCGCGAACACCTGGCCGCAGCGGATCCCGTTGCGGCTTTGCGTTGCTTCGATCAGGTGCTGGAACAGCGTCCCGGCGACGGCCTCGCAGCCCTGGGCCGGGGTCGATCCTTGGGAGATATCGGAGCGTTCACCCAGGCGACCGAGATCATTGAGCGGATATTTCACGCCTCGCCGAACGAGCCCGCGGCGGCCTTCTTTGCCGCGCTCGATCGCCTCTTGCGCGGCCAACTTGCCGATGGGTTCCGAGCCTATGAAGCTCGAGCAGAGTATATGAGTACGCCACACGACCTCATTCAAGAGCGGCCTGGTCTGCCCTGGAGAGGTGAGCATTCGCTCGACAGCAAAACGCTGCTCGTACACTGGGAGCAGGGGTTGGGCGACACAATCCAGTTCTGTCGCTATGTCCCAATGCTGCAGGATTTTGCCGCGCGGGTGGTGTTTGAGGTTCAGGCGCCCCTCTACCGACTGCTGCAGACGCTCGAAGGGCGATTTGACCTGGTCGTTGCGGGCGAGACCCCCTCCGGTATTGACTTTAAATGCCCCCTTCTGAGTCTGCCGCTCGTCTTTGGTACGACCCTGGATTCCATTCCGTCAAAGCCAAGGTACCTCTCGGCGGATCAAGGCTCGCTTGCCAAATGGGAGCGATTGCTCGGAGGGCGTGATGGCCGTCCGCGGATCGGTGTCGTATGGCACGGCAACGTTCAGAACTCCAGAGACGGCAGGCGCAGCATCCCGCTCTGGGAGTTCATCAAGGCGCTGCCTGTAGGGCCTGACTACGTCAGCTTGCAATACGAAATCCGGTCGGGCGACGAGCTTGTGTTGATGGCACGTCCGGACATTCGGTACATCGGTCAAGATCTAGTCGATTTCGCAGATACTGCTGCAGTTGTCGAGCAATTGGATCTGGTCATCAGCGTCGACACAAGTGTTGCCCATCTCGCCGGTGCACTGGGTAAGCCGACCTGGCTCCTGGTCGACTTTGTGCCCGACTGGCGTTGGCTGCTCGAACGCCGCGATAGTCCCTGGTACGCGTCGGTCCGTTTGTATCGGCAAACCAAGCGAGGCGACTGGTCGAGCCCTTTGGCGCTCGTTCGGCAGGATATTGAGGCGTCATTGGATCGAGACGGGTTCCAAAACGCCGATACACTGGGCCGCCGCCATGTTGCCTGACCGCCATCGCGCGATCACGGGTGCCAAGCGTCGCTACGGCCTCAGCGCGGGTGCTGCCGCTAGTTCTCATCTGCGGCAGCGGGCACAGGTCTTGTTCCAGAGCGGTCGTCATGTGGAAGCCGAGGTCGCGTATCGGGAGCTTGCCGAGCGTGTTCCTGACGACTTTGGGGTTGTCTATCGCTTGGCGCTTTTGACCTGTCAGTTGGGACGCCCGGTTGAGGCCTGTGCATTTTTTCAGCGTGCCACCCAGTTGAAGGGAGTGAGGGATGCTCAGTTCCATTTCAACTTCGGATTCGCCCAGCGTGCGGCCTCTCTCTTTGAGGCCGCATTGGAAAACTTGGACCGAGCGCTTTCACTTCAACCTGATTTCACCCCTGCGGCGTTCCAGAAAGCCTTGTGCCTTCGAGGACTCTCGCGCTTGGATGAGGCGGAGGCTCTCTATCGAAACATCCTGAGCGTCGAGCCTTCGCATACGGGCGCGCTGCTGAATCTCGCGAACCTGAGCGTCGCACGCGGATCTCTGAAAGCGGCCGAGTGCCTTTATCAGCAGCTGCTGGCCGTTCGCCCCAACGATCCTGAGGCCTTGCTGGGCCTTGGAAATGTCGCCGTTGGACTGGGCCAACACCTTGAGGCCCTGTCGTGGTATCGGGCCGCTGGGGCGCATCCCGCGAAGGCTCTCGTGGCGAATATTAATCTGGGTACCACCTTGAAAGCGCTCGGGCGCAGGGAAGAGGCTGTTGCACATTTCGAAGCGGCGCTTGCGCTAAATCCCGCTAACGTGCCTGCATTGAGCGGGCTAGTCGAGGCCCTGGAGTCCCTGGGGCGTGTTGACGATGCCGTGAACGCCTTTGAGCAAATCATCTCTATCGGCCCTCATCATTTGGCTCCTTGGACAATCGGGGCTGAGCTACTGGACAGGGCAGGGCGGGCTGAGCAGGCGATTGATTTGCTGGCGAGAGCGGAGCGCTGGCATCTGGACTCGGTCGAGATCTTGGCAATCAGAGCCCAATGCCTTAACGCCCAGGAGCGCTTTGAGGACACGGTAATCGCGACCGATGAGGCTCTGGACAAGGGTATGACATCGCTGGCTTTGCTTAACGCCCGAGGTACCGCGTTGCAGCAGCTCGGCCACTTGGACAGGGCGATCGATTCATTTTCCAGGGCGCTTGAGCTTGATCCAAGCCATCCGATTGTGCTGAATAACCTGGGGAACGCTTATCGGGATGCTCAACGGTGGGCGGAGGCGATTGACCTGATCAGCAGAGCGATCGAGTTAAAGCCAGATTATGCCGACGCGTTCTACAACCGGGCTGTTGCCTACGGCGATCTGTTGGCGTTTGAAGAAGGCCTCCGGGATTACGACCAATGCATCGCGCTCAATCCTGATCACGAAAGCGCCCATTTCAATCGTGCTATTGCACGTCTGACCTCCGGCTGCTTTGGGCAGGGCTGGGCGGAGTACGAATGGCGATGGCGCTTGAGCTCATTTGCGGACGTTAAACATCCAGAGGCGCTTCCGCTTTGGCGAGGTGTCGAACCCTTAGAGGGTCGCTCGATCCTGGTGTATGCCGAACAAGGTCTGGGCGACACCCTGCAGTTTGTCCGATTGCTCCGAAACCTGAAGGAGAGGGGCGCGCGCGTCCTCTTCCAGGCTCAAGATGCGTTGCTTCCGCTATTACAGCAGTATCAGCCGATCGATCAGTGGGTCAACAACGGAGACACCGTTAGCGCAAGCTACCGATGCCCGCTGCTCAGTCTG
>JBIKVK010000312.1:0-3949 GCA_044356835.1 Burkholderiaceae bacterium
GAGTCAGGGATCAGAGTTCGATCACACCTTGCTGGCCCTGGCCGCCTACGCCGGACGGGTCCTGACCCGGGAGCTTCTCTACACCGGCATCACGCGCGCGCGATCGGCCTTCAGCCTGGCCGCCGCGAACGGCGGCCTGCTCCAGGCCGCCATTCAGCGGAAAACCCGGCGCGAAAGCGGCTTGCGGGATGCGTTAGACCAAAGTGGCCGCCGGGTTCTAGCCTGATCAACCCGGCGGTTTAACTTTAAGGGTTGGCACTCTCGACAGTCCGGGTCGCACTCTCGACAGTCTGGATCTGTCGATTGCGGGTGTCGTAGGAACGGACCCAGATCTCGCGATAAGTCGATCCCGCCACATTATTGAACCGGCCTTGGTCGTAGGTCGCGGAATCAAAGCCATACCAATCCTCAGGCAGCAGGAAATTCTGGCTATTGATCGAGCGCGGCAGGGCAAAACTGTCCGAGTAGGTCGCCGAACCAATCCGCGATCCATCCGACTTGCGAAACCACCCGCCCAAGCCGAGACGGTCGATCCCCTCGACCCCGGCAGGAATAGTCCAACTCCCGGCAACGGTCGCACCTTTCGTCAGGTAAGCGTCGATCATCGATTGGCCCACCTGGCGGAACACCTGATTGCCGGCATAAAGCCCGTCGGCCGTCTTGTCGACGAAGGGCATCGCGCCTACGACACGGACCTGGGCGATTTCAGCGGAATCCAGGAACCTGTCCCCCTGAGTGATCCAATCATCCACGACGTTCTGCTGAGTTCTTCCGGTATTACCCCCGTAAACTGTGTTGACCGCAAAACTTGAATAGGCAGACTTGGCCTTAGAGGAAATCGATTCTGAAGTCGTCTCGGAATTGTAGTTTTCGTCCACGAAAAGATAGAAGGTAAAAACAACATCCTTGGGATCCTTGTAGCGCGACTCAAACTTGCTGCGCAGGTCCGCGTCAACCATCTTTTCCCGCTTGGTGGGGAAGCACCAGCCCGAGACCTTGCTTCGGTCGACCGAAATGCTTGAAATCCTGGGATCGACGCCTCCCGTTGTAGCGGGGTTGACTTACGGGCAACTGGTCCGGCCATGGGTCGGGAATACAGCCAGCGAATCGGCCAACGCGGTCGGAAAGTCAATTTCAGGATTTGGCGTGGTCAGGAAGTCATAGACCCTGAATACTGTCGTGCTCTTTGTCTTCTCGTCCGGCCCATCCACTCTTGCCCCATCGATCGTGAAGTTATTGTTCGTTTCAGATGACCCCAATTGCCAGTTATAGGTACGGGTTGTCCCCACCGTCGTCCCGGTGTCATGCGGATACTCCCTGCAATCCTTCAAGAGCTGAGCTCGGTGCAGCGCATCGTTCTTGGGGTCGAAATCCATCGGATACTTGATCCGGATGGTCGAATAATCGCGGCGCGAGGCGAGGTCCGAGTGCGGGGGGACCATCAGCACGCCTCCCCTCGGATTAAGCGGATCGTGCGTCTCATCGTTTTGCAAAAGGGGTCCGGTCACCCAGGCGCACATGATCTTGGGGACCGGTTGACCGACCTGTGACAACCGGTAGGAGCCGTACACAGTCGAAGGAAACTGATCGTCGCCAGCCTGCGGCACTAGATGGGGATCGATCCCGATCCGCAGACGGCCCTCGACGAAGTCATTCTGCCCAGTGTTGTCATTCACTTTGGTAAAGGTCGGCTGGATGCTGACATCAAACCGTCGCTGGTTGCCCCGAATCACAAAATCGTTTGCAACCTTTGCCAGCACCTCGGGCTTCGTGTAGGTGAGACCGTTCTTGTCGATCAGATTGATGTTGTAGACATAAGCAATTCCATCGTCGGTGCCCGCCCAGCGCTGCGCAGTGGCGCGGTCCACCACATACTGGGGCACCAGCGCCAGCTTGACGCTGCCGTCCAGATCGGGATTGTTCAGCAGACCCAGCCAGGATTGTCCGAAATTCAGGCCCTGCGACCGATACCCCAAGTGCGCCAGACTCGCGCACTTGGCATGCAGTGAACCCTCAGTGAAAATTTGTCGACCAACAGGATTGGTTGTGTAAGAGACCCGCTGGGCTGCCGGAATTGCGAAGCAGGCCTTGATCGAGGCTTCCAGTCGCTCGATGATGCTGGGGTTGGGCGGTGAAGCCCCCAATGGGAGCGCCCCGGTCGAGCCGGCGCTGGTGACATTCACTTTGGTGATTTGTGTTTGCGCCTCGCCAATATCCTTCATCAGCTCGAAGCGATTGACGAGGCCGACGCCTGAGGCCGTGATATCAACCGACAGCCGATCCATGACCGAATCCACTTCAGCACTCCGTGAGAAATCTTCATGAGATCAACCCCAGTCGAAACTAGAAATCGAATGACTATCGTAGCGCCATAGGATCCGAACCGTCCATGTCCTGCTGCGCCTGACCCTCCGCAGGCGCCCGCCGGACTGCACACATTTCAAGACGCCCGGGTTCACTCACCGACCAGCTGCCAAAGCCTCTCTGCGATCGGGCTCATTTTCGCGGGTTGGCGATAGAGTCGGATCTCGATGTCGAGTGACCAACTGGGCTCGGCCGACATCAGCAGTGCGCCCAGAGCCTGCTCCGAGACGATCGAACTTGCCGGCAGCCAAGCCATGCCGCGTCCGGCAGCAGCGAGGGTCTTCAGCAGCAAAGCATTGTGCGCGGTAAAAACAAATGAAAATTCTGCACGCCGGCTCACCGGAGCCCGTGCATCCCGATAGAGATCGGGCAGGCGCTGCCGCAGGATGCGCCCGAGGCCCGAGGCCTCGCTGTATTGCAGCACCGGGACCACGCCCGGCCGATCCAGCGAAAACAACGGGACGCCTGCATGGTTGACGGCCGAAACCGGGACCAATCGATCATGGCCCAGGCACACCCAGGGAAATCGCCCATCGTCCAGTGGTCCCGAGACCTCGCGATGGGCATAACAAAGAAGGAACTGCACCTGCCGCTTGGCCATCAGTTCTTCACAGGCCCGGGAATGATCGCTCATGGTTTGAACGGGCCCCGGCCTCAATCGGGCTTCCAGTCCGGCAAGCCAGGCGGGAAAGAACAGGATGGAGAGGGACTGAGTGACCGCAAAGCGCAGTCCGGCCGCTGCCTCGTCGTGCGCTGCCCGAGCCTTGATTCGCGCGGCCTCCAAACCGGCGAGCGACTCCTTGATCAGCGGCAGCAACCTTGCCCCCGCTGCGGTCAGTTCGACAGGATGGGAACTGCGATCGATCAGATCGACACCGACCCACTCCTCGAGAGCACGGATATGGCGGCTGAGGGCGGGCTGTGCAATCGCTCGCGCCTCGGCCGCTCTCGAGAAGTTGCCCACCGAGGCCAAGGCAACAAAATCCTCCAGCCATTCGAAATCAAGCGGGCGATTGGTGGGACCCATATCCGGCGGGATGGTCAATCAGTTGAAGACATAGTTTGATGCAAATTCAGTATTGGTGCTTTGGGGCGAGGCTCGTAGATCATCCTGGAATCGCATTGCCAAGGAAACCTGAAAAGTGCCCAGCATCAGAAACTATAAAGGGATCATACCGGCGATCTCCTGCCCGTTCACCCCGTCGTTTGAGATCGACGAGCCGGCGCTGCGCCGCCTGGCTTCGTGGCTGGCCGATCAGCCAGGGATCGTCGCAATCATGACCAACGGGCACACCGGAGAGGTGTTCTCTCTCTTGCCCTCTGAGCGCACCGAGGTCACCCGGATCGTCGCCGACGAGCTGCGGGGGCGTACTCCGGTCATCTCGTCCATCGTTTGCGAAGGGCCGCTTGAGGCGGCCGCTCAGGCGCAGGCTGCGCGCGACGCTGGTGCCGCGGGACTCGACATCATGCCGCCGCATCATTGGCTGCGATTCGGCTGCAGCACTCACCATGCGCTTTACTATTTCGACGCGATCCATCGGGCAGTGCCGGAGCTCGATCTGGTCGCCCACATTTATCCTGCGTG
>JBIKVK010000071.1:0-13819 GCA_044356835.1 Burkholderiaceae bacterium
AGCCCCCAATACCGACGGATCGGCGGTTCTCGGATGAGACCTGGCGCGACACTCCATTCGCCTGGGGCGCGGCTCTTTACTCGCTCAACGCCGATTTCATGCAGAAAATGGCCGAGTCGGTGCACGGAGACCCCAAAACCCGAGAGCGCATCCGATTCGCGACCCAGCAGTGGGTCGATCTGATGTCTCCGGCCAATTACCTGCTCACCAACCCCGAGGCTCAGCGCAAGCTGCTTGAAACTAAGGGAGAAAGCTTGTGGGTTGGTATCCAGAACATGTTGGGTGATCTTCAAAAGGGGCGGATCTCGCAGACCGACGAGGGCGCCTTTGAGGTCGGCCGCAATGTCGCGACCACGCCGGGTACGGTGGTGTACGAAAACGAGCTGATCCAGCTGATCCAGTACGCTCCGACCACGCCCCGCGTGGGCGCGCGTCCCCTGCTGATGGTGCCTCCCTGTATCAACAAGTTCTACATCCTCGACCTGCAGCCTGACAACTCGCTGGTCGCCTACGCAGTCGCTCAGGGCAATACCGTTTTCATGGTGTCCTGGCGCAATGTCCAGGCGGCTCAGGCCCAGCTGACCTGGGACGACTACATCGAGCACGGGGTGTGCACCGCGATCCGAGTGGCGTGTCAGATCAGCGGCCAGCCCACCCTCAATCTCCTGGGGTTTTGCGTGGGTGGCACGCTGGTGGCGACCTCGCTCGCGGCTCTGCATGCCCGGGGGGAGCGCCCCGTGGAGTCCCTGACCCTGCTGACCTCCCTGCTCGATTTTTCAGACCCCGGTGTACTCGGGGTTTTCATCGATGAGGGTTTTGTGGCGTTCAAGGAGGCGACGATCGGGCAGGGCGGGCTGATGCCTGCGCGTGATCTCGCGACCACTTTCAACTTCCTCAGGCCGAACGACTTGGTCTGGAACTATGTCGTCAGCAACTATCTGAAGGGCGAAGCGCCGCCCCCTTTTGATCTTCTGTACTGGAACAACGACAGCACCAATCTGCCCGGTCCGATGTACTGTTGGTACCTGCGACACATGTACCTTCAGAACGAGCTGCGCATTCCCGGCCGTCTCACGTGTGCGGGCGTTCAGATCGACCTCGGAAAGATCGACGTTCCGACCTACATTTACGCATCTCGCGATGACCATATCGTGCCTTGGCGCACCGCATACCAGTCGACGCGCCTGCTGGGGGGCCCGGTGCGTTTTGTCTTGGGAGCGAGCGGGCATATCGCGGGGGTTATCAACCCGGCACATCGCAACAAACGTCACTTTTGGCTTGCCAGCCGCCTGCCCGAGCGCGCCGAGGCCTGGTTGGATTCCGCTGACGAAATTCCGGGCAGCTGGTGGCCCGATTGGTCATCCTGGCTGTCCAAGCACCAAGGCTCTATCGTCGCCTCGCCCCGACGCCCAGGGTCACGTCATCATCCCCCGATCGAACCGGCCCCCGGACGCTTTGTCAGGGAAAAGGCCTGAACTGCAAATCAACCAAGGAGTGTCGCGATGTCAGCAAAGCTTGCGTACGTAACCGGAGGAATGGGCGGCATCGGCACCGCGATCTGTCGCCGATTCCACGACATGGGCTACACCGTAGTCGCCGGGTGTGGCCCCACGCGGGACTTCGCGAAATGGCTGGCCGAACAGAAGGACGCGGGCTATACCTTCCATGCCTCGGTGGGTAACGTGGCCGATTGGGAGTCGACGCGTATGGCCTTCGAGCGCGTCCGGGCCGAATTCGGCAATCCCGACATTCTCGTGAACAACGCCGGGATCACGCGTGATGGCGTGTTCAGAAAGATGTCACTGGATGATTGGCGGGCCGTGATTGATACCAACCTCAATTCGCTGTTCAACGTGACCAAGCAGGTGATCGACGGCATGCTCGACAAGGGCTGGGGTCGAATCGTCAACATTTCGTCGGTGAACGGCGCCAAGGGTCAATTTGGTCAGAGCAACTACTCCGCGGCCAAGGCGGGGATGCACGGCTTCACCATGGCGCTGGCCCAAGAGGTCGCCAGCAAGGGGGTCACGGTCAACACCGTTTCGCCGGGTTACATAGCAACCGACATGGTGATGGCCGTACGCGAAGATGTTCGCGACAAGATCGTTGCACAGATCCCGGTGAAGCGGCTCGGGATGGCCGAGGAAATCGGCTCGATCGTAGGCTGGCTGACCACCCAGGATGCAGGTTTCACGACCGGCGCGGAATTCGCCTGCAATGGCGGTCTCCACATGGGCTGACGGGGTACGATAGGCCGCCGGGACGCGGGTTCCGGCGGGGTCTTTCGCCGTTGCGGTATGCTTGACGGGTGCCTGCCTCGAAAAGCGCTCCACCGAAGAAGGCTGCCTATGGCAACGACGACCCGGCTGATCAAGAAGTACCCCAACCGCAGGCTCTACGACACGCGTACGAGTGCCTACATCACCCTGGCCGACGTCAAGCAGTTTGTGCTTGATCAGGAGTCTTTCCAGGTTGTAGATGCCAAGACCGCCGAGGACCTGACTCGGAGCATTCTTCTGCAGATCATCCTGGAGGAGGAAGCCGTGGGTGCGCCGCTGTTTAGCACCGAAATGCTGGCGCAGATCATCCGGTTTTACGGGCACGCCATGCAGGGCATGATGGGTGCCTACCTCGAGAAGACGCTTGAAACCTTCGTCGAGCTTCAGTCCCGTCTCCAGGACCAGTCGAAAACGCTTTATGACCCGGGCAAAATGCCCAATGCCGAGCTCTGGGCGCAGTTTCTGTCCATGCAGGCGCCGATGATGCAGGCCATGATGGGCCATTACATCGATCAAAGCCGAACTCTGTTCGTTCAGATGCAGGAACAGATGAACGCCCAAACCCGCACGATGTTTCAAAACTTCAACTTCCCCGGATCGACTCCGGACCGGAAATGACCGGCGAAGGTCGATCAAATCGGTCGCATGGGCGCCGGCGCGGCCGGACTTCTCAGGTGCCCAGCGTTGGATTCGTTTCTCTGGGATGCCCCAAGGCTCTGGTCGACTCGGAGCGCATTCTCAGCCAGCTTCGAGCCGAGGGTTATCAAGTTTCGGGCCAATACCAGGGGGCTGACCTGGTGATCGTCAACACCTGCGGCTTCATTGATGCCGCTGTTGAGGAGTCCTTGGACGCGATTGGCGAGGCGCTTGCGGAGAACGGCCGGGTGATCGTGACGGGCTGTCTTGGGGCTCGCACAGCGCCCGACGGGAGCAATTTCGTCACTCAGACCCATCCTTCAGTGATGGCGGTGACCGGTCCTCACGCCACCGATGAAGTGCTGAGCCATGTGCATGCGGCCTTGCCTAGGCCGCATGACCCCTTCGTCGATCTGCTGCCCCCCGGCGGCATCAAGCTGACGCCCAGGCACTATGCCTATTTGAAGATCTCCGAGGGTTGTAACCATCGATGCAGTTTTTGCATCATTCCGTCGATGCGTGGTGACCTGGTCAGCCGTCCGATCGGCGAGGTGCTTCGCGAAGCCGAGTCGCTGTTTTCAGCCGGAGTGAAGGAGCTGTTGGTCGTTTCTCAAGACACGAGTGCCTACGGAGTCGATGTCCGTTATCGCACGGGGTTTGTCGATGGGCGGCCGGTTCGCACCCGGTTGCTTGAGCTGGCGCGTGAATTGGGAACGCTCGCCAGAGAGCATGGCGCATGGGTGCGAATGCACTACGTCTATCCCTACCCGCACGTCGACGAGCTCTTGCCGCTGATGGCCGAGGGCTTGGTGCTGCCCTACCTCGATGTGCCGTTTCAGCATTCGCATCCTCGGGTCTTAAAGGCGATGAAGCGACCCGCCAGCGGTGAACGCAACATTGAGAGAATTCGTGCCTGGCGGTCGATTTGTCCGGAGGTCACGATCCGCAGCACTTTCATTGCGGGGTTCCCGGGCGAAACCGAATCAGAGTTCCAGCACCTGCTCGACTTTCTCGGCGAGGCCGAACTCGATCGTGTGGGCTGCTTCGCCTATTCGCCGGTCGACGGGGCCAGCGCCAACCAACTGCCCGACCCGGTCCCCGTGGCGATCCGGGAGGAGCGGCGTGAACGCCTGATGTCTCTCCAGAGCGGTATCTCGCAGGGACGCTTGCAGCGCCTTGTTGGCCAAACGCTGAAAGTCCTGGTGGACGGCATAGAGCAGGGAGAGGATGGGGCTGTTGCAGTCGGACGAAGCTCGATGGATGCGCCTGAGATTGACGGGGTCGTACGTTTCGGCGGCTCAGGGCGATTGCCGATCGGAGACTTCGTCGAGGTCAGCATCACAGATTGTGACGCGCACGACCTCCTCGGCGAAATGATCAGCCCGGATTGAAGAGCCTGAGAATTGCATCCAACCCGCAGTGGTTGATGGCGTGTCGGGTAGCACTTCGTACTCTAGGCTTCGCGCGATAAGCCACCGATACCCCTGCGCTGCCCATCATCAGCAGGTCATTGGCGCCGTCGCCTACCGCGATGGCCTCCCGGGGTGTGCAGCCAATTTCATTACAGGTCTGGATCAGCGTGGAGCGCTTGACCTCGGCATTGACGATCTCGCCCAGCAATTGTCCGGTCAGCTTGCCGTCATGGATTTCAAGGACGTTGGCGCGGCAATAGTCGATTCCAAGTTGCGCGCCCAGCCGATCGGTGAACCATGTGAAGCCCCCGGAGACCAGGAGCAACTTCAGACCTTGATTTTTCAGGCAAGAAAGCAGACGTTCGGCTCCGGGCGACAGTCTGAGCCGCTCGTCCCAGACCCGCTGCAGCACACTGACCGGCAACCCGGCGAGAAGCGCAACTCGCTGTCGCAAGCTCGCGTCGTAGTCTCCGATCTCACCCCGCATTGCGGCCTCGGTGATGGCAGCAACCTCTGCCTTGCGCCCCGCAAAATCTGCGAGCTCGTCCACGCATTCGATGGTAATGAGAGTCGAATCCATGTCAAATGCTGCAAGCTGAAAATTGGATAGGCGCTGTTCCGGGTCGATCAGTTCCGCATCGACCTGTGCCTCGGCCTCGATCGGGTCGACCATGGCGCCACCGTTCGAAACCGAGTGCCATCGAGCCCAGCCTGGACCGCTGCTGTCAGCCATCCGCCCCACCCTAAGGGCGACGATATGCCTCTGTTGCTCAGACAAGGTCGGATGCTGGATCAGCAGGTCAGACACGGGCGCGTCCTCCCTGAGGAGTACTGAGCGCGCGCAGTATTTCCCGAATCAGCTTAAGCCGGGCATTGAGGTCTGCGGTGGATACCGTAAACCGAATTCGGTCTGGGCCACTCATCCGCGCATCGCGGCGGCTTTGCAACAGGGCGATGATCCGGCTGGCATCGATGGGTGGCTTTGGAACAAAGCCGATGACAACAGTCTCGGCCGCCGCATCGATTCGTGCAATGCCCAGGGCGGAGCATTGAAGGCGCAGCCGGTGGGTTTCGAGCAAGGCTTCAGCCGGCTCGGGCAAGCGCCCGAAGCGGTCGATGAGCTCTTCCTGGAGCGCTTGGAGATCGTCTTGAGACTGTGTGCTCGCCAGCCGCTTGTACAGGCTCAGGCGCTCGTGAACGTCGTGGCAGTAATCGGCGGGTAGCAGCGCGGGCACGTGTAGCTTGATTTCGGTGGTTGCACCCAGGGGGGCCATGAGATCGGGTTCGCGTCCGTCCTTGAGAGCCCGCACCGCTTCGTTGAGCATGTCGGAATACATCGCAAAGCCGACCTCTTGAATCTCTCCTGATTGGGAGTCGCCAAGAACCTCGCCAGCGCCCCGAATCTCGAGATCATGCATCGCCAGATAGAAGCCCGCCCCGAGCTCTTCCATGGCCTGGATGGCTTCCAGGCGCTTCGATGCATCACGGGTGATTGCGGATTCGTCCGGGATCATCAGGTAAGCGTACGCCTGATGATGCGATCGCCCAACACGCCCGCGTAGCTGATGAAGCTGCGCGAGGCCAAAACGATCGGCGCGGTGAATGACGATCGTATTGGCCGTCGGGATGTCGATTCCGGTCTCGATGATGGTGGTGCACAGCAGGACGTTGAAGCGCTGCTGGTGGAAATCCCGCATCACGCGTTCGAGCTCTCGCTCGGGCATCTGCCCGTGCGCAATGGCGATCCTTGCCTCAGGGATCAGCTCGGCCAGCCGCACCCGACGATTCTCGATGGTCTCGACCTCGTTGTGCAGGAAGTAGGCCTGCCCGCCACGCTTGAGCTCCCTCAGGATCGCTTCTCGTATCGTCGCGGAAGATTCCTTGCGAACGAAGGTACGGATGGCCAGGCGCTTCTGTGGAGCAGTCGCGATGACCGAGAAATCCCGGATACCCTCGAGGCTCATGGCGAGCGTGCGGGGAATGGGCGTTGCCGTCAGGGTCAGTACGTCAACTTCGGCGCGCAGTGCCTTCAGAGCCTCCTTCTGACGAACACCGAACCGGTGCTCCTCGTCGATAATCACCAGGCCCAGTCGGGAAAATTTCAGCGATTCTGAGAGGAGCTTGTGGGTCCCGATGACGATATCGATCTTGCCTTCGTTGATGTGCTCAACCGCCTCGCGCGTCTCGCGCGCCGAGCGAAACCGTGAAAGCTCAGTCAGTCGAACCGGGAAGTCTGCAAAACGATCTGAAAACGTCCGGAAATGCTGCTCGGCGAGCAGGGTGGTCGGACACAGCACTGCAACTTGCAGACCGTCCGATACGGCGAGGAAGGCAGCCCTCAGGGCGACTTCCGTCTTGCCAAAGCCAACGTCACCACACACCAGCCGGTCCATCGGCTTCGGCGAGATCATGTCCTGGATGACGGCGTGAATGGCGGCGAGCTGATCTGCGGTCTCCTCGAAGCCGAAGCCTTCGGCAAAAGCCTCGTAGTCGCGCGCATTGAAACGAAACGGGTGTCCTGTCCTGGCTGCTCGTCGGGCATAGAGGTTCAGGAGCTCGGCGGCCGCATCCCGCGCATGTTGCGCAGCTCGTTTGCGGGCCTTTTCCCATTGGTTGCTGCCGAGCAAGTGAAGCGGAGCTTCATCCGGGTGGGTGCCGCTGTATCGACCGATGAGGTGCAACTGGTCGACCGGGACGTATAGGCTCGCGTCGTTGGCATACACGAGATGAAGAAACTCGGTGTGGCCGTCGCCGAGATCCAGTGTGACCAGTCCTTGATAACGGCCAATGCCATGCTGGCTGTGGACCACTGGATCGCCCACTTTCAACTCGGCCAAATCGCGGATGAGCGCATCGACGTTGGTGGCCGTCTCCTTGCGGCCTCGTCGGGTGCCTCGGGCCGAACCCGTGAACAGCTCGCTCTCGGTAATGACCGACAGCCCGATCGAGGGCAGATAGAAACCTTCGGTCAGCGGGCCCGCTCCCAGTGCCATCGGGTCGCTCCCGGCCGCGAAGTCCAGCCAGCTTTCGAGCACTGGACAGCCAAGCCCTCCCTCGGCGAGCATTTGAGCAAGTGTCTCCCGGCGTCCCGGCGAGTCGGCCAGGATCAGGGTCCGCTCACCGGCAGGCCGGATGCTCAGAAAGTGCTCGAGCGATGCGAGCGGCAGATCTGCCCGTCTGTTCACTGCGACTCTAGGGAGCTCAACTCCAAAGGAGCGGCGCCGCTCCCCTGCGTCAAGCCTTGGCTCGCCCGCGGCGCGGGTACTGTCTGCGGGGTCCTTCGAAATCGTGGGGCTGCCGGCCGCTGGCTCGGTCTCGTTGGCCAGTGGGACGTCCTCGAGCGCGAGCAGAGCACTGTCGCGCCGGGTCAACGACCAGCGCCCACGTCGCTTGGCTTGCGCAAAAAATTCATCGATGTCGATGAAGAGCTCTTCGGGTGAGAGCAGAGGGCGCTCGGAATCATGCGCCAGAAAGCGGTGGCGCTGTGCGACGTCCTGGGCGAAGGTACGGCCGGTCCGATCCACATCGCCGTGGGTCAAAACGCGTGCATTTGCGGGCAGATAGTCGAACACGGTCGCCATCTGCTCGTGGAAAAGCGGCATCCAGTATTCGATACCCGGCGGGGCAAGCCCATTGCCGACGTCCCGGTAGATTGCGCTTCGCGATGGGTCTCCCTCGAATCGTTCGCGCCAGCGGGCACGGAAAGTGTTTCGGGCCGCCTCGTCGCTCGGGAACTCCCGTCCCGGCAGCAGTTGGATTTCCTGGGTCGGATAGAGGCTTCGCTGGGTGTCAGGGTCGAAAGTCCTGATGGAATCAAGCTCGTCACCGAACAGGTCCAGACGAAACGGCAGATGCGACCCCATTGGAAACAGATCAACCAGGCCTCCGCGTATGCAGTATTCGCCCGGATGGACCACCTGCTCGACATGCTCGTAGCCGGCCGAAACAAGTTGGGTTCGCAGGGCCGCTTCGTCGATGCGCTGACCTCGCTTGAAACTGAAGCTGCGCGACGCCACGAAGCATGCCGGTGCCAGGCGGTGAAGAGCTGTGGTCGTCGACAACAGCAACAGGTCCACCTTCGACTGCTGTAGCGCGTGCAGCGTTGCCAGGCGCTCCGAAATCAGGTCATCGTGTGGCGAAAAATGATCCCAGGGGAGGGTCTCCCAATCTGGAAGCACCCGGATACGAAGATCAGGCTGAAGCCACGCCACTTCCTCGCTCAGGCGCTGTGCGTCGGTGGCAGCTGCGGTCACGAGGGCCAGCACGGCACCCTGCGAGCGTTCCCGATGGGCCAGCGCTGCTATGAGCACCGCATCCGATGCACCGAAGCAGCCCGGCAGCACTGCGACCGAACCCGGGGTCGGTGCCCGCACATCGCGGACAAGCCGATCCAACCAATCGGGAGGGGAGGTTGTTTTTGAATTCAAGCTTAGAATTTTATCTTTTTCCCCCAAGCGGACATGCATTCACCGAGCAAACGGGTTTGGGCATTGATTCCTGCAGCCGGTCTGGGCAGCCGGGTCGGTGCCGGACAGCCCAAGCAGCACCTGACGATCGCTGGGGCCTCTATGCTTGAGCGCTCCGTCGCAACCCTGCTCGAGGCCGACTGGATCGAACGCGTCATCGTGGTTTGTTCTCAGGACGACCGTTTGGCGGAACACTACTTCTCGGGTCATTCACGGGTCCGCGTTGTGAAGGAGGGCGGTGCAACCCGTCGGGACTCGGTACTGAACGGACTGCGTTGGTTGCGCGCGACCGAGTTCGATTCCGATGGGGATTGGGTGATGGTGCACGATGCAGCGCGTCCTGGGCTGAAGATCATCGACCTCGAGGCGCTACGATCTGCGATGCGCGATGCAGACGGCCTGGACGGACTGCTCCTGGCCCTGCGCGTTGCCGATACCGTGAAACGGAGCCATGCCGGGAGCGATCGGATCGATCGGACGATTGATCGTGCCGATCTGTGGCTTGCGCAGACCCCTCAGGTCGCGCGCCTGGCCCGCATGATCGCCGCGCTCGAGCAGGTGCCCGGGGCCACGGATGAAGCATCGGCTCTTGAGGCGACCGGTGGACGCGTTCGGCTCGTCGAAGGCTCGGGCGGCAATTTCAAGGTCACCACGCGTGACGATCTCGAACGAATGCAAAAGTTGCTTGGAGAGGGTTCGATGAACGTGCGAATCGGGCAGGGCTTCGATGTACACGCCTTGGTGCCAGGTCGAGCACTCATTTTGGGGGGCGAGCGCATCGACTACCCCCTGGGTCTGCTCGGGCACTCCGATGCTGACGTCCTTGCCCACGCGGTCACCGATGCCCTGTTGGGCGCGGCCGGTCTGGGCGACATCGGACGACATTTTCCCGATTCTGATCCGGCATTCGCAGGGGCGGACAGCCTGATCCTGCTCGGCGAGGCCGCTCGACGCGTTCGGGCGGCAGGCTTCAAGATCGTCAATGTCGACACTACCGTCGTCTGCCAGGCGCCCCGACTGGCGACCTACCTTCCGGCCATTTCGCTTCGATTGGCGCAGGCGCTCGGCATCGACGCCCGATCGGTCAATGTGAAAGCCAAGACCACCGAGCGCCTTGGCTTTGAAGGCCGCGGCGAGGGCATTTCAGCGCAAGCCATTGCCCTGATCGCCGCGAACTGATCGGTTTCCCGGGTGACCGGCTTCAGGCGAGATCTGCGGCCAGAGCCTTCCGAACCTCGTTGGCCACGGGTGAACTTTCAGCCTGGTAGTTTGGGTGATCAACCCCGACGGACAGGGATACGCCGTATTTCAAGGCGGCGGCCATTTCTTCGGTCAGCTCAAAGCGAAGGAAATGGACCGAGGAGGTCTTTTCGTCGTTCTCTCGATCGAGATCTTCGTCCGCGATCGCGTAGACCCTGGGGCAGCCCTCGATCTGCACCCAAACCCGGTCTTCAATCCCGATCAAACGCGCCAGTTGGTCACGCCGCGTCTCCGCGTGTTCATACTCGAGCAGCATGGTCGCCTTGAAGTTCCGTCCGTCCGGAATGAGGGGGTTGTACGCCTCGAGCTCGCTTTGAATGCCTTCCTCTTCAAAGATCTTCTCGATTCGCAGCATTTCCTGGATCTGGTAACGAACCGTCATCTCGTCTTCAAAAAGAAGGGTCAGATGGGCCCCGAGGTGCACCTTGCGATTGCGCTTGTGCTCGATCACCTTTTTGCGAAAGTCGGGGCGAGCGCGTGCGTAGGCTTCCAGGGTCATCAGGGAGTCGCGTGTGACGTGCGGCATGTGATATCTCCGGAGGGTAAAAGCGGTGGGTGGTCAGCGGTTTCAGGCCAGTCCGTAGGCCAGTCGCATCAGTGTGATGGGGTGCGCAAGCTTGTCGTCGACCGCCTTGCCCGAGGCCTCGATCCCCTGCTCGATGTGATGACCCGCGAGCTGACAGTCGGAGGCGAACCAGTCGGGTTCGCCATTGGGGTGTTCGCCCATCTGACGAAACACCGGGCGGCCGATCTTCATGGCAATGTCGTGGAACTCTTTCTTCACGCCCCAGGTGCCAGCGTGCCCCGAACAACGCTCGATCGTGTGAACCGAGGTGCCGGGCACCATTTGCAGGACCTCGCGGGTCTTCTGGCCTACGTTCTGAACCCGAAGGTGGCACGCAATGTGATAGGACACGTTGCCCAGACCGGTCTTGAAATCGGTCTTGAGCAGGCCATCCCGGGAACGGGCCATGAAATATTCGAACGGATCAAACATGGCCCGTTTGACGGCCTGAACGTCGTCCTCATTGGGGAACATCAGCGGCAGTTCCTGCTTGAACATCAAGCCACACGACGGAATAGGCGCGAGGATGGCATAGCCTTCTCGGGCCAGTTGCGCAAGACCCGGAATGTTCTTTTCCTTCAGGGCGCGAACGCCCTCGAGATCGCCCAGCTCAAGCTTGGGCATTCCGCAGCAGGCCTCCTTTTCGAGGAGCACGTAGGGAATCTCGTTGTGATCGAGCACCTTGAGGAGGTCATAGCCGATGCCGGGTTCGTTGTAGTTGACGTAGCAGGTGCTGTAGACGACGACCTTACCCGGGGTTCGTTGACCGTCGCGAACTGCCCAAGACTCGGACTGAGGAGCATGATCGCGGAAACGCTGGCTGGTGAATTCAGGCAGCCAGGCTTTCTGGTGAACGCCCAGCCCGCTTTCGAGCACTGTACGGGCAGTCTTGTTCCGATTGAGGGCATTGACTGCCTTCACGACGACCGGAATGCCCGCCAGCCGGCCGTTGCGATCGGTTGAGGCCAGTTGAACGTCGCGAAACCGCGTGGGCGTGCCTTGCTTGAACTGGATCGCTTTTCCCCTCAGCATCAGGTGGGGGAAATCAAGATTCCAGGGGTGCGGGGGGACGTAGGGACACTTCGTGAGGTAACAAACGTCGCAGAGGTAGCATTGGTCGACTACTTTCCAGTAGTCTTTACGATCGACCCCATCGACCTCACCAGTGCTGCTCTCATCGACCAGGTCAAATAAGGTCGGGAAGGCATTGCACAAACTCACGCAACGACGACATCCGTGGCAGATGTCAAACACCCGCTCCATTTCATCCAGCGCCGATTTCTCGTTGTAGAACTCGGGATTGAGCCAGTCGAGTGGATGCCTGGTCGGGGCCTCCAGAGAGCCTTCTCGTACGGTCATCATTTTTCTCCGCGGATTGAAAGGAACCGGGCCCGCGCGGGCGGCTCGATACGGGGCCTTGTTCAATGAGCAGGGGGAGCCGCAGCTCCCCCCTTTGACTGCTGCGGACGACCCGAGGTCAGCCGCCGCGACCAATGTTCATCAAAGCGCTTCGAGCGCTTTCGCGAACTTGTTGGCGTGCGAGCGCTCGGCCTTGGCCAGGGTCTCGAACCAGTCGGCGATTTCGTCAAAGCCCTCATCGCGGGCGGTCTTCGCCATGCCCGGGTACATGTCGGTGTACTCGTGCGTCTCTCCGGCAACGGCAGCCTTCAGATTGTCCGAGGACGATCCGATGGGCAGGTTCGTCGCCGGGTCACCGACTTGCGCCAGATAGTCAAGGTGACCGTGCGCGTGGCCCGTCTCACCCTCGGCCGTCGAGCGGAACAGGGCTGCAACTTCGGTATGGCCTTCGACGTCAGCCTTGTTTGCGAAATACAGATAACGACGGTTGGCCTGGCTCTCGCCGGCGAACGCATCTTTCAGGTTCTGATGGGTCTTCGTGCCTTTCAGACTGGCCATGACTCACTCCTGGTTGGATACGAAAGTTGAAGGGACTGATCGCTTCAAGCAACGGACCGAGGATCGGAACCGACGGTCGACGGGCGATCAACCGGCGCGGAGTTTATCAGCGCAGCAATAACCCCAGCCAATTGACATTACAAATCCAATTGATTGTCATAGCCTATCGTCAAGCCTCCGCCCGGATCCGAGCGGTCAATCCGATGACTCCGGGCGGCCCGGCCGGGCATTGGGCAGCCTCACGGTGACCCGCAGGCCGCCGGCAGGGGCGGACTCGAGGCGAAGCTCTCCGTCATATCGTCTGACAATCCGGGCCACGATGGCCAGCCCCAGGCCGCTTCCGGCCCCGAGTTCGCCCAGATCGGTCCGGGCAGCATCCAGTCGGCTGAACGGTCGCAGCGCAAGGGCGAACTGTTCCGGGGAGATACCCGCACCCGCATCTTCAATGGTCAGCAGTATCGCGCCCGAGCGCCCTTCAAGAGCGACAACGATGCGTGCCCGGCCGTCGGCGCTGCGGCCGTAGCGAAGCGCGTTGTCCAGCACATTGGTGGCGACGCGCCTGAGATCCACCGGGTCCCCCACCCAATAGACCGTCTCAGTTGAACGCCAATCGATCATCAGAGGCTCTTCCGGCTGCGCGCCGCTGCGGTAGCGATCGATCAGCAACTCGATTTCGGACCGGGCGTCGACCTGTTGTGCCCGGGGGGGCTCGCCCAGACGGGCAAATTCAATAAACTGCCCTACGATCGCGTCGATTCGTTCGATGTCCTGAACCATGGCAAGACGCTGATCCTCGGACAGGGGCGCCAGCTCGACTTCAAGGCGAAGCCGGGTGAGCGGGCTGCGCAGGTCATGCGAAATCCCGGCCAAGGCGAGGGCGCGGTCATCCTCCACGGCTGCAAGCTCGGCGCTCATGCGGTTGAAGTTGCGGCGCAGCTCGGAGAGCCTGGGCGGTCCATGTTCGGGCAGCGGGGGAATCCGCTCGCCGCGGCCCAGCCGATTCAGGGCCACAGCGACAGCTGCCAGGGGTCGGTCAGCCTGCCACGACAACAGGAACGCGCCCAGCAAAGACAGCAGGCCGGTCACCCACAGGATGGTACTCAGCCGCGGCCCAAACTGTCGGTCAATCCGATCGGAGGGCAGGACCAGCCAATAGGCATCGCCCGCCAGATTGAAACTGATCCAGAGACCCTCTTCGTCGTTGACCCGTCGAGCAACGCGGGTCTCCTCATCGAGAATTTGTTGCAAGCGCTCCTGCAGCGCCTGAAGTCCCGACTGTCGCTC
>JBIKVK010000072.1:0-13808 GCA_044356835.1 Burkholderiaceae bacterium
ATGCTGGGCCGGCGACCGGATAGCCTGCCGTCGCGCCGGTGCATCGAGCCCGGCCAGCCCCCGAACCTTGGCGAGTTCGGTCACCAGCTTGATCCTTTGGGCCTCCCCGCCCGAGAGTGTCGGACTGGGTTGGCCCAGCGTGAGATAGCCGAGGCCCACATCCTGCAGCAGCCGCAGCGGGTGGGCAACGCTCGGGTGAGCTTCAAACCAGGGCAATGCCTCATCCACGCTCATGGCCAGTACATCGCCGATCGATCGCTCGCGCAGCAGGATGTCCAGGGTATCGGGGTTGAAGCGGCGGCCGCTACAGGCTTCACACAGAACCTTGACGTCGGGCAGGAAACTCATCTCGATCGTTTGAACGCCCTGTCCTTCGCACACCGGGCACCGACCGTCGCCGGTATTGAAGCTGAATCGTCCGGGGCCGAAACCACGCAAGCGCGCTTCGGCGCAATCGGAGAAGAGCCGGCGGATCGTGTCCCAGAAACCGATGTAGGTGGCGGGGCAGGACCGCGGCGTCTTGCCAATCGGGGTTTGGTCGACTTCGAGCACCCGCGAGATCGATTCCCAGCCGACGATATCGGAGAGCCCGGTCCACTCCGGCGCGCTACGCGCCTGGTTGCGCGCCTGAACCTGGGCGCGGACATTGGTGAGGAGGGCGTCGCGCGCCAGCGTCGATTTGCCAGAGCCCGAGACTCCGGTGACTACCACAAGACGCCCCAGCGGGATCGCAGCATCGACGGTATGCAGGTTGTGGAGCGTGACGCCCTTCAACCTGAGCCACGCGGGCCCATCGGTAGCCGCCGTGGCGCCGCAGGGGCGCCGCGGCTGGATCGGATGTGCGAGCGGTTGCGCCAAAAAGCGTCCGGTCACGCTGGCTGGGGCTGCGATCAATGCATCACGGTTGCCCTGGGCGACAAGCTCGCCACCGCGGCGGCCGGCCCCGGGGCCGATGTCGATCAGATGATCGGCCCGGCCGATGGTTTCTTCGTCGTGCTCGACCACCAGCAGCGTGTTGCCTTTGTCGCGCAGTTGATTGAGCGTGTCGAGCAGAATCCGATTGTCTCGCGGATGCAGACCGATGGTCGGCTCATCGAGCACATAGCACACGCCTTGCAGGTTGGAGCCCAGCTGGGCCGCCAGGCGGATCCTTTGGGCCTCGCCGCCCGAGAGGGTTGGCGCAGCGCGATCCAGGCTCAGGTAGCCCAAGCCCACATCGGCCAGGAAGCCCAAGCGGGAGCGGATTTCGGTCATGACGTCGCGTGCGATCTCGCCGGCCCGCCCCGAAAACCCGACTTGAGACAGCCAGGGCCCGCATTCGGAAATCGGCAGGGCCGTCAGTTCGGCGATAGAGCGGCCTGCGAGGCTGACCGCCAGCGCGGTCCGGTTGAGTCGTTGCCCGGAACAGGACGGGCAGGGCTCCTCGAACGCCCCGTTCTCCTCGCTGTTCTGGGCGTCCGCCAGTCGCTCGGCCAGTGCGCCGATCGACTCCGAGCTCATGTCCTCGCTGGAGCGCCGACGTTCATCGATCTCGGGCTGGTAAGGCAGCTTCACGCCCGTGCCTAGGCAACTCGCGCACCAGCCGATTTTCGAGTTGAAAGAAAAGAGCCGCGGGTCGGGCTCAGGAAAGCTCAGGCCGCAGCCCGAGCAGGCACGCCGTGTCGAGAAGAGTCGGGTTTTAAGGTCGCGCGCAGCGCGCCCGAAGGCCTCGGTATCGCCCATTGAACTGGCCCGGGCCAGCGCATCGAGATCCTCGGTGATCATGACCCTGCCCTTGCCCAGCTCGAGGGCCCGGGCAAGGGCCTCCCGCAATTCGCGCTCTGCGGACGGATCGGGCCGAATTGCAGCCACAGGCAATTCGATGTCGTGCTCAACAAATCGGTCGATTCGCGGGAATTTTCCGGTAGGCAGAAACGACCCATCCACCCTGAGATGCGAAAAGCCTTTGGTCGCTGCCCACTTGGAGAGGTCCGTGTAGAGGCCCTTGCGGGCCACCACCAAGGGAGCCAGCAGCCCGATGTGCCGGCCACGGTAGTCTGCCATCAGGCGGGCCAGGATCGATTCAAACGATTGGGGTTCGATCGGCAGGCGACAGTCGGGACAGTGTTGCGTGCCCAGCTTGACGTAGAGCAGGCGCAGAAAATGGTAAATCTCGGTCAAGGTGGCGACGGTGCTCTTGCGACCCCCGCGGCTGGTGCGCTGCTCGATCGCAACGGTCGGCGGAATGCCATAGACGCCATCGACATCGGGCCGAGTCGCGGGCTGAACGAACTGACGCGCATAGGCGTTCAGCGATTCGAGGTAGCGACGCTGGCCTTCGCCGAAGATCACGTCAAAAGCGAGGGTGGACTTTCCGGATCCGGACACACCGGTCAGCACGGTCATCTTGCCCCGCGGCACCTCGACATCGATTTGCTTCAGGTTGTGCTCTCGCGCGTGGTGCACAAAGATGGCGTCACGCCCCCGTGCGCGGATGGCGCTTTGGAGCGGGCGACCTTGAGAGGACTCTCCCTGGACTCCCGGCTCGGCGGCGAGGAGCGCCGGGCTCGAAAGGCCTGCGCCGGCCGATTCGCTCCCCGGCCGCGCTTGCCCGTAGACGGCTTGAGGCGTCAGTTGCTGCCGGTAGGCGGCCAGGGCCCGACCGGTGGCCGAATCCGCGCAGTCCTCAATCGCCTGGGGCGGACCTTCGGCGACTATTCGGCCGCCCTGATCGCCCCCTTCCGGACCCAGGTCGATGACCCAGTCGCAGGCTCGGATGACGTCCAGATTGTGTTCGATCAAGAGGACTGAATGTCCCGCGGTGAGGAGCTTGCGCAGCGACTTCAGCAGCTTGGCCACGTCCTCGAAATGCAGGCCGGTGGTCGGCTCGTCAAACATGAAGAGCGTCCCCCGGCGACCCGAACGGGCGGCCCGCCAGCCGGGCGCGGTGGCGTCCGTCAGACCCTTGCTGGCAGCCTCGGCGAGATAGCCCGCGAGTTTCAGCCGCTGAGCCTCGCCGCCCGAGAGGGTGGGCACGGGCTGACCGAGTCGGAGGTAGTCGAGCCCGACGTCGGCGAGGGGCTGAAGGCGCTGCCGTACCTCAACGTCGCCCGCAAAGAAGGCGAGGGCCTCGGTCACGGTCATGTCGAGAATCTGGGCGGCCGAGGCAGGCTCGAATCCGCGTCCATCGGCGCGGCGCGCCCCCGGGGACGGCTCGAGCAGGACTTCCAGCGTTTCGGGCCGGTAGCGGCTGCCGCTGCAATCCGGGCACCGCAGGTACACGTCTGAGAGAAACTGCATCTCGACATGCTCGAATCCGTTGCCGCCGCAACTTGCGCAACGCCCTTCGCCGGAGTTGAAGCTGAATCGGCCGGCCGTGTATTGACGCTCACGTGAGAGCGGGGCTGCGGCCAGCCGCTTGCGAATCGTATCGAATGCGCCAACGTAGCTGACCGGATTGGACCGCGCAGTCTTGCCGACCGGCGACTGATCGACATGCACCACATCGGCGATCCAGTCGTCACCCAGAAGGCGCTCATGTGTACCGGGTGATTCGGTGGGCTTGCCTTTTGACTTGAGCAGCGCCGGCAGCAAAACATTTTGCATCAGGGTGGACTTGCCGCTCCCGGACACGCCGGTGAGACAGACCAGTCGCTCAAGTGGGATGCTGACATCGATCGACTGCAGGTTGTGTTCCCGTGCGCCCTCGACAATCAGTCTTGGGGTCGAAGGCGCGACCGGAAGCGGCCGTGCCTCGCTCACTTGCTTGCGGCCCGACAGGTAGTCGCCGGTCAAGGTGTTTGATCGCCGTATCCCCGCGGCGTCGCCCCAATAGACGATCTCGCCTCCGCGCTCCCCGGGCCCGGGCCCAATGTCGAGGATGCGGTCGGCCGCGAACATGACCTGTGGATCATGTTCGACAACCACCAGCGAGTTGCCGGCATCGCGCAGCCGCAGCATCACCCGATTGATCCGATCCATATCGCGCGGATGCAAGCCGATCGAGGGTTCATCCAGCACAAACAGGGTGTTGACGAGCGACGTCCCCAATGCGGTGGTCAGATTGATGCGCTGAACCTCGCCCCCAGAGAGGGTCCGAGACTGACGGTCCAGCGTGAGGTAGCCTAGCCCGACGTCACACAAGTAGGACAGGCGGGCTCGGATCTCGACCAACAACTGAGCCAGCGCTTCATCGCGCACGCCGAGCGGGCGGCGACCCATCTTTGGCGAAGGCGCATCGTCTTTGGGTTGATCATCGTTGAATGCGGGCGGGGTGGTCGATGAGTCTGCATCGCCGTTGATCGCCAGCGCCAATGCATCGAAAAAGCTGCGTAAGCGCGAGATCGGCAGCAGCATGAGGTCGTGGATCGACAGTCCGCCCGTTCGGTCAAGGACTGCCTGAGACCATCGGGTGCCGGCCGGCATGAAACGCTGGTAGCGGCCTGCGTCCAGGGCATGTTCGGCCAGGGCCTGGTCGCCCACGCGCCACAGTAGCGCGTCGGGCTTGAGCCGTGCGCCCTGGCATACCTTGCACGGGCTGTAGGCACGATACTTCGAGAGCAGCACCCGGATGTGCATCTTGTAGGCCTTGGTCTCGAGCCACTCGAAAAAGCGGTCGACTCCGTACCACTCGCGCTGCCATTTTCCGGTCCAGTCGTCTGCACCTTCAACGACCCAACGCCTATGCTCCGGCGATAGATCGCGCCATGCCGTATCGACCGGAATACCCGCCGCCCGAGCGCAGCGCATCAGATCGCGCTGACAATCCTTGAAGCTTTCGGACTGCCAGGGCCGCACCGCGCCTTCGGCCAGGGTCAGCGACTCGTTGGGCACCACCAGGCCATGATCGATGCCGATCACGCGACCAAACCCCCGGCAGCTTTCGCAGGCACCGAGCGGTGAGTTGAACGAAAACAGGCTGGATTGCGGTTCCTGATAGCTGATGTCGCAGTGGGCGCAGTGCAGTCCGCTGCTGTAGCGCCAAACCGGTCCTGTTCCGCCCTCATCATCGCTGCTGTAGACGCTCAGCCGACCATGGCCGCGGAGCAGGGCGACCTCGATCGCCTCGCTCACGCGGCTGCGTTCGGCGCTGCCCAGCCGGAAACGGTCCTGGGTGACCATCAGGACGGTGAGTTTGGGGTCGGTCCGATCAGGTTCTCTCTGATGGATCCGGGTGTAACCCTGGGCCAGCAGATGCGTCTCGATCTCCTCCTCGCTGAAGTTGCTCGGGATGCGGACCGGGAAGCAGACAGCCAGGCGCGGGTCGCCTGCCGACCGGGCGCGCGCTTCCAATTCGCTCAGGATGCCGGCCGGCGTATCGCGCCGGACCGGCTGCCCGCACATGCGGCAATACAGCGTGGCGGTCCGGGCAAACAGCAGCTTCAAGTGGTCGTTCAGCTCGGTCATCGTGCCGACGGTTGAACGCGAGGTGCGCACCGGATTGGTCTGGTCGATGGCAATCGCCGGCGGCACGCCTTCGATCCGGTCCACCTGGGGCTTGTCCATCCGATCCAAGAACTGGCGCGCGTAGGCCGAGAAGGTCTCGACATAGCGGCGCTGACCTTCCGCGTACAGGGTGTCGAACACCAGCGAGGACTTGCCCGATCCGGAGACGCCCGTCACCACAATCAGCTCGCGCGTGGGGAGGTCGAGATCGAGGTTCTTGAGGTTGTTCTGCCGGGCGCCGCGGATGCGGATGACCGGCTGCGGTCTGGGTTCTGTAGCCATGGTCCCGAGTGTAACCCCGAGGTTCGATTCTCCCTCTCCCGCTCGGGAAATGCGGTACTGCCTGGGATCGAGGGCCGGCCTGAATCATTAGAATCGGTCTGATCTTCTGGTGAGACTGCGACCCCTGCAAGTGGGCAAGCCTCGCCGTTCTTGCCATTTTTTGCTGCGCTACGACTGTCATGACTCATTCCAACCCGCCTCAGCAGGAGCCAGGCCCAAAGCCTTCATCATTTGAGGCCTCGGGCGGGCCTGCTGCGCACCGAAGCAGGTCCCGTGCGGCCCTGCTGGGATTGCTGTTGGGTTGGGCGGGGCTGCACAGGGCTTACCTGAGGCTGTCCCTGTGGTGGTGGTATCCGATGCTGGCTCTGCCGGCCATCGGCTGGGCGCTTCGCGAATCACCCTGGTTTCGGCAGCCCGGATTTTTTGCGTTCGGACTGATCGTCGTGGTGTCCCTGGCAGAGACTATCGTCATTGCGCTCACCTCCGACGAACGTTGGGATCGACGCTTCAACCCCGGGTCGCCTGTTCAATCCAGGAACGGCTGGGCGCCGGTGCTGATCGCGATCATGGCGTTGATCGCTGCGGTGATGCTGGGCATGACCACGATGGCGCTCGCCCTCGAGGCGTTTTTCATGTCGCGCCGCAGCTGATGCGGGTGGTAGGGCGCGTGTATCATCGCGCCGAATGACCACGATCCGACCCTTCGTGGCCACCCTTCGCCTGGTTGCCTGTCATGTCGACCCTACTGCTGTTCCGTGAAGATGCCTACCTTCGATCCTGCCCGGCTCGGGTCACCGCCGTTTCCGAGCGGGGGATCGAACTGGACCGCACCGTGTTCTACCCGATGGGCGGCGGGCAGCCCGGCGATACAGGAATAGTGCGCTTGTCCGGAAAGGAGGGGTCGCTCCGGATCATTGACACCCGCAAGGCCGAGTCGCCGGACGGCGTACTGCACCTGCTTGAGGGCGATCCAGCCTTGTGGCCTTCCCCGGGAGAATCGGTGGAACTGGAGCTCGACTGGGACCGGCGTCACGCCCTGATGCGCATGCACACCTGTCTGCACGTGCTCTCTTGCGTGGTGGTTGCGCCGGTCACCGGCGGCAATATCGGCGTTGACAAGGGTCGCCTCGACTTTGATATCGATATGAGCCTACTCGATGCAGCGGGGATCGAGGAGCAGGTCAATGCCTTGATTCGCCAAGCGGTCGATACCGAGACGGTCTGGATCACCGACGAGGCCCTTGATGCGCAGCCCGAGCTCGTCAAGACGATGAGCGTCCAGCCTCCGCGAGGGCAGGGCCGGGTGCGGCTGCTGCGTATCCCCGGCATCGACCTGCAGCCCTGCGGGGGCACTCATGTGCGCAACATTGGCGAGATCGGGCCGGTCAAAGTCTTGAAAATCCGCAGCGAGGGCAAACGCAACAAGCGGGTTGAACTGGGTTTCGCCTGAGCTCGGCGAAGGGATCTCAGCATGTCAGAAGAACAGGTCCAGGGCGCGGCAGGCGCCGAACGATCCGCCAAGGACTCGGCCAGCGTTGATGCAACGCTACAGTCGTGGTTGTCGCGTGAGCGCGAGGTCCGTCTCCTGAGCGCTCCTCCCGGCCGGATCGCCCCGGAGGCGATGGCACGATTGAGCGGCTTTGAGTTTCTATCGATGATCGGGCGAGGCGATCTGCCGGGTGTGCCGATTGCCCAGACCCTGGATTTCGTGCCGGTCGAGTGGGAGTCTGGCCGCATCGTCTTTCAGGGCAGCCCGCGCTTCGAGTTCTATAACCCGATCGGAACCGTACACGGCGGTTACCTCGCGACGCTGCTGGATTCGGCCATGGGCTGTGCGGTTCACTCGACGCTCGCGGCGGGCATGGGTTACACCACACTGGAACTCAAGGTCAACTATGTTCGCGCGCTCACCGACAAGGTGGGTCCCGTTCGGGCCGAGGGCAAGGTGATCAGCCTGTCACGTCGGATCGGCACCGCCGAGGGACGTGCCTATGATGCCGCTGGCCGGCTCTATGCGCATGCGACCACGACATGCATGATCTTTCCGATCGGCGAGCCGCCGGCGGCAAGGACATGAATCGTGAGCGGTGGTCAGTGAGGGGGCTGTCCCGAAACTTGCCGTGGCTGCGCCTGGCGTGTCATGGTCGGACTTGAGGCTTTCGAGCGGCTCGGTATCCGCAGCCCGATCGACCTGGTCCTGCACTTGCCGCTGCGCTATGAGGACCTGAGCCGGATCACCCCGGTGGCGCAGATCCGGGAGGGCGATACCGCCCAGGTCGAAGGTGAGATACGTGCTGTCCGGACCGACCCCAAGCCTCGTCGTGCCTTGCGTGTCGAGGTGGCCGATCCGACCGGATCGATAAGCCTGCGGTTTCTGCACTTCAATGCGGTGCAGGCCGCGCAGTTCAAGCCAGGCCTGAGGGTGCGGGCGCACGGCGAGGTGCGAGTCAACCTCTTTGGCCGTGAAATCATCCATCCCCGCTACCGGATCGTGACCTCATCGACCCCGCTGGTGCAGGTCCTGACGCCGGTCTACCCGAGCGTTGCCGGGATCGGGCAGGGGCTGATCCGCAGCGCAATTGCCCGGACGCTCAAATCGCTTGCATTGCCCGAAACCATTCCCCGTGAGCTTTTGCAGCCCCTGAACCTGCCCAGTCTGGCCGAGGCCTTGCGATGGCTTCATGCGCCTCCGGTTGGCACCGCCCTCGAATCGCTCGAGGAGCGCACGGCTGTAGCCTGGCAGCGGGTCATTCTCGATGAGCTGCTCGCGCAGCAGTTGTCCCTGCGGCGCGCCCGCGCCGAGCGGGCGCAGCAGAGAGCTCTGGCCCTGCCCGATGAAGCTCTGGTCGACCGATTGCTCGGCCAACTGCCCTTCAAACTGACCGGCGCGCAGCAGCGGGCCTGGCGCGAGATCGCGCGAGATCTGGGTGGCGAACAGCCGATGAACCGGCTTTTGCAGGGGGACGTGGGCAGCGGCAAGACGGTGGTCGCCGCGCTGGCCGCGTGTCAGGCGATCGGCAGCGGCACCCAGGTCGCCCTGATGGCCCCCACAGAGATCCTGGCCGAGCAACATCGCAACAAGCTGAGCCCCTGGCTCGAGGCCCTCGGTCTGCGGGTCGGTTGGCTGACCGGCTCGATGCGCGAGTCGGCCCGGCGGGCGATGCGCGAGGCAATCGCCCGGGGCGAAATCGATCTCGTCGTCGGCACGCATGCGCTGATCGAGCAGTCGGTGAGCTTCCCCCGGCTGGGCCTCGCGATTGTGGACGAGCAGCACCGCTTTGGGGTTGCTCAACGGCTCGCCTTGCGAACCCAGAGTGGCGGTCTCGCCCATCAGTTGATGATGAGCGCGACGCCCATTCCCCGAACGCTCGCGATGAGTTACTACGCGGACCTCGATGTGTCGCTGATCGATGAGCTGCCGCCCGGGCGGACTCCGGTCGTGACGCGACTGATTCCCGACGAACGGCGCGCCGAGGTGGTTGAACGGGTCCGCGAGGCGGCCCGTGGCGGCCGGCAGGTCTACTGGGTCTGCCCGCTGATCGAGGAGTCCGAGGCTCTGCAGTTGCAGACCGCACTCGACACGCATGCCGCCTTGAGCGAGTCGCTGGCCCCGCTGAGTGTTGGTCTCATCCATGGCCGCCTCGCTGCCTCGGACAAACAGCAGGTGATGCAGGCCTTCAGCTCGGGGTCATTGCCCGTGTTGGTCGCGACGACCGTGATTGAGGTCGGAGTCGACGTGCCCAATGCTTCGCTGATGGTGATCGAACATGCGGAGCGGTTCGGCCTGGCTCAATTGCATCAATTGCGCGGCCGGGTCGGCCGTGGCGCGGCCCAAAGCGCCTGTGTGCTGCTTTACCACGGGCCCCTCTCGCCGGCGGCAAGACATCGCCTGAAGGCGATGCGGGACAGTCAGGACGGCTTTGAGATCGCACGGATCGACCTGCAGGTGCGAGGTCCGGGGGAATTGCTCGGCGCGCGTCAGTCCGGTCAAGCCCTACTGCGTTTCGCGGATCTCGAACGAGATATCGAGCGCGTCGAGCAGGCGCGCGATCTGGCGGGCCGGATGCTGCGCGATCATGGTGCGGAGGCCGATCGACATATCGAGCGCTGGCTGGGGGGACGGGCCGAATATCTGAAGGCTTGAACGGTATTGCCCGGCCCCCTCGGGGACTTTCGACGAGGCCCCCTTGCTATCATCCTGGTCATGACGCTCACCGAACTCAAGTACATCGTTGCCGTTGCGCGTGAGCGCCATTTTGGCCGGGCGGCCGAGGCCTGCTTCGTCAGCCAGCCCACCCTCTCGGTGGCGATCCGCAAGCTCGAAAACGAATTGGGTGTGCAGATCTTCGAGCGGGGCTCGACCGAAGTGGCGGTGACCCCCGTCGGCGAGCAAATTGTCGAGCAGGCCCAGCGCGTGCTCGAACAGGCTTCGACCATTCGAGAGGTCGCCAAACTGGGCAAGGACCCGCTCGCCGGGCCCTTGCGTGTGGGCGTGATCTACACGATCGGGCCGTACCTGCTTCCGGCCCTGGTGCGCCGCATGATCGCGGATACCCCGCAAATGCCGATGCTCCTTCAGGAGAACTTCACCGGCAAGCTGCTAGAACTGCTGCGACAGGGCGACATCGATGTCGCGATCCTGGCTGATCCGTTCAACGGCCCGGGTTTGATGAGCCAGGCCGTGTACGATGAGCCGTTCATCGTTGCGCTCGCGCCCTCGCACCCGCTCGCCCGGCGCAAGTCGATCGCCAGCGATGAGCTCAAGCGCGAGACCATGCTGCTGCTGGGTTCAGGTCACTGTTTCAGGGATCACGTGCTGGCAGTGTGCCCGGAACTGTCGCGCTTTTCCCAGGAGACTGCCGGTATCCAGAAGACCTTTGAAGGATCGTCTCTCGAGACGATCCGGCATATGGTGGCTTCGGGCATCGGGATCACCGTCCTGCCCTGGCTCGCTACGCCGGGGCCCGGCGGGGATGGCCTTTTGAAATACATTCCGTTTGCGGCGCCCGTGCCATCTCGCCGGGTATCGATTGTCTGGCGCAAAAGCTACACGCGGACCGCCGCCCTTGCCGCGCTGCGCGCGGCCATCCTGCGGCTCAAGCTCCCCGGCGTCAGCATGCTGCCGAACGAAACCGTGCTGTCGCATTGAACGGGCTGACCCCGCAGAAGCATTTTCGTGACGCCCACGCCTGAGCCTCATTCGGCTGCGTCCAACCCGCGGATGGGCATCCTGCTCGTCGTGATCGCCAGTCTGGCCTTTGCGATGCTCGATGGCCTGATGAAGTTGCTCTCCGAACGGTACTCGCCCTTCATGCTCGGATGGGCGCGACATTTCTTCCACGTCCTGGTGATCTTGTTGGTCTTCGGGCATGGCATCGGTCGGGGCCTGCTCCGCACCCGCAGACCCCTCGCGCAATTTGCTCGGGGCTGCACCCTCGCGCTTTCGGCCATTTTCTTCTTTAATGCCATCGCCTTGCAGCCGATGGCCGAGATCACGGGGGTCTTCAGCATTGCCCCGATCCTGATCACGGTGGCCGCGGTGTGGGTGTTGCGCGAGAAGGCACCCCGCGGCACAGCTTGGGCGCTGGCCCTCAGCCTTCTGGGTGTGCTCCTGATTGCCCGGCCGGGCGGCGGCATGTTCGGCTGGGGAGCCCTGCTCGCCCTGTGCGCGGCCTTGTGCAGCGTTGCATTTGCCCTGCTGACACGCTCCCTCGCGCGAAGCGAGGACACGATGGCCACCCTGTTCATCGGGGGCGCGGTCGCCACCCTCCTGCTGTCGCTCCTCTTGCCCTTCTTTGGGCAGTGGCCAGAACGCATGTTGGATGTGTTGCTGATGGTGCTCATCGGCGCGCTCGGGGCGAGCGGCCATCTGCTGCTGCTGCGCGCCTATCGGGTGGCGAACGCCTCGACCCTCGCACCATTTTCGTACGCGCATACGGCCTTCGCGCTGCCGGTGGGCCTGGTCCTGTTTGGCCATTTTCCGGACGCGCTGTCCTTGACGGGCATCGGTCTGATCGTCGCGACCGGCGTCGTCATGGCGATGCGCAAACCCCCTCATTGAGGCCAGTGCGCGTGACTGCCTGAATGCGGTCAGCCCGCCTGAGCGCGGTTGCGCGCGTTCATTTCGCTGCGCAGCCGTGCGGCCAGTTCGATGACGCTCATCGCATAAAAGCTGGACCGGTTGTAGCGCGTGATCACGTAGAAATTCGGAGCGGCGAGCACATGCTCTGAGGGCTGCTCACCGTTCGGAAACTCGATCAGGGCCAGGGGCAGGTCCGGAGCGACCGGAGTCGTACTGCGCACGCCGCCGCGTTCAAGCTCGGCAATCCGGAAGCGCGGCTCGATACCGGCCTCGAGGAACGGGCCGATCTGAGCGCCCGGACCGAACTCGGCTTTGAAATGGGTCGGGCCGCCGCGCTGCCAGCCATGGTTCACCAGGAAGTTGGCCACGCTACCGACCGAATCGGCCGCGCTGCGGGACAGATCGACCCGTCCATCGCCGTCGAGATCGAGCGCGTGACGCCGAATGCTGCCCGGCATGAATTGGGGGATGCCCATCGCGCCGGCATAAGAGCCGTGGGGTCCAAATACGTCGAGCCGGTTCTCCCGGATCCAGAGCAGGAACTGCTCGAGTTCGCCACGGAAGAAATCGGCCCGTCGGGTGTAGTCAAAGGTCAGCGTGACCAAGGTATCGAAGACCCTGAAGGTGCCCGTGACACGGCCGTAATTGGTTTCGACCCCGATGATGGCGACGATGATTTCCTCGGGCACGCCAAAACGCTCCGAGGCCTGACGCAGGATGTCCTGGTGCGTTCGCCAGAAGCTCAGCCCCATCTCGACACGATACGGGTCGACCACCCGGGTCTTGTACTGGGTCCAGGAACGGCGGGCGCCCGGCGGGGGTGGGGTCATCAGCGACACCACCCGGGCCTGATGACGGGCCTCGGAAAAATAAGAGGTCAATTCCTGCTCGTCGAACTGGTGACCAACGACCATGTCGCGGATAAAGGCCCGAACTTCGGGGCGCGACGGATAGTCGCCGTGCACGGTGCCCGACGGCAGCGCAGGGGAGTTTGCCGCGCCCGAAGGAGTCGAGGTCTGCGCAAGCGAGGTCGGGCTGGAAATGAACCCGAACATCAGTGCTGCAAACAAACCGAGGGTAATAGAATGCCGATGCACAGCCAGGAGATGCATCCCCGAAGTTTCTCATGCGGGCCCCGGCTCTCGAAAGCGGAAACGGCCCGTGCGACGCGTAGACGCGACACCCAAGGCGTGTCTTGTCAGGATTTGTTAGGAATAAACCCGCAAAGGAGGTCTGATGATGTCCTCTTCCGGATCCGCCAGGGTCCCGGTTTCGGATCCCGATCGCTCTGATCGATTCGTATCCCTGGACCGTCCTTCGCCCTCGGTCGCGCGCCTGACCCTGCTTCGCGGTGACCAATACAACCCCCTGTCCTCACCCATGATGAGTGCGCTCCAGGACTCTCTGGAGACCCTGGGTAGCGACCCGTCGGTGCGTGTCATCGTGCTGGCCGCCGCGGGCAAGGCGTTCTGCGCCGGACACGATCTGAAGGAAATGCTCGCCGATCGACGCATCGAGGCCTACCAGGCGCTGTTTGCGCAATGTACCCGGCTGATGCGTTCGATTCAGCGGGTGCCTCAGCCGGTGATCGCGCGGGTTCATGGCCTGGCCACTGCGGCGGGCTGCCAGTTGGTCGCCAGTTGCGATCTGGCGGTTGCGTCCAGCGATGCCCGATTTGCCGTTTCGGGAGTCAATCTGGGCCTCTTCTGTTCAACGCCTGCGGTGGCGCTCAGCCGTAACATTGGCCGAAAGGAAGCCTTTGAGATGCTGGTCACGGGCGAATTCATCGATGCCGCGACGGCGCGCGATCGCGGGCTGATCAACCGGGTCGTGGCGCCCGATCGCCTGGATGACGAGGTCGACGGTCTGTGCCGGGCCATTGCAGCCAAACCCGAGGGCGTCGTCGCCCGGGGAAAGGAGCTTTTCTATCGGCAGCTCGAAATGGGCGTCGATGCCGCTTATCAACTCGCCAGTCAGACGATGGCCTGCAACATGATCGAGCCCGGCGCTCAGGAGGGTT
>JBIKVK010000314.1:0-3873 GCA_044356835.1 Burkholderiaceae bacterium
ATCGTCCGGATCAAGCAGGGACCAGCGGATGCATTTTCCGGGGCCTGAACGAAACCGGTCGGGCCTCCACGCAGGCACCGCGAGCTTGGGTTTGCACACCTGTTCGCTTCTAAGCCGGCCCAGTATACTTTGCGGGTTCAGGCAGTGTTGCCGATCAGATCTCGGGGAGAGGTGATGCCAGGTGCTCTCGATGGCGTGCGCGTTCTCGATCTCACGCATGTCCTGAACGGACCCTTCTGCACGGTACAGCTGGCCCACATGGGCGCGGAAGTCATCAAGGTCGAATACGGCGCCGGAGATAGGTTCCGCCATGCCTGGCTTCCGGTCGAGGTTGAGCGCGACGGCTATGAGTTCATTGCGGTGAATGCCAACAAGAAAGGCATCGTCGTCGATCTCAAGCAGACAGAAGGTAAGCGCGTCTTCATAGACCTCGTCAAGCGGTCTGACGTCCTGGTGGAAAACTTCACTGCCGGGACGATGGACCGACTTGGCCTCGGCTACGACGTGCTGCGTGAGATCAATCCGCGTCTCATCTATGCCTGCTCGCGTGGCTTCGGGGAAAGCGGACCCTATTGTCATGTACGAGCCAACGCTGCAACCATCTCGGCAATCTCCGGTTTCTCGCATGAATGCATGCGGCTGGCCGAGGCCCCTGGCGCGCGCAGTATCCCCATGGGGGACGAGACCGCGGGCATGTCGATGGCGGTCGGCATTCTTGGTGCACTTTATCGGCGCGAACGGACCGGCAGAGGACAGAAGATTGAGGTCTCGATGCAGGAAGCAATGCTCGCCTTCATGGTCAGCCAGCTTCACACGGTGTTCGAGCATGTCGAGGTCGGCACTCGACCCAAGCCCTGCAAGGACGGCTACTACGTTTTTCACGTTCGCGACATCAGCGACGCTCTGTGGCTCAAGCTGGTGACTGCACTAGAGCACCCAGAGCTTGCTACCGACCCGCGTTTCTGCTCGCCTCGCGAGCGTTGGAGAAATTATCCGCAGGTGGAGGCAGAGCTTGCGAGGCTGGTTGCGCAGCGTACGCGTGCAGAGCTTTGGGAGTTGATGGGATCGCTCGGCATGTCGAGTGCGCCGGTACTCTCTGTGGCCGAGGCGATCGAAGACCCTCACTTGAAGTCGAGAGATGCATTCGTGACGGTCGACCACCCCGAGGCGGGACCGGTACGTCTTCTCGCGCCATGGGTTCGTTTCTCTGATTCGCCGAGCGCGATCACGGCACCATCCCCGCTGATGGGCCAGCATACCCGCGAGGTGCTGCGTGACGTCCTGGGTATGGAGGCCGAGGAAATTTCCGCCTTGGAGCGCGCGAAAGTGGTCTCTTCATTGGACGCGGGTCCGTCTCAGGCGGCCTGAGTGACTTATTTCTCTATTGCCTTTGCGTATCGATCGCTTGCCGCTACGGTTTTTGAACGAGATTGGACACCGCTTGGCCAGAGGCAGCCATGAATCGCGATCCATGCATCGTCGGCATCGGCGAGACGCGCTTCACCAGGGGCTCGGGTAAAAGCGTCCTGAGTCTGACGGTCGAGGCCTGCCTTGCCGCCATCTCCGACGCAGGCCTCACGGCAGCCGACATCGACGGTATTGCCTACCCCTTCGCTCGCAGTATCTTTCCGGAGGTCTTGGCCGCCGAGCTCGGCATCCCTGACTTGGCCTTCGCGACCGTCTCAGATTTGGGCGGTGCCGGCCCGGTCGCAGCGCTACAGATGGCCTCAATGGCGATTACAACCGGCGCGGCGCGCTGCGTCCTGCTCCCTTATGCATGGAACGGCTACTCAGAGACTCGTACAAGCACGCGCGCAATGCCCAGCGCTCCTGCACGTGCAGAGTACTGCATGACGACCGCAGTGACGAACTATCTCGCCCCTCAGGGCCTCTACACACCGGTGCAAAACTATGCGCTGCTCGCCAATCTCCACCGGGGCCTCTACGGCACCTCCGAGCGGGCGACGGCCGAGGTCGCACTGGCCTTCCGTGCTCACGCACATTCGAATCCGCGTGCCTACATGCGGTTGCGTCCTCTGACGCTTGAGGACTACCTCGCGTCTCCGATGATATCGACTCCGTTCCGCAAGGCCGACTGCTCGCTCGAAACTGATGGAGGGTGTGCTCTGGCGGTGACCAGCTCGGCGCGTGCGCGAGACCTTCCCCACACTCCAGTTCGGATCATGGCCGCCTCTGAGGGAAGATCGACGCCTGCCGATGATCTCTGCGGTCGCGACAACCTGCTCGACATCGGCCTTACCCGGGCGGCGCCCCGTGCATTCCGTGCCGCCGGAATCACGCCGGCCGATGTCGACTTTGCCGAGATCTACGACTGCTTCACCTACGTGGTGTTACTGCAGCTCGAGGCAGCCGGTTTCTGCGGCATCGGCGAGTCTGGCGACTTCGTTGCCGAGGGTGGGCTGCGGTTCGGGGGCAGGTTACCTGTCAACACCCACGGGGGCTTACTGTCCGAGGCGCATATCGGTGGACTTAACCACCTGACGGAGGCGGTGCGCCAACTGCGGCATCGCGCTGACCTGCAGGTCCCAGACTGCGAGATCGGCGTGGTCACCGGATGGGGGCACCTGGGTGATGGTGCGATCGCCGTCCTCGGGAGGGCTTGATGGGCGAAGATGCGCGTGCTGTGGCGTCGATACCACGAGGCGAAGGACTGCACGGCGAGTTCTACACGTACTGTGCGCGTCACGAGCTGCGTTTCCAGCGGTGCAGCGCCTGCAGTGCCTGGCGTCACATGCCCCGCGATCGATGTGCGCGCTGTGGATCGGACGATTGGGAGTGGGCTGTGTCAAACGGCAAGGGCTTGGTGCTCAGCTGGACTGTCTGCCACCGGGCGTTCCACCCCAGCCTAGATCAGGCGCTGCCCTATGCGGTCGCATTGGTAGAGTTCGAGCCCGGTGCCCGCCTGATTGCCCGCCTGCTCGACGTCGATGTAGAGACCGTCTGCGCGGGCCTTGGTGTCGAAGTCTGTTTCGAAGAGCTAGCTCCGGGTCATGTTGTGCCCAGGGTCAGACCGAGGTCCCGAAGCGCACCGTGAGAGCCGCAAGCGGCCGAAGGGCCGAATCGGCCTCAGGCGGCTCGTTTCAAAACTAGCCTTTGATATTGGCCTTGCGAATCACGTCACCCCAGAGCTCGAAATCCTTCTTCAGGAAGTTGGAGAAGTGCTCCGGGCCTTCGTTGATGATGATGTAGGACGCGGCCTCAAATTTGTCGCGTACGACGGCATTTTCCAGGCTTCTTTTCAGGGCGGCCCTTAGGGTTGCGACGACCTCTTTGGGCGTTCCCTTCGGCGCCATCACGCCGTACCAGGCCGGGACCGTAAGGTCTGGAAGTCCTGCCTCGGCTGTTGTGGGGATGTGAGGCGCGGCCTTGATGCGAGACTTGGTGCTCACAGCGATCAGGCGAATCTTGCCAGCCGCCTCCTGGGGCAGTACCGCGGCGGGACCGGACAGGAATAGAGCGACGTCATCGGTCATCAAGGCTTGCAGTGCCTGAGGCGTGCCCCTGTAGGGCACGTGGACGAGATCAATGCCTGCGAGGGTCTTGAGCAGTTCGGAACCTAGGTGCGCTGGGGTCGAGATTCCGCCCGAACCATAGTTGAGCTTGCCGGGCTGGCTACGCGCCAATGCAATGAACTCGTTGAGCGACTTGGCCGGTGAGTTGATGCTGATTGCAAAGAGCACCGGTACCTCGGTGATGAGTGAGACGGGCTCGAAGTCCTTCAAAGGATCGTATGGAAGCGAATAGAGGTGTGGCGCAATAACCAGCGACCCCGGCGAGCTCAAGAGAACGGTGTATCCATCGGCTGGAGCACGCGCGACTGATACCGCACCCACCTGCCCGCCGCCTCCGACA
>JBIKVK010000074.1:0-13541 GCA_044356835.1 Burkholderiaceae bacterium
CGAAGATATCCCGACGCTGTTGCGCGCTGCACTCGCAGAGAGTCACTGAGAAGCGGTTCATTCAAATGGGGAGCGATGCATGATTGACGTCCATGCCAAGAGGTGGAATTCGACTGTCCTCAGGACTGCGTCTTGGAGCCGTCGCGCCGGACGTGGCTTCGCCTGCCTGATCATCGCCTGCGTATCCCTGGGCGCAGGCGCGACCCGGGCCGCCGAACCCTGGCCCAGCCAACCCATCAAGATGGTGCTGGGCGTCCCGCCGGCCGGAGGGACCGACATCATCGCCCGCTTGATCGCACGAAAGATCGGGATCGCGCTGAACACCACCGTAGTGGTCGAAAACCGACCCGGCGCGGGCCAAACCATCGGTGCGGCCGCTGTGGCGCGTGCCCCGGCGGACGGCTATACCCTGTTTTTTTGCACCCAAACCTTCGCGGCCAATCCCAGCATCTATCCGAACCTTCCCTTTGATACCGCGCGAGACTTCACCCCGGTTGCGTTCGTTGCGAAGCTGCCCTACGGAATATTTGTCAACGGCAAAGTTCCGGCCGATACCCTGCAGGAATTCATCGCACTCGCGAAAAGCAAGCCCGGTCAGCTCAACTTTGCATCGGCAGGGGCGAGTTCGCTGCCAAGAATTGCGGGTGAGATCTTCAAACTCCGAACAGGGACCGACCTGGTTCACGTGCCGTATAACGGCGCGGCCCCGGCATTGATGGCCACGGCCGCAGGCGAAACCCAATTGCTGTTTGGAAACTTCCTGACCATGGAAGCAGCCCTGCAGAGCGGCCGGCTGAAGGCGCTTGCGGTGGCTTCCGACCGGCGCTTTCCCAACGCTCCCAACGTACCGACCGTTGCAGAGGCGGGCCTGCCAGGACTGGTTCTGGCGGCCTGGTACGGTGTGGTCGCCCGCAGCGGCACACCTGAACCGATCATTCAGAAGCTCAACCAGGAAATCAACCGTGCGCTTCAGGATGAGGAGATCGTGCAGCGGCTCGTCAAAGATGGAGCGGAGCCAGGCAAGCCGGAGCCGCCCGAGGCCTTCGGTCGATTCCTTCGCGAGCAGATGCGCGATTTTGCCGACGTTGCCAGGGTCGCACAGATCACGCCTTGAGCCGCTGCCGGACGTGACCACCCGCAATGCGTATCTCGTGGGTTCGGGGCAGACCGCTTTCGGCCGGATCCCGGAAGCCTCGGCGGTCGACCTCATGGCCCGTGCGGCGCAGCAGGCCCTGGATGATGCCGGGATGGAGCGAGGTGTCATCGATGGTGTGATCACAGGCTACGCAACGACGCAACCGCACCTGATGCTCGCTTCGCTCTTCTGTGAGCGCATCAGCGTCCACCCGGTCTATGCGCACAGCGTGCAGCTCGGAGGAGCCACGGGTGCCGCGATCGTGATGCTGGCTGGGCATCTCGTCAGACTCGGCGTATGCAACAACATCATGGTGGTCAGCGGCGAGAATCGCCTGTCAGGTCAGTCGCGAGACCTCTCCATTCAAACCCTGGCGCAGGTCGGTGATGCCGATTACGAGGTGCCCAACGGCGCCTCGGTCCCGGCCTACTACGCATTGATGGCATCGCGCTACCTGCACGACACCGGCGCGAGCGAGGCCGATCTTGCGGAATTCGCCGTATTGATGCGAAAGCACGCGAGCGGGCATGCTGAGGCACACCTGCGCGATCCCCTGTCGATCGCCGATGTGCTGGCCTCGAAGACGATTGCATCACCGCTGAAGCTTGCCGACTGCTGCCCGATCTCCGATGGCGCAGTTGCAATCATCGTCTCCTCCAAAGCACCTTCGGGCGCACGCGTGGTCCTGTCGGGCTCCGGACAGGCGCACCGTCATCAGCACCTTTCAGCCTGGACCGATCTGTTTCGGAGTGGCGCCAGCGACGCTGTGGGGCGTGCGCTCAATCAGGCGGGCTGCAGGCTAGACGATATCAACCTGCTCGGAATTTATGACTCCTTCACCATCACTTTGGCGATGCTGCTGGAGGAAATCGGATTTGCCCACCGCGGCCAAGCATCTCATCGGCTGCGCGCGGGTGACTTCGATCTTTCGGGAAGTCTGCCACTCAACCCCCACGGCGGCCTCCTTTCCTTTGGGCACTGTGGTGTGGCCGGCGGCATGGCCCACATCGTGGAGACGATCAGGCAACTCTCGGGACAGGCGGGCTCGAGGCAGATCAAGCATGCCAGCCGCGCTTACATCCATGCTGACGGTGGCGTGATGTCATCTCACGTAGGTCTGGTCATCCACCGCGAGGCTTGATTGTCCATGCCTGATCGCTCTATCCCCTCAAGTCTGTCTGCACCCTATCTCGCGGGATTGAGCGAGGGGCTTGTGCGGCTGCAGGTGTGTCACGGTTGCTCCAAGGTACAGACCCTGGCGCGTTACGCATGTTCTGACTGCGGCGCAACCGACCTGGGCTGGACAACCGCCTCGGGACTGGGCACGGTGTACGCCGTCACCTCGGTGGCACGGGCGCCCTCAGAGGAATTTCGGGCCCTGGCGCCCTATACGCTTGTACTCGTCGATCTGGACGAAGGCGCCCGCCTGATGGCCCATGGGCACGACGGGATTCGCATCGGCGACCGGGTGCAGGCAAGCTTCTTCGAACACGCCGGCCAAAGGCTGGTGCGTTTCGTTCCGATCGATGAATCCCGAGATTCGTAGATCGCTCAAATCGAGAGCCGGTTGAGCCCGTCGAGCGCGGCCGTCTTGTAGCACTCGGCCAAAGTGGGAAAGTTGAAGACCGCATCGGCCAGGTAATCAATCGTTCCCTGGTGGGCCATGAGCGTCTGCCCAATATGGATGAGTTCGCTCGCCCCCTCGCCCATGATGTGCACGCCCAGCAGTTCTTTGGTCTCCGGGCTAAAAATAATTTTGAGCATCCCGGTTCGATCTCCGATGATCTGACCTCTGGAGATCTCGCGGTAATTGGCCTTGCCGATCTCGTAAGGTACGCCCGCTGCCGTCAGCTCATCCTCGTTCTTGCCGATGGTAGAGATTTCCGGAACGGTGTAGATGCCATAGGGGAAGAGCCCGATGCCGCCCTCGTGGTCCAGACGCAATCCAAATGCATGGCGCGCGGCAGCTCGACCTTGCTCGTATGACGTCGAAGCCAGCGAGGGAAAGCCTATGACATCGCCGACCGCATAGATGTGGCCCACATTGCTCTGGAAATGCTCGTTCACCGGGATCCGGTTGCGGTCGTCCCGAGTCACCCCGGCCTTGTCGAGCCCCAGGCGCTCGGTCGCACCACTTCGACCGATCGAGTATAGGGCGGCCTCCGCATGCAGAACCTTGCCGCTCTTGAGGCGCACCTCGACGGGCTTTCCGACGCCGGTGAGCATATGGATCTCCGCGACCTCTTCGCCCAGACGCATGGTGACGTTGCTTTGCTGCACCACGTAGGTGAGCGCTGCTGAAATCTCGTGATCGAGAAAGGGCAGGAGTACTGGACGCTTGTCGACAATGGTCACGCGAACACCCAGCGCCGCGAACATGGTGGCATATTCGACACCTATGACACCGGCACCGACCACGATGATCGAGCGCGGGAGAAATTCCAGGCCCAGTACGTCATCGCTGGTGAAGACCCGCTGTCCGTCAAACGGGATATGGGGGTCGCGGGCCGCTTCTGTGCCGCAAGCAATCACGATCCGGGCCGCCGAAATCTGCCGCCGGCCGTGACCGCTCGCCGAGGCAAGCTCCAAGGTGTGCGGGTCAAGAAAAGTGGCCGTCGACTCGATCAGCTCGACCCGATTGCGGGTCATCTGGTTGCGGATGACATCGATTTCAGAGCGCACCACCTGCTGTACCCGGTAGAGCAGGTCATCAATGCTGATGTCCTGCTTGACCCGGTAGGAGGACCCGTAAATACCGCGCTCTCGAAAACCCGAGAGATGGAGGACGGCCTCCCGAAAGGTCTTGGACGGGATGGTCCCGGTGTTCACGCATACCCCCCCCACCGCGCGCGCTCGTTCGATCACTGCGACCCGCTTGCCGAGCTTGGCGGCCTGAATGGCGGATCGTTGACCGGACGGACCGGAGCCGATCACGATCATGTCGTAGTCGAACTCGTGCTCCCGCTTGTCCTGAACCTTATTCATGACCTGCTCCCCCTGTCCGATGTTCTTGATATTGGGCGATCTGTGCCCCCACCGCCGCCCACGGGCGTTCAATGAGGTCGAAGCTCTGATGATAGGGCGCCCGATGCGTATCCGCCAGAGGGGGCCGGCGTCGACAGTCAGGAGTGACGCACCGGTCTGGGGCGCCCGTGGGCATCGATCGCGACGTAAGTGAGGCTCGCCTCGGTGACCCTGACCAGCTCCGGAGCGGCTGGGTTTCGCTCGGCAAACACCTCAACCCGCACAGTGATCGACGTAGTTCCGATCCGTTCGATACGCGCATAGAAGCTCAACAGATCGCCCACCGAGACCGCCTGTTTGAACAAGAGCTGATTGACTACAACCGTCGCGATACGCCCTTTGGCGACACGGCTCGGCAGCACGGCTCCGGCCATGTCCACCTGAGCCATCAACCAGCCCCCGAAAATATCGCCATTCGCGTTCACGTCCGCAGGCATCGGGATCATGCGCAGCACCAGTTCGCTACCCGCTTCGATTGCAGGCGGCGTCAGGATTCGAACCGGGTCGGAGATAGAGGCCGGGGTGGAGTCTGAACTTGAGCGGACAGTCATGGGTTCGCCTTCACCGGAATACCTTGGATCGATTTGAACCGGATCAGAAATTCAAACGCTGCTGCTCAAGGCCCTGATCCGTCCAGACCAGGACGGTGCCCTCGTCGACTCCGAACCAGTGGCTTGCATCGGAGTCGAGCGGTTCTGATGCAATGGTGTTGACGGGGTTGACCCCGGGCTCAACCGCCCGCGTGTCAGGCATGCCGAAATAAAGACTGGGCGAGCGGTGGTCGCTCGAGTAGCGAACCGCCCAGACGGATTTTCCATCGGTCAGGGCCATCGAGGCTCGGAGGGGCTCGACCGCCGCATTTCGCTCCATCACATCGAGCGCGATTCTCAGGCTGCGCCCGATGGCCTCGACGGGCCCCCGTTCCAGACCCTGGCTGAGAGCAAGCAGAAACAAGGCTTCGCTGTCGGTGGTGCCGTGCCGGTGAGCATAGAAGTCACCCGTGATATGGGCCTCGATGTCGCGACGACAGCGGCTCCAATCACCGATCTTGCCGTTGTGCATGAACGCCCAGTTGCGCCAGGTAAACGGATGGCAATTGGTCCTGGAGACGGCAGTGCCAGTCGAAGCCCGCACATGTGCGAAAAACCGTCGGGTCTGAACCTGCGCAGCCAGCGAGCGCAAGTTGCTGTCGTTCCATGCGGGCAAGACGTCTTTGAACAGGCCTGGTGCGGTTCGGCGACCGTACCAGGCCACCCCAAAGCCGTCGCCGTTGGTCGTGAACACCGACTCCCGGGCCGACAGGCTCTGACTGACTATGGAGAATTCCTGGTTGAAGAGCAGGTCCTCCAGAAAGATTTCCGGACCGGCATAGGCAATCCATCGGCACATGGGGCGCTCCCGCCTGCTCGTTGAAGTGGGGAACTTCTCCGATCATCGTAGCGGGGGCGAACGCGACCAGCAAGGCCGGCGTGAATGCCGACGGGCTTCGACATCACCGCATGCTGAACCTGGGTGGTACAGGGCCCGACTCAAGACCACCGTGAGGGGTTTCCATCTTCCCGCGCCCGCCGCTATGATCCGGATCGAACGGTCGATGTGTGAATCAACCACGCTCTACGGACGAGAGGAGCCCTCATGAAATACGCACGCGCGTTGCTGGGCCTGCTGGCGGGCTTGTTATCCCTGGGCGCCGGCCCTTCGCTGAGTCAGGAAGCCTATCCCTCGCGCTCGATCCGAATGGTGGTGCCATTCCCACCGGGGGGGCCGGTGGATACCATGGCCCGTCTGGTCGCGGCCCAGGTCCAGGATCGTCTGGGTCAGCGGATCGTCGTCGACAACCGGCCGGGCGCCGTCGGTACCCTGGGCACCGCCATCGTGGCCAAGTCGCCCGCAGACGGCTATACCGCCGTGATGACCATCGGGGCCTACACGATCGTTCCGGCACTCATGGAAAAAATGCAATACGACGCAGAGCGAGATCTGCAACCGGTGACCTTGCTGGCCAGTGCGCCCAATATGCTGGTGGTGAAGCCGGACTTCCCGGCCCAGGGCCTTCGAGAATTCATCGAGATGGCCCGCAGGGAACCAGGCAAGTACACCTATTCCACCGCGGGCGGGGGCAGCACGACCCACGTCATGACGGCGATGCTCGCGCAGCTGGCCGGAGTGTCCCTCATTCATGTGCCGTTTCAGGGCGCAGCGCCCTCGCTTCAAGCGGTGCTCAGCGGGCAGACCCACCTCAACGCGGCGGTTTCAACAACGGCCGCGCCCATGCTCAAGGCCGGCAAGCTCCGAGCTCTTGCGGTGGTTTCACCCCAGCGATCGAGTCTGTTCCCTGAGGTTCCGACATACGCAGAGCTGGGCTATCCAGGCGTACGCGGCGACAGCTGGATCGGTATGTTTGTTCCCGCCGGGACCCCTAGGGCCATCGTGGACCGGTGGCATCAGGAGCTGACCTCGTTCATGAAGCATCCGGACACCGTCGAGCGCCTCGCCTCGCTCGCTCTGGAGCCCGTCGTCGAGGGACCTGAAGCGTTTGCCGCCCGGGTGAAGGCGGAGCTGAAGGACTTCAGTGACCTTGCAAAGAAGGTCAATCTGAAGGCGGAATAGCCCCGGGGTTGGGTAAAAGGGGCTGCCGCCGCTCAGGCAGAGCTGGACGCCCCGGCAGCGTGCTCTGCCGCGAGGTAAGCGAAGATCATGGCACTGCCGATGGAGGCTCCCCCCTGGTAGCCGACGCCAGTGTCGGCGGGAGCGGCGGCATTGCCACAGGCATAGAGTCCCGGAATCGGGTGGCCCCTTACGTGCAAGACCTCGCCATGGTGTCCAGTAAGAACGCCGGCGCTGACCATGCCTCCGACCCGCAGACGAATCGCGTAGTAGGGGGCGGTGTCCAGGGCCCCGAGCTGGCCGCTGCTTGTTGTGCGGCCGCCTCCGGCCGTGCTGCGCGAGAAAGCCGAGGCCCCTCGGCCAAAATCCTCGTCTCGGCCCTTCGTCACGAAACCGTTGAAGCGGGACACCGTCGATTCGAGACCGGCAGGATCGACATCAATCAGGTTCGCCAGCTCGGTCAGCGTGTTGGCGCGGACGATCCAGTCTGGCACCGGTGCGCCGGGTGGACCTCCCACCACCGAATAGTTCTGGCGGTGGCGATCATCGAAGATCATCCAAGCTGGCAGGTTCACAAACCGATGCCTCGTGCGATCGAATTCCTGGAACGCGTGAACCACCTGTTGGAAGAGGGACTCGTCGCAAAATCGCCGGCCGTCACGGTTGACCGCAATGGCACCCGGATAGGGCATGCCGTGCAGTCCGATCGAAAAGAATTCGCCTCCCCGGCTCTCCACCGCACAGCCCACGAGCTTGCGGTGATTGACCGGAAGTCGATAGACGGATGCGCCGAGTTCGGTGGCCAGCAGCATGCCGTCGCCGGTATTGGTCGGGGCAAATGAATTCAGCCAGTCCGGCAAGCCCTCGAAACGCTTGACCAGATCGTCATTGCCTTCGTAGCCACCGGTCGCGAGCAAGACGCCACGACGGGCGCGCAGGACTTCGCCTCGTACAGTGCGGACACCGCAGACGCGTCCATCTTCGCATATCAGCTCGTCCACCCCCGAATCGAGCCTCAGCTCCACCCCGAGCGCAAGTCCAGCCCGAAGCAGGTGCGCAATCAGGCCCTGCCCGGCCGCGAGCCATCCGAGCGCCCGGCGCCGTTCGAGTTCGCCAGGGTCCCAGTGAATCCGGTTGCCAAAGCCACCCCATGCGATGACATCCCCCCAGCTAACGCCCGGCGGGATGTAGTGCGCGGGCCGGATGGCATCGGCCCATGGGCCGAGTTCAGATCGGGGGATCGGCTGCACCTCGACCATGCGGCGTCCGTCCGGATGACTCCCAGGCGCGGCCGGATGGAAGATCTCGGGCAGGCCCAGCGTCAACTGGAATTTGACCCCGAGCTCGATCAATCGTTGCACTGCCCGAGGGGCCGCCCGCACATGGGTTTCAAGCAGCTCATCGATCGCTGCATCGCCGGCAACATAGCGCGCATAAGCGAGCCCAGCCTCGATGCTGTCGTCCAGGCCCGCCTGTTGCGCGATAACATTGGCCGGCGCCCACAGCGTGCCGTAGGAGGTCGCGGTTCCTCCCCCGATCTGCCGCCCCTTTTCGAGCACGCACACCGACAACCCGCGACCCGCAGCCACGAGCGCCCCGGTCAGCCCCCCGGCGCCCGAGCCGGCCACGATCCAGTCAAATTCGGATGACGTCTCAGTCACTGTGATCTCCTCGTGTCCTCGCCACCTGAAAGCCATCCCGCGCGCCTGAATCGCCAGTACAGGGTGAAGGTCACACCCGCAATGGCGAGGAGCGCCGCCGGATACCCCCACTGCCAGTGCAATTCCGGCATGGCATCGAAATTCATCCCCCAGATGCCGGCCATGGCTGTGGGGGCCGCAAAGATGGCTGCCCAGGCAGCCAGGCGCTTGGTGGTGTCGGTCTGCTCGATGGCGATCAGCGCAAGATTAACCTGGAGCGCAGTACCGATGGTGTCACGGATGGCATCGACCGAAGCATTGATCCTGACCAGATGGTCATGGACATCCCGAAAATATTCCTGGACGGGCATGCATACCGAAGGGGCCCGGCCGCCGTGCAGCTTGCCCGCCACCTCGAGTAGCGGCGCAACCGCATGCCGCAGCACCGCAGCCCTCTCCTTCAATTGATAGAGCTCCTGGATGCGCTCGCGTGCGGAACCGCGCTCAAAAATCTGCGCCTCCACTTCCTCCAGGCTCGTCTCCAAAGCGTCGAGCACGGGAAAATAGCGATCCACGACTGCATCGAGCAGGGCATAGAGCACATAGCCGGGCCCGTGCTTGAGCAAGTGCGGCTCCCGCTCGCTGCGGGCCCGTACGCCGAGAAAGCCCTGGCTGCTGCGGCTGCGAACAGACAGCACGAAATTCGCTCCTACGAACACGGCAACTTCGCCGACCTGAATGGCCGCCGACGGTGCGGGCTCGCTTTCGAGAAGCTGCATTACCAGGAACAGAGAATCACCATACTCCTCGAGTTTGGGCCGCTGGTGGCCTTTGCGTGCATCCTCAACCGCCAGCTCATGGAGCCCAAAGGCCTGCTGCATGCGTTCAAGCTCGATGGGCTCGGGATCGAGCAGGGCCACCCAGACCAAGCAGCCGGGCCGGCTGAGCCAGTCGTGAATGTCAGCGACATCGATATCGGCAAGCCTGTGGCCCGCTTGGTAGACAACGCAATTGATCAGCATGGTCAGGCAACGACTCCAGAGAGTGTGAGCGTGTACGTCAAGCGCCCGATCAGGGTGACGAGAACCAGTGCTTCACGATGCCTTCGGCGGGCTTGTTGCGGATCGAGCTCGAGAGGTTCGGAAACGCGTTATTTCCTGACACCGGCGTGGGCGACAGGTCATCGGTGTGCCAGTAGTTTGTGATGCTGACCACCGAGCCACACCACCCCGACCAGACCGTCGACTTTTCCGATGATTCTCTCGTCGAGGATGGAATCGTATTGACCATAGAACACCTTGCCCGGGAACACTGTCCTGATCCCGGCGATCGTTTCGGACACCGCGTTGACATAGATCTCCTTGAACTCCGGGTTGATCTTGAGGACCTGCGGACGAAAGCCACGAGGTCGCCCGCCAGCCCATGCAGGCCCATCTCCGCTCCGATCTGGGCTTGGTGAATCAGATGCCTCTTGTATGAGGCCATGATCTTGATGAGGGTCTGCCGGGTCATCGTGTCGCCGGTATCGAGCGAGTTCCACTCACCGACTTTGTCGCTGTTGTTCATCTGCCAGCTCAAATAGACCTTGATGCCACGCCGGGTCGCCTCTTCAACGATCGTTTTGAACACGTTCTGGGGGATCGCGTAATCCGCAGGGTCGATCGACCAAACAGGTTTGGAGAAGTCATCCCACGGGCCGTAGTTGAAAATCCAGACCTGCTCGACACCGAGCTGACTCACCCGGTTCAGGTCCTCGATGTAGACGTTGCGGATGTAGGCATCACGATCGGTACAGGCGTTCGATGCAGGCTTGGACCACCAGGCATCCAAATCCTTCAGATCCATACTTCGCTTCACATCAGCGGGCAGTTTCCCGCTCGGCTGCGGAATCGGGAAAGCACCTCGATACTCGGCTGGGACCGACACATCGCCATAGCTCCGGGCTGCAACTGCACATGGATCAGGAGCATCATTGAAGCCGCGCTCGGCGCCCACAGTCCCTGCGCTCCCACCGCATGAGGCGAGAAGCATCGACGAACTGGTGAGCACTGCCGTCAGAATCGCACTCAAGTTCGCTTTTCGCATCGGGCGTCGGGACCACGGTCCACGAATGGGGAGGTGCTTGATTATGGCCGAAAGTGATTGCACCCCGCATACCCGGCCGATCAGGCTCTGGTTCGCATCGGACGGGGGCGGTAATATTCAACGAGAAAGCACAAAGAGCGGCTGCCCGACCGCTACCCATCAGGAGGACCTTTCATGCGTTCCCGTTCCTTTGCAGCACTGGGGCTGGCCGCTGGCCTGACCGCGATCGCTCATGGCCCAGCGGCGGCCGCCGCCGAGCCACCGCCACTGCCGGAGCTCCGCTTCGCCGAGATCCCTGCGGCCTCCAAGGCTCGTTACCGGGGCGACCGGTTCAGTTTCATGGAGGCCGGACGAGCCGATGCGCCCGCCGTGTTGTTCCTCCATGGCGTCGGGGCCAACTCGATGCACTGGCGCTACCAGTATGCCGGTCTCTCCTCAAAATTCCGTGTGATCGGCTGGAATGCGCCGGGCTACATGCTGACTGACAACCTGCGCTCCGAGACGCCGGACTGCAAGGGATATGCGGACGCAGTCGCCGATCTCGCGGCCGCGCTCGGCCTTGACCGTTTTTATCTGGTAGGCAACTCCTTTGGCTCGCGAATCGCAATGTGCTTCGTGCATCACCACCCCGGCCGCGTGATCCGGCTCGTGACGACGGGGACCAGCATCGGCATAGCGCAGCCGACCGAAGAGCAGAAAAAGCAGACCATCGACGGTCGGACCCGCCAGATTTCGAGCGGCGGCTATGGCTTCGGATCTGGGCGAGTCTCTGCGCTCCTGGGCTCGAGGGGTCAGAGCCCCGAGACCGTCGCGCTAGTCCAGCACGTGCTGCGAGCGACCAATCCGGAAGGGTTCATGCAGGCGGTGCGCTTTGGTGCGCTCTCGGGCTACTATGCGCCGCAGTTTGCGCAAAGTCTCGCGGCGCAGCCCTTCATGATGATCTCAGGCGCCGAGGATGGTGTTTCGCCCAGGGCTAGAAACGCGGACGTACTTGCGAAGGCTGTACCCTCTGCGCGTCACGAAGTGCTCGATGGCTATGGTCACCTGCCCGAGGTCGAGGCACCCGACCGGGTCAACGCCCTCTTGCTTGAGTTCTTCAGCCGGTAACGAAATGGCCACGCTGCTGAAACACATGAACCGAGTCCGAATGTGCAAACGCCCCGCGTGACGCGGGGTGATTTCATCCAACCCATTCCGGGCAATTCCTTCAGGCTGATGATGAATGAGGCCTCTTCGGTAAAGCTCGACGAGGCAGCGCTCCTCGAGTTCTCGTTGAGACCATTTCGCGTTTTTGAGTCCATGGGACTTGCCGCGCAGTACGAACGCTCCTTCAAGTTCGAGCCGGGTGAGATGATTTCCCAGCGCTACATGCTGGCGGTGCCCGTCGACCCCGTACGACGCGAGCAGCTCGTGGCAGCGGCGCAGGCACTCGACATGCCCACTCACCTGTGCGACGAGTTCGCTCAAGCGCTCGACGGCGCACGAATGTCGGAATTCGGGTTCGAAGGGTCTGCCCGCAGCGCGGTTTTCAAGGTATACGCCGAATACCCCGAACCTCCGCGCAGGGCCTTGATCGGCACGGAGCCGACGCTGCTCTTTCGGGGCTTCAAGTGGCGGGCCGACCGTTCTCATTCCGGAGTACAGACCCTCTATCATGGACGACCCGGGCTTTCGAACAGCCAGATTCGCGAACGGATAGACGAGCATCTTGACGGGCCGTACCTGTCTTTTCTTCGGGAATCGGTCGTCGCCATGCTGGACAGGGCCACGGGCGCGCGGGCCCATTTCGTTCCCCGCTGGCTTGAGCTTGGCGAGGCAGGTCAGCCGGTTCGCGCGTTTGACCTCAACCTCTACGAGGCCGGGCTGAGGGTGAGTGCGATCGGCGCCGAACTTTCCCGGCTCGCCGACCAGTTTTCAATCCCGGCAACGCTCACCGCACGACTGCTCGATGTGACCTCGGCGGGACTTCTCGGGCACCTGTCTGCGGGCAGATCGCGCGACGGAAGCGCCTTCCTGACGATCTACTTTGAGCCCTGATCGGGTGCGGCGACCCATCGGTAACGATGAAATCCGTCGGGTTCAGGATGGAAATCTCCTGGTAAGGGGTCATCGCAAGAAGATCGTCATCAGTGCTGACGATCACATCAGCGGACGCCACGATTGCGAGCGCCAGAAATTTGTTGTCGCGCGGATCCCGACACGGCCTTATCGGACGCGACTCCTCGTCGGGTTGTACCTGGAAGATTCGAACATGACGCCGATATGGCGCGACGAACTCGCGTCGCGCGGCCACGTCCAAGTATCGATCGAAGACGGGTCTAGCGATGACCTCCTCGAGTTCACGCAGGGTTAACGGAGATGCGCAAAGCTGCATTTGCGCCACCGCCAGCATCAGCGCTCTTCGAGGAATTTATGCGGGCCGGAGCACGGCGCAGACCAGCGAACTCGTGTCAAACACAGCCCGCTTAACGAACGGCATCAGCCAGCCGCTCCACATCCTGATCGGTCAACGTGGTTGCCGAGGGGGGCAGCCTCGAATCGGCAGCCGCAAAAAAAGCCTCGAATTGCGCGAGCGCTCGATCGCTCCGACCTCGTGAGGCGATGAGAACCTTCAGGTCCTCCGGGGACAACACGAACGCCACGGGTCGTCCCCTTCGGGTATGGTGACGGGCTCCCGCTGAGCGCTGTCGATCAGTTCGCCGAATCGATTCTGGGCTCCGACTGAAGTGAGGATTCGCATGGATTGCCTATCGCTGAAGCGGCGATAATAGACACAATTTAGTCTCAGACAAGAGCAATGGGACGAACGCTGGTTGGCTACGCTTCCAGCCCCAGAAATGAAAACGCCCTGCCTGGGGCAGGGCGCCGACATAGATGAAAATGGTGTTGGTAGGTCGTGGCGGATTCGAACCGCCGACCAACGGATTAAAAGTGCTGGTGCTGTCGTAGGCTTTTTCCACGATTCAACGACTTGCACCGCCCATCTTCGCAGGTGTGCGACAGCCCGTAAACATTTGATTGCAGAAACGCTGCAAACCGTGCATTCAATG
>JBIKVK010000075.1:0-13527 GCA_044356835.1 Burkholderiaceae bacterium
TCCGACCCTGAGTTGGGATGATGTCCGATGGATTCGCGATTTGTGGGGGGGGAAGCTGATCGTCAAGGGCATCATGGACGCCGAGGATGCCCGATTCGCAGCCGACAGTGGAGCGGACGCGCTGATCGTGTCCAATCACGGCGGGCGCCAGCTGGATGGCGCCCTGTCTTCGATCCGTGCCTTGCCCGCCATTGTCGAAGCGGTTGGTTCGAGGATCGAGGTCTGGATGGATGGAGGGATCCGGTCGGGTCAGGACGTGCTCAAGGCCCGCGCTTTGGGTGCACGGGGGACGATGATCGGGCGCGCGTTCCTATACGGTTTGGGGGCCATGGGCGAGGCCGGGGTCAGCAAGTGCCTGGAGCTGATCCAGCGAGAACTTGAGCTGACCATGGCCTTTTGTGGTCATACCGACATCGAAAAGGTCGGTCGAGAGATTCTGGTGCCTGGCACCTGGTGACTTCCAAGGGATTCCTTATGGCAAGCCGCACGCCATCGAAGCAGCGTGATTACAGCGAGTCCTCCATCCGTGTGCTGAAGGGGCTGGAGCCGGTGAGGAGCCGCCCCGGAATGTACACCCGGACCGACAGTCCGCTCCACATCATCCAGGAAGTCATCGACAACGCCGCGGACGAGGCCTTGGCCGGGTTCTGCCGATCCATCGACGTCACTTTGCATGTCGATGGCAGCGTCAGTGTGGATGATGATGGCCGGGGCATCCCGGTTGGGGAGCACCCGGAAGAGAAAGCGCCCGTGGTTGAGATTGTCTTTACAAGGCTTCACGCCGGAGGCAAGTTCGACAAGGCGGGTGCCAGCGCCTACAGCTTTTCGGGCGGGCTGCACGGAGTCGGGGTTTCGGTGACCAATGCGCTGTCACGGCGGCTCGAGGTATCGGTTTGGCGCGAGGGCTCGATCCATCAGATCGCCTTTGAGGGCGGAGAGGTGGTGCGGCCCCTGGTGTCCAGCCTTGCGGGCCGTGGCGAGCGTCGTTCGGGGACTCGCGTCAGGGCCTGGCCTGACCCTCGGTATTTTGACAGCCCGCTCGTACCCGCCTCGGAGCTCGTGGCGCTGCTGCGATCCAAGGCTGTTCTGCTGGCCGGGCTGAGGGTCAGTTTTACAGATGAGAAAACCGCTCGAACGCTGAATTGGCACTACGAGAGCGGGCTGCGGGCCTATCTGGATGAGACGCTGCATGCTGGGGGCGCATCGGCGCCGATCATTCCGCATTTCGAGGGCGATGACAGCGTAACTGCGGGCGATGACACGTTTGCCGAGGGCGAAGGCGCGCGCTGGCTGGTGGTCTGGACGGACGAGGGACCGCTGATTCGAGAGTCCTATGTGAATCTCATTCCGACCTCGGCCGGAGGCACACACGAGGCCGGTTTACGCGACGGACTGTTCAATGCGGTCAAGAGTTTCATCGAGTTGCACGGGATGATGCCCAAGGGTACGAAGTTGCTGCCCGAAGATGTATTTGCCCGCGCGAGCTTCATCCTGTCGGCGCGCGTGCTGGATCCGCAGTTCCAGGGCCAGATCAAGGAAAAGCTCAATTCTCGCGATGTCTTGCGCCTGGTGAGCGGCCTGCTTCGCCCACGGCTCGAACTCTGGCTCAATGAGCATGTGGAGCATGGCCGGCGCCTGGCCGATCTGGTGATTCGCCAGGCGCAGGCCCGAAGCCGGGCTGCCCAGAAGGTTGAGAAGCGGAAAGGTTCGGGCGTCGCAGTCCTCCCCGGCAAGCTCACTGATTGCGAATCCACTGACTTGTCTCGAAATGAAATCTTTCTCGTTGAGGGCGACTCCGCCGGTGGTTCGGCCAAGATGGGGCGCGACAAGGAATTTCAGGCGATCCTTCCTTTGCGTGGAAAGGTGCTCAACTCCTGGGAGGTGGAGCGTGATCGGCTGTTTGCAAACAATGAAATCCACGACATCGCCGTTGCGGTGGGCGTCGATCCCCACGGCGTCAATGATGCGGTGGACCTGTCGGGTCTTCGTTACGGTCGCGTCTGCATCCTCTCCGATGCCGACGTGGACGGCGCCCACATTCAGGTACTGTTGTTGACGCTTTTTTTCAGGCATTTTCCGCAGCTTGTCGAGCGCGGCCATGTGTGGATCGCGCGCCCACCCCTTTATCGAGTCGACGTACCGGCCCAGGGAAAGCGGCCGATGCGCAAGCTCTACTGCCTGGATGAGGGTGAATTGCGCCATGTCGAGGACAAGCTTCGCAAGGACGGTATCCGCGAAAGCTCCTGGTCAATTTCCCGGTTCAAGGGTCTGGGGGAGATGAGTGCCGAGCAACTGTGGGACACCACCATGAATCCGGAGACGCGACGCCTGCTCAGGGTGTCTCTCGGCGATTTTGATCGTGCATCGACCGAGGCGCGCTTTTCGATGCTGATGGGCAAGGGTGAGGCCTCAGCCCGCCGTAGCTGGCTTGAGCAGCATGGGGATGAGGTTGAGGCCGATGTCTAAGGCAAGGTACCGATGAATCAGGACGATTTGTTTTCTCCACTTCCCGCCGCCGGCGGCAATGACCCCGACGACGGATTGACCCTCGCGCGCTATGCCGAGCGGGCGTATCTTGAATACGCTGTATCCGTGGTCAAGGGGCGGGCGCTTCCTGAGGTCAGTGATGGCCAGAAGCCGGTTCAGCGCCGGATCCTCTTCGCGATGCACCGGATGGGACTTGCGCCGGGCGCCAAGCCGGTGAAGTCGGCCCGAGTGGTGGGCGATGTGCTCGGCCGTTTCCATCCGCATGGCGATGTCGCGGCCTATGACGCGCTGGTTCGTATGGCGCAGGATTTCAGCCTTCGTTACCCGCTGGTTGAAGGTCAGGGCAATTTCGGTTCACGGGACGGCGACGGCGCTGCGGCCATGCGCTACACCGAAGCGCGCCTGACCCGGCATTCGCAATTGCTGTTGGACGAGATCGACGAGGGTACGGTCGATTTCGTGGCGAACTACGACGGCTCGGCCCAGGAGCCCGCCCTCCTGCCGGCGCGGCTCCCAATGGTTCTCCTGAACGGAGCCTCGGGCATTGCAGTGGGTTTGGCCACTGAAATTCCTCCGCACAATTTGAGGGAGGTTGCGGCGGCGACGGTGCGTCTGATTCGAAATCCTGACGCAAGCCTTGACGAGATTCTCGAGATTCTCCCAGGGCCGGACTTCCCGGGCGGTGCTCGGCTGATCTCATCATCGGACGAGATTCGAGACGCCTATCTGAGCGGCCGGGGTTCGCTCAAGATGCGGGCCAAGCACCAGATCGAGGACCTCGCTCGTGGACAATGGCAGCTGGTCTTCACCGAATTGCCGCATGGCGTTTCGTCTCAGAAGATTCTTGAGGAAATCGAGGAGCTCACCAACCCCAAGGTCAGGGCAGGGCGAAAAGCCCTGACGCCTGAGCAACTGCAGCTGCGCCAGACGGTGCTCGCAGTATTGGACGGCGTTCGCGACGAGTCCGGCAAGGAGGCGCCCGTCCGTCTGGTGTTCGAACCGCGCAGCTCTCGGGTCGAGCAGGACGAGTTGTTGAGAGCCTTGCTCGCCCATACGAGCCTTGAAACCAACGTCTCGGTCAACTTGGTGAGCATCGGCCGTGATGGGCGACCGGGTCAAAGAGCTTTGCTCAACATGCTCAAGGAGTGGATCGCGTTCCGGGTCGAAACGGTCACCCGACGGTCCCAGCATCGCCTGGATCGGGTCAATGATCGGATTCACATCCTTGAAGGGCGGCGCCAGATCCTGCTCGACATCGATCGCGTGATCAGGATCATCCGCGAGTCCGACGATCCCAGGACTGCACTGATCTCGGCGTTCAGACTGAGCGAGCGGCAGGTTGACGATGTGCTCGAAATTCGGCTGCGTCAGCTGGCCCGGCTAGAGGCGATCCGGATAGAGCAGGAATTGGAGACCCTCGCACGAGACCGTCTGGGGCTTGAGGCATTGCTTGCATCGCCGCAGGCAATGCGCCGGCAATTGATCAAGGAGATCGAGGCCGACGCTAAGCAGTTCGGCGACGACCGCCGCACCCTGATTGAAGCCGCGGAAAAGACGACGGCAGTGCTGAAGGTTGTCGAGGAACCGGTGACCGTGATCGTGTCCGAGCGTGGCTGGGTCCGTGCGCGCCAGGGTCATGGCCACGATCCGAGTCAGTTCAGCTTCAAGACGGGCGACTCCTTGTCCGATTGCTTTGAGGTGCGCACGACGGATCAGCTGTTTGCAGTGTCGTCTTCGGGTCGCGTCTATTCAGTGCCCGTTTCCCAGTTGCCTTCCGCGCGAGGTGACGGTGTGCCGATCACGAGTCTGGTCGAGCTAGAGCCTGGAACCCGAATCGAGCACAGTTTCGCAGCGGTGGCTGAAACGGGCGTGCTGTTTGCGACCCGCACAGGCATCGGCTTTATTTGCCAGGCCGGGGATCTCGTAGGCCGGACGCGTCAGGGGAAGGCTTTCCTGTCCCTGGATCAAGGCGACTTGCCGATCCGGCCTGCACTTTTCACGCCCGGTGCGCACACCATCGTCTGTGCCACCAACGAAGGGCGACTGCTCGCTTTTCCTCTGGCCGAGGCCAAGGTGCTCAAGAACGGCGGGCGTGGGGTGATCCTCATGGGTCTGGAGTCGGGCGACCGTCTGGCTTCGGCCCTGGTCGTCGGACCTTCAGGCCTGCTGATCGAAGGCATAGGTCGTGGCCAGAAGCCGTTCTCCAAAGCCTTGAGCGTCGCTGCTCTGTCCGCATGGGCGGGGGGCCGCGCTCGCAAGGGCAGTCGATTTGAGCCTCGGATCCGAGAACCTCGCCTTTTGGCTCCGCCCCGACCGGCAGCTCCGGCGGGCGACAAGCGGTGATGCTGCCCGAACTCTTTCCGACTGCGCAATTGCCCCCGAAGGTATCCGTCCATGTCTGAAGCCAGCGTGCTGTTCGAAGTGGAGGCCCTCGGTCTGGGCCGCAGTCTGGGCGTTGTTCGCCTGAATCGGCCCCGCCAGCTCAACGCTCTCAACCTTGAACTGTGCAGTCGAATGCTTGAGCAACTTCGCGACTGGGCCTCGGACGATGCGGTGGTGGCAGTATCGATCGAGGGGGCCGGCGATCGCGGGTTCTGCGCGGGGGGTGACGTTGCGGAGGTCATCCGACAGGTGCGTAGTGGGGGGCCACGACGTCATGTGTATGGCGATACTTTTTTTGCGGTCGAGTACCAGCTCGATGCGCTGATTCATGACTACCCCAAGCCGGTGCTGGCCTGGATTCACGGGGTGTGTATGGGGGGCGGGGTGGGTCTCGCAGTCGGGGCGAGTCATCGTATCGTGTGCGAGGGCATCCGGATGGCGATGCCGGAAATTCACATCGGCCTGTTTCCCGATGTGGGCGGAGGCTGGTTCTTGAATCGCGTGCCTGGAGCAGCTGGACGGGTCATGGCCTTGACCGGGCTGCTGTTGAACGAAGCCGACGCCTTGCACGCGGGTTTGGCAGACTGGTTTGTGCCCCGCGAGCTGCACAGTGAATTGCGGCGGGCGCTTTGGGCTATCCGATGGAGCGGCGATGCCCGGCAGGACCGGGCGCAGATCAGTCGGGTCTGCGCGTCCTTCCACCACAAAGCGCGGGCCGGACTGCCTGAGTCTGGATTGCGCCAGTACGCGGACGCCCTCCGATTTATCGGCATGCAGCCCGATGTGGCGGGCGTTCGAGATGCGCTCGTGGCTGCGGCTCGTGAAGACCCGTGGTTCGAAGCTCCTGCACAGGCGCTGCTCCAGGGCTCGCCCACAGCGGCCTGCGTCAGTGACGAATACCTTCGCCGATCACGCACCTTGTCCTTGCGGCAGGTGCTTGCGCTCGATCTGATTGTCGCTCGACAATTTCAGCGCCACCCCGACTTCGCAGAAGGTGTTCGTGCCTTGCTGATCGATAAGGATAAGCGACCACGCTGGGCGATAGAACGCATCGAGGACGTGCCGGACACCCTCGTGGATGCGCATTTTCACTGACCGATCGATCGCCTAGAAAATTGCAGGCTCGGGTACAGGAGTCCCGAATGAGGTTTCAAGAAAATCGAAATCGCAGCCCTGATCAGCCTGCAGTATGTGCCGATTGAACATCCAACCATAACCACGTTCATAGCGGGGTGCCGGCGGCGACCATGCGGCTTTACGGCGGGCGAGTTCAGCGTCATCGACCTCCAGGTGGATGCGGCGCGCTGGAACGTCGACCGTAATCCGGTCCCCCGTGCGGACCCAGGCGAGGGGTCCGCCAATGTATGCCTCGGGTGCGCAATGCAGCATGCATGCGCCATAGCTGGTGCCGCTCATCCGCGCATCAGACAGGCGCAGCATGTCCCGAACCCCCTCGCGAAGCAGTCTGACCGGAATGGGCAGCATGCCCCACTCGGGCATGCCCGGGCCCCCTTGAGGGCCGGCGTTGCGCAGGACCAGGATGTGATCAGCGGTAACCTCGAGCGAAGGATCGTCTGTGGCCCTTTTCATTGAGGCATAGTCGTCGAAAACCAGAGCTGGGCCGGTATGGCGCAGCAGATGGGGGGCACACGCGCTCGGCTTGATGACTACCCCGTTGGGCGCCAAATTGCCGCGCAGTACGGCCAACGCGCCTTCCGCGTAAATTGCCTGGTCGATCGGCCGGATCACGTCGTCGTTGAAAATTTCAGCGCCCTGGAGATTCTCGGCCAGGCTGCGCCCGGTCACCGTCATCGCGCTCGTGTCCAGGAGGTGCTCGATCCGCTTCATCAATGCCGGCAGCCCCCCGGCGTAATAGAAGTCCTCCATCAGATAGCGGTCGCCGCTGGGGCGGATGTTGGCGATGACCGGGACTCGGCGGCTCGCTGCGTCAAAATCGTCCAGGGTCACCGGATGGCCTGCCCGGCGCGACATGGCCACGAGGTGAATGATGGCATTGGTCGAACAACCCATGGCCATGGCCACCGCGATCCCGTTCAAAAAGTGTGTGCGTGAAAGCAGGCTTGCCGGGGTGAGATCCTCCCAGACCATCTCGACGATTCGGCGGCCGCATGCGGCACTCATTCGAGGGTGGCCAGCATCCGGCGCTGGGATCGAGGAGGATCCCGGGAGGGCAAGCCCAATGGCCTCAGTGATTCCCATCATGGTCGCGGCCGTCCCCATGGTCATGCAGGTGCCATGGCTGCGAGCAATTCCGGCTTCGACCTCAGTCCACTCCCGATCGCTGATCTGGCCCGCCCTGCGCTCATCCCAGTACTTCCAGACATCGGAGCCCGAGCCGAGCGTGCGGCCCTTCCAGTGGCCGCGCAGCATCGGGCCGGCGGGCAAATAGATGCAGGGCAGACCCGCCGACAGAGCGCCCATCACCAGCCCAGGCGTGGTCTTGTCGCAGCCCCCCATCAAGACCGCCGCGTCGACCGGATGACTCCGGATCAATTCCTCGGTTTCCATCGCGAGGAGGTTTCGGTAGAGCATGGTGGTCGGTTTTACGATAGGCTCGGACAGGGAAATCGCAGGGAATTCAAGTGGAAATCCGCCGGCCTGCAGGACCCCTCTCTTCACGTCCGCGACCCGCTCCTTGAAGTGGGCATGGCACTGGTTGGCATCGCTCCAGGTGTTGATGATGGCGACGACTGGTTTGCCTCGCCAGTCTTCAGGCCCATAGCCCATCTGCATGAAGCGCGAACGGTGACCCATCGACCGCAGGTCGTCTGGCGCGAACCAGCGGGCGCTGCGGAGTTCGTCGGGGCGTCGTCTTGCAGGCATCGTGCTTTTCCCTGTCGGATGGTCCTGGTCGGCAATGGTACCGCAGGGCTTTCATCGCCCATGCTTGGGTCCGACCAGGGCCGCTGTTATCATCAACGGCCATGATGACAAACGACAGTGATCGCGCGCAGATCCTGCATCGGATCGAGGCGCTCCAGGTTGAGCATCGTGACGTCGACTCGATGATCGAATGGCTCAGTACACAGCCGCGGTGTGATCAGTTGCAAATCCAGCGTCTCAAGAAGCGCAAGCTCCAGCTCAAGGACATGATCAGTCGCTTGCATATGCAGACCGTGCCCGATGTTCCGGCCTGAGTGAATCCAAGACCGCCCGGCTCTGATGGATAGGGAGTCCACCGCATTTTCCGATCGCGTACGAGATTCGTTTTCGGGTCAGGGCCCGATTGCGCGCTCGCAGTCAGGCTTTGTGCCGCGTGCTGTCCAGACGGCCATGGCCGAGGCGGTGGCCCAGGCGATCGCAACCGATGAGGTACTGGTGGCTGAGGCGGGAACGGGTACCGGCAAAACCTTTGCCTATCTGGTCCCTGCGCTGCTTTCGGGAACTACAGTCCTCGTGAGCACCGGCACGCGTAACCTGCAGGATCAACTGTTTCATCGGGATTTGCCTGCTGTGTGCCGGGCTCTAGGCATTCAGCCGAGGGTCGCCTTGTTGAAGGGGCGGGCCAACTATGTGTGCCTCTATCACCTGAGGCGCAATCTTGCAGAGGGCCGTTTCGAGCGGCGCGAAGATAGTGCGGTCCTGCGACGCATCGACCAGTTTGCCCGCGTATCCTCGACCGGCGATCGGGCGCAGGCGCCCGGCATTGCCGAGGACTCGCCGGTCTGGCAGCGGGCAACGTCGACTCAGGACAACTGCCTGGGCCAGGAGTGTCCCGACCTCGCGCAATGTTTTTTGTTCCGGGCCCGCCAGGCGGCACAAACCGCGGATGTGCTGATCGTCAATCACCATCTTTTTTGCGCCGACCTCGCGCTGAGGGATGAGGGTATTTCGGAGCTGCTCCCGAGTGTCCGTGCTTTGATCTTTGATGAAGCCCACCAGTTGCCCGATATCGCAACCCAGTTTTTTGGCCGTGCCATATCCACCCGCCAGATCACCGAGTTCGCGCGGGACCTGCTCAGGGCCGGACTGGAGGAGGCCGCCGACGCCGCGGACTGGCGGATGATTTCCGGAACGCTCGACAATGAGGCGCGCGGTCTGCGAGCATGCCTCGAGGGGGTAGGGCGCAGGGACGGTGACCGTCTCTCGGCGGATCCTTTGTTCGGCGCTGCGCTCCAAAGCCTGTGTTCCGGATTGACCCATGTCGGTGCTGTCGTGGATCAGGCCGCTGAACGCGGCCGAGAAATGGCTCGGCTATCGATGCGGGCGGCTGACCTCGCCGCGCGGCTGATGCGGTGGCGCAGCGCGGTCTTCAGCATCAGCGATCGAGGCGGGGCTGCATCCCCAATCGAGATGGGTGAGTCGGCAGGGACCGAGGCGCCCGGTCAAGCTGGGTTTGCCGCCAGCGACCGAGGGAGCCCTCAAGACAAGAGCCGCCCTCCATTGACTGACGAGGCGGCGATCCATTGGGCCGAGCTCACCGCCAATGCGCTGGTCCTTCACAGTACGCCGCTGTCGCTCGCGGACACCTTTCGGCGTCATCTGGAATCCACGCCCAGGGCCTGGATCTTTGCATCTGCCACGCTCGCCGTGAACGGCCGCTTCGAGCATTTCACAAAACCCCTGGGCCTCGAGCAGGCGCGTTGCGAACGCTGGGACAGCCCGTTCAACTTTGAGCAGCAGGCGATGGTCTGGGTCCCTGACGATTGCGGTGATCCCGGCGCGCCCATGTACGCCGATCGGGTCGCGGAAACCGCCGTAGCGGCAGTGCGCGCAAATCGCGGTCGAGCCTTCCTGCTATGCACGAGTCTCCGAATGGTCGATCAGTTGGCTTCCCGACTCGAGCGTTGGTTGAAACAGTTGCCTCACTCCGATCCTGCAGCTTCGATCGAACTGCTGATCCAGGGCAGCGCGAGCCGCACGGCCCTGGTTGAGCGCTTCCGCAAATCGGTTGCACCGGTGCTTATTGGCAGTGCAAGCTTTTGGGAAGGGGTCGATGTGGTGGGTGAACAGCTGTCTCTGGTGCTGATAGACAAACTCCCGTTCGCACCGCCTGATGACCCCGTGCTGCGGGCTCGAAGCGAATCGCTGCGGCGATCGGGCGGTGACCCGTTCAGCGAGCTGCAACTGCCTGCCGCAGCGCTACTGCTTAAACAAGGTGCTGGTCGTTTGATCCGGTCCGAGACCGATCGTGGCCTGATTGTGATTTGCGATGAGCGAATCGTCAGGCGTTCTTATGGTCGGGTACTGCTGAAGAGTCTGCCGAGCATGCGGATGACACGCAGCAAGGACGAAGCGCTCAGCTGGTTGGGTCAAGCCGCCGGGACCGGCTCAGCGGAAAATCTGCCACCAGCGTCGCCCCGCCTGGGCCTCGGCGGTCTGGGATGAGCCGCGGTTCAAGGCGATCACTCGATCGGTATCGTCCCGCAGATCGGTCAGCCCGAGGCGGTCATAGGAGTCCCTCAATATATTGAGCGCATCCATCACCACCGGAGAGGTTTGGTAAGTGGCCACCACTCTCTGCGCACGGTTGGCCGCGGCCACATAAGCCCCACGCTTGAAATAGTAGCGCGCCACAGCCAACTCGCCCGAGGCCATCGAATTGCGAAGGTAGGCAAGACGTTCACGCGCGTCAGCGGCGTAGCGACTGTCGGGGAATCGGGCAATCAGCGTGCTGAATGCGGAGAAGGCTTCACGGACGGCATCGAGATCTCGCTCGGCGAGGTCTTGACGGCCAAGACTCGCAAGCAGGCCCTGCTGTTGATTGAAGTTGATCAGACCTCGCAGGTATAGCGCGTAATCGAGCGCAGGGTGTGTCGGGTAGAGCTTCTGAAATCGGTCAAGGGCAGCGAGCGCGAGGATGCGCTCTTCGTTCCGGTAATGCGCGTAGGCCGACGACAGCAGTGCCTGCTGGGCCCACCGCGTGAACGGATGGCGGGACTCGAGTTTCTCCAACAGCTTGACCGCCTCGCCCCAACTGCCCCGCGACAGTTCATCAGTGGCCTCGGAATATAATCGCTCCGCAGGCCATCCGACAGTCAAGTCGGGGGGGTCCGTGCCGCTGCAGGCCGCAAGCGAGGCGGCCATCAGGAGGGCGCAGAGCCACCGAACCAGGGCCGCCAGCGCTCGATTCCTTGAATTCATTCTCCGGATTATAGCCAAGATGGACTTGCACGCCGCGCAGAACCCAGAGCCGGCGCCGATCGAATTAAGCCCGGTCGGCTTTGGCGGAGAGCGGCTGGACCGGTTTCTCGCGCAGGCCCTGCCACAGTTTTCGAGGACCCGCCTGCAGCGTTGGATCGAGCTCGGCGCGGTCCGCTGGGAAGAGAGGGTGCTGGGTCGTCGACATCGCTTGAGCGGTCTCGAGCAGTTGACGGTGTTGCCGCAGCCGCTTGAGGCGGAGCAGGCCTTCGGTCCCGAAGCTGTCGAATTTGAGACCGTGCATGAGGATCCATCGATTCTGGTGGTCAACAAGCGCTCAGGCTTGGTAGTTCACCCCGCCGCAGGGCATTGGAGTGGCACCTTGCTCAACGGCCTGCTGCACAGGTTCGAGAGTCAGTGCGGACTGCCTCGGGCCGGTATCGTTCACCGATTGGACCGCGATACCACGGGTCTGATGGTCGTGGCCCGGAGCGAGCAGGCGATGATGGCCCTCGGTTCCCAACTGGCGGATCGAAGCATGGGGCGTCGCTACTTGGCTCTGGTTCAGGGCCTGGCCGACGAGCGATTCACAATTGACGCACCGCTCGCCCGGGATCCAGGCAATCGTTTGAGGTTCGCCGTGGTGAGTTCAGGGCTCGGCGGCAAGCCCGCCCGAACTGAGGTGCGGCGCCTTGCCTCCGGGACCCTGGGGCGACGAGCGGTCAGCCTGGTGGAGTGCCGGTTGCATACCGGACGAACCCACCAGATCCGGGTCCATATGCGATCTGTGGGGCTCCCGATTGTGGGCGATGAATTGTATGGCGGCTGGGTCGAGCCGATGTGCCCTCGACAGGCCTTGCATGCATGGCGGCTGAAGCTGGCGCACCCTCTTACCGGTCGATCCGCACAGTGGTCGGTCCTTCCACCTCCGGATATGGCGGCGTTGGTGTCATCAGCCGGGATTGACCTCGAACGGAGTCTGGAGTCCGATGGGGCATTCAACGGATGAGCGTTGCCCCTGAGTTTCTTTCGCCCCACACTCCGATTGCGCCGGGCGTCAGGTTGTGTTCGACCCTGCGTGCGGGCGGCATCAGCCGGGGGCCCTACGGTGGGTGGCCCGACGGGGAGCGTGGCTTCAACCTTGGAGCCCATTGCGGGGACGATCCGGATGCAGTGGAGGTCAACCGGGCCATGCTCGAGCAGACTCTTCCCGGGGTGCCCCACTGGCTGAACCAGGTGCACGGGCGTGGGGTTGTCGAGATTTCGGCGAGCTCTACCCTGCCGATGATCGGACCTCCCGCGCCTGTGCGAGCGGATGCTTCGGTCACACGCGAGCGCGATCGGGTGCTGGCGGTCTTGACCGCAGATTGCCTGCCCGTCGTGTTTGCGGACCAACAGGGCAGGGCGATCGGCATTGCCCACGCGGGCTGGAGGGGGCTTGCCATGGGCGTGCTCGAGGCGACTCTGGAGGCCGTTCTGCGCCTCTCTGGCGGGGCTCCCGCGGATTGCGCCGTGTGGCTCGGACCCTCGATCGGACCCGATCACTTCGAGGTGGGACCTGACGTGTTCCATGCTTTCTGCGACCAAGACCCTGGAGCGGCCTCAGCCTTCCGGGCCGCAACGGTCAAGGACAAGTGGAGGGCGGATCTGCCCGCTCTTGCACGTCTGCGATTGCGGGCCTGCGGGGTCGAAACTTTCTCGGGAGGCCTCTGGTGCACCTTTGCCGATCGAAGGCGCTTTTACTCGTTCCGAAGAGATCGGGTCACCGGTCGCATGGCCACGCTGGTCTGGATTTCAGGGCCCTGACACGACTCAGTCCTAAGGGCCCTCCCGCGGTTTCGAGTCGGTCTGTATTTCCGATGAGCGCCGCCGCCGCCGGCGCTCGGGGGTTCCAAGGAGGTACATCAGGATGGACAGCGGCAGCAGGCCATAGAATAAAAAAGTCATCACGCCCGCGACCACACTGGACTCGGTCAGTGCCATCAGCAGGGTCACATAGAGCCAGGCAATCGCGATGATGTACATCAGGCCTCCGGGAGGCAGAATCGTTGACAAAAGCGGCAAGGCGCGCAGAATGCCCGAAAACCAATCACGATTGAGATCGAGGGGTTAAGCATGGCATCGGTGGATCGCAAGATCACCCGCGGGCGAAAATCGCCCGCCCGACCTTCGGCGACTGCCAAGGGCGGTGCGCGGGCTCGGAAGGTCGATTCAGCCGGGTCGAAGGCAGGCGCCCAGCGATCCGCGGATCGTCGACCCGAATCGTCTTCAAATGAAACGGGTGCTGCGCCCGAATCCATCCATGTTGACCCTGGGACGTTCGCGAAATTGCAGGCCGACTATTTTGGCCAGCTGGGGCGAATGTTTTCGTCGGGCGAGCCCCCAATACCGACGGATCGGCGGTTCTCGGATGAGACCTGGCGCGACACTCCATTCGCCTGGGGCGCGGCTCTTTACTCGCTCAACGCCGATTTCATGCAGAAAATGGCCGAGTCGGTGCACGCAGACCCCAAAACCCGAGAGCGCATCCGATTCGCGACCCAGCAGTGGGTCGAT
>JBIKVK010000076.1:0-13506 GCA_044356835.1 Burkholderiaceae bacterium
TTCGGTGGGGCCGCAAGCAATTCGGCGCATCCTGGTCGGGGCAAAGGCTGACGCCTTGATCGCGATCATCGATCAAGGCGTGATGAACAGTCCTGACGTACATACGGTCGAGACTTTTTTGGGGCAGTGCAATGAACACTTGCTGGCCTGGGCCGCAGCCCGCGACTATGCCGAACTGACCGCGGATCTGTCGGCCGCCGGCGCTGTCTTCTCGCCGGTCTACAGCGCTGCCGACATCGTCAAGGATGAGCACTACCAGGCTCGAGGGGATCTGCCCCTGGTGCCCGACAAGGATCTGGGTCCGATCATGATGCAGGGCGTTGTGCCCAAGTTTCATGGACGGAGGCAGGACATTGCCCATGCCGGGCAGGCTGCAGGCACCAACAACGAAGAGGTGTTCGGCGCGCTGGGCCTGTCGGCTGAGGAGCTGGCCGAGCTCAAGGCTCAGCGCGTGATCTGATCTCGCCCGACCAGGATCGACACAAATGCTGCGTATCGGACGGCTCGATCTCTCGCCAGGCAACCGGACGCCCAGGATCACTCAGGGCGCGTTGGTTCACAAGTCGCAGCTTATTCGACCTAATCCGGGTCAAGCAATCACGCCCAATGCGTTTCTGATCGAGCAGGCTCCCCATCAGGTGGTGGCGCCTCACTTTCACGTCAACTGTCAGTTCCAGGTGTTTGCCGGAGGCAGTGGCAGCCTCGGACGCAAGCCCCTGGTGCCGTTTGTCGTGCAGTACGTCGGCGGGCATACGGGCTACGGGCCCATCACAGCCGGGCCCGAAGGACTGCTCTACTTCACGCTGCGGCCCAGTGAACCCAGCGGAGCCCGCTATCTTCCCGAGTGTTTGCCCGAACTCGATCGCACCGTGCCGAAACGGCAGATCACTTCCGATGCATTTCCGTCGGGCAGCGCCCGGGTCGGGGCGCCCCCCACCGAGGTGATCGCGCCCCAGCAGGACGGACTGGCGGCCTGGATGCTCGCGCTGGGCCCGAGTGGTTCGTGTCCGGCGCCTCGCCACCCCAAAGGACTCGCTCGCTATTACCTCGTGACAAAAGGCGTCCTGATTGCAGGCGATGCTCAGCTCGGAACGTTTTCCATCGCGTGGGTGAACGGTGATGACTTGCTCAATGATGTGCGCGCCGGCCCCGAGGGCGTGGAACTGCTCTGTATGCAGTTCCCGGCTGATGCCCTGTGACCGGCCATTCGGGCCCGATCCATCGGATACCCACCTTTAATTCAATGGGGGAGACATGAGCCATCGACGACAGTTTCTGGCAGGAAGTCTGGCAATCGCGGGCGCGTGCTGGGCCCCCGCTCTGAAAGCGCAGGCCTGGCCGTCCCGGCCGATTCGAATCATCCTGCCGTTTCCGGCCGGCGGTACCGGCGATGGCGTGCTTCGAGCGATGCAGGGCGAACTCTCCGAACGGCTGGGCCAGCCGCTGGTCATGGAGAATCTGGTGGGCGGCACTGGCATGGTCGGGCAGGACTACACCATGAGGCAGCCGCCGGATGGCCATACCTTTGTCGTCCTGTCGATCTCGGGCGTGCTCGCGTATCACCAATTGGGCAAGACGGTGAATTTTGTGCGCGACCTGACCCCGGTGGCACAGATCTATTCTCAGTATGGTCTGATCGTCTCCAATCCCAGTCTGCCCGGAATGCAAGACATCCGCGATCTGCGCGACCTCATCGCCTATGCCCGGGCTCATCCTGGGCGTTTGAATTACGGCAGTCAGGGCACTGGCAGCATCGGGCATCTGGTGATGGAGCGGGTGAAAGCGCTGACCGGCATCCATGTAGTTCACATCGCTTACCGCGGGGCTGCGCCCGGGTACAGCGACCTGATGGGCGGACACATCCAGCTGATGTCGACCTCGCTGGGAGCGCTGCCCTACATCCGTTCTGGCCGCATGCGCGCACTGGCCGTCGGGGCCCCCGAGCGGGTCGCCGAATTGCCTGAGGTACCCACCTTCATCGAGCAGGGTTTGAGCGGCTATATCGCCGGTTCCTGGCTCGGATTGGCGGGCCCGCCAAGCCTGCCCGCCGCCATCGTTGAGCGCATGAGTCGCGAAATCCAGGGCACACTCAAAAAACCGGATGTGCTCGCCAAGCTGCGCACGCTCGGCACCGCGCCGGAGTACCAGCCACCCGCCGAATTTGCCGCCCGAGTCCAAGGGGACTTCGAACTGTGGGGAAAGCTGATCCGGGACAACAACATCCGTCCGGACTGATCGCCTGGGCAGATCGCGGGGCGCAGCGTATCTGACCCCGATAAAAATCAGTCGGCCTTGATACCCCGGGTCTTGATCAAGGGGCCCCAGCGGCGGCGTTCGGCCGCTTCGAAATCGGCCATATCCTTCGGCGACCCTGATCCGGCTTCCATCCCGAGGTCGATGAAACGACGACGGGTCTCGGGCAATGAGAGGATGGCGTCGAATTCCTGATTCATTTTTGTGAGGGCCGCGGTGGGCGCGCCCTTGGGCATGTAGATCGAGACCCAGCCGACAAACTCGAAATCCTTGAGCCCCTGCTCGGCAGCAGACGGCACCCCAGGCATGACATCGCTCGCCTTGAGGCTGGTGACCGCAAGAGCCTTCAGGGTGTTGGCATTGACATGCGGGCGCAGCGAGGCTGCCGTCTCGGCGGAAAGTGCCACCCGCCCCGCGATGACATCGACAATGGCGTTGGCAGGCGTCCGGTAGGGCACCCCCAACAGTTCAATGCCTGCGCTCTGGTTGATGAGTTCCATCACAATGCGCGAGGTCGTGGTGGTGATGGCCGACTCCACCGACTGGGGTTTACCTCGGGCTTGTGCGATCAGCTCGGCCAAAGTGTTGGCCGGATGCTTGGCCCCGACTGCGAGCACGAAGGGCAGTCGGGCCACCAGAATGACCGGTTCGAGGTCCTTGACCGGATCGAATCCCAGGGTGCCGGGCGGATAGAGAAACTCGTTCATTACATTGACGCCCAGCCCGCCCAGGACCATCGTGTAGCCATCGGCGGGCTGCTTGGCTCCATAGGCGAGACCAATATTGCCGGCCGCACCTGGACGGTTCTCTACGATGAACGACTGCTTCATCCGCTTGCTCAGCGCTTCGGCCATGTAGCGAGCGATCACATCAGTGCCCGAGCCTTGCCCGAATGCAACGATCATCCGGACCGGTTGCGTCGGATACGTTCCCTGGGCTTGAGCGACAGTGGGGCCAGACAGCGTGGCCAGGGCCGCGATCAGGGACAGCATTCGAAGTCGAGCTCTCATCGTGTTTCTCCCTTGTTCTGACCGGCCGACTCAGGCCGGGATGGCAATGCGCCGTGTGACGGCTCGAGAGTCTCCAAACGTGGTGAACGCCGCGCTGTGGTAACCCCCCAGGCCCCCGGCGACGAAAATCAGCACCTGCCAGGGGTGCTGCAAAAAGCGGACGTAGCCATTTTCGACCTGTCCGTGGCCGGCGGCCTCCATCATCCGGACCCGGCGGGCGCTGATCCGTTCGACGGGGATACGCAGAAAATCGACCAGGAACTCGCGGACCTGCTGCTTTGAGTATCGCGCTGCGATCAGACGCGCATGCCCGGGACTGAACATCACCGCGATTTCGCCCAGGCCGTAAAACGGAAAGACGCCATTGCCCCCGGCATTCATCATGCCGGCACCGATATTTCGAAGCAGCTCATCGGCGTCCTGACTCTCCGTATCGACGATGTTCATCTGGCCGTTGGGCGACATCATCGTGACCGTGCTGTCCCCAGGCTTGAAGCCGCGTTCGACATGAAGCGGCTCCCAAGGACTCTCTTCCTCGAATTCGCCCGCGCACATCGTGAAGGCACCGGACATCTTCCAGGTGGCTTTGCAGGCCTGTTCGGGGATACGCCCGGCCAGATTGATCATGCAGAGCGATACCGCACGCCCGATGGTGGCATCGGCGCGCTTGCGCGGCCCCAGCACGCTCCAGCTGCAATTGATATCGAGCTGATGCCGGACGGGTCCGTTGACGATGGTCAACGGTGCCGTCGGGTTGGTCGTTGTGTTGACACCGAACAATTCGAAGTGCGGATCCGAGAGCGCTTCGATGGCGGCAAGCACCACCGGAAAGTACTCGGGTCGGCAACCCGCCATCACAGCATTGATCGCGATCTTCTCAATCGTCGCTGCCGCCCTCAAGGGTGGAAGTTCAGCGACCACCTCCTGCCGGTCACGCTGGCAGGCTGCGAGCATGCGGTCAACCCGTTCAGCGGTGGGGGGAATCACCGGCAGACCATCGGTCCAGCCGTTCTCGTACATCATGTCGTTGGCGAGCTCGAGCTCGTCAGGCACTTCGAGCACCGAGGAGCGAACGTTGGACATGCGTTGGGCCTTGTTCGTTGGGGCGGGGGGGCGGAGGACGGGACGGGGCCCCGTCTTCTCCGATCAATGATGCAGTGAGTGCGTGACCAGCGCGATGCACTCCTCGACCTTCTCTTCGGCGATGCGCTCCAGCACCGCACGATCCAGCGTTTCGAAGGGATGGGGCACGATCAAGAGCGGCAGGTCGGGATAGCCATACGACTTTGCCGATGCCTTTGCAAGACTCACGAATTTTTCCGTGACCACGGTGACGGTGGGAACGCCACGTTTTTGCAGTTCGACTGTGTCATGGATACACCACGACGTACAGGAGCCTCAGGCGGCGAGTCCTGAGACGACCCAGTCGGTTCGATCGCGAAGATCGTCATAGGCCTTGGCCCAGCTCACCGAGTCAGCGCGACCCCGGATGGTGACCTTGCCTGCTGCTGTGCCGTCGCTGCCGGTGAACATGGTATGAATCTGTTTCACACCATGGTCGCGCTGCAACAATTCGCCGAGCCGGTTCATGAACAGGTCAAAGCTGGGCCATTGAACCCTGAAACCGACCCGTGTGCCCGAGACGCCAGAGAGGCGGGGCGCAAGCGGCCGGCCGCCCTGTCTAAATTCGGCCACCGGATTCAGGACCTGGATGGTGCCCGGTATTCGTGCATTCATCGTGTCGACCTCCTTCCAAAATAAACGCCACGTGATAGAAGCATGCAGACTTGAAATCGTTCAGGGCCTGGCCCGAATGGTCCGCCGGGTCAGGGCGGGACCGCAGAGTCGATCCTGGGCAGAGACTGGTAGTGCTCGGGCCAACGCTGCCGGACCAGGTCCCCATGGCGGGAATAGGCCAGGCAAGTGTCGATCTTGACCGGTCGGCCGTTGCTGTCGAGCCGATCGGGCCGCGACATACGAAGCTCGGACGTAGTCTGAAAGGCGGTGGTCGCGACCGGCGCCAACATTTCGACCAGGTGCGTGCAGCCTTTGACTCCGCCCAGGCGTTCGCGAACCGTGCGTACCCATCCCGAGGCCATCGACAGGCCCTTGAGCGTCGCCAAGCCGGCCGCAGCCTCGGCGCAGACTGGGTACGGTACGACGCCGCTGCGTGCCTGGATGTCATGGACAACGAAATCGTCATCGAAGGTGACGCAGATGCTCATTTGGTGAAGGACACCGTCGCTGCGCGTCCAGGGCTTGGGCAGCGCTTTGGTGTCCGTGAGCGTCGCTTCGACTTCGAAGAGTCCGTCGCGACGGCGCCATCCCCGCACATCGATGCACCGATGATGCAAAAGCTCCCGGTCGGAATCGGCAGCCGGATACGTTTGGGGCGATGGGCTGATCATGACGATGGATCTTACAGGGCCCCCTGCAGGCTTGGAAGCGTGAGACCGGCCGGGGAGGCGAGCTCAATGAATCGGAAAGATCGCAATGTGATGCTCAGGCGGCCCCAGGGGGCGATCGGCCAGCGTCGAGCTTTTCAGCCGACCTTCGCTTCGTGGAATCGGGCGAGTTTTGAGGCATCAGGCATCGAATGCAGGTGATCGATCTGGCTGCGCAGCCGTTCAAGGGCCTGTCCGTCGAGCGCCCGGGCGCTCGCTGCGAAACAATCTGAGGCCTTTTGACTGAAATCGAGGGCGGTCATCGGGTGCTCTGGGTGACCGAGTGGAACATCGATCCGCTCGGACACCACGCGACCGTCATTCAACTCGATGTCGATGGCTGCCGGAGAGATGTTTCGCCCGTATTGGGCCTCGATGTCGGCGTCGACACGCGGCTTGACCTTGTGCGCCAGCGCGATGATGTCGAGGCGTTCGGCCAGGCGGTCGGTGAAGTGACCCAGTCCGATGCGACCATCGATGAGCGCTGCGGCCACCGTGTACGGAATGCTGAACTGAGCCTGGACGATGGTCTTGGGCGAGCGTCGGATGTCCTCGGGCGTACACACTGCCTGGAATGCCTGGTGGTTGAGGCCGACCCGGATCTCACGGATCGCCTCGATCGGAGCAGCCAGGCTCTCGCGCAGGTGTAGGGCGGCTTCGATCGCCGTGTGGTTGAAACGGCAGCAGGGATAAGGCTTGTAACTGAGCTGGGTGAGTTCAAAGTAGGTCCCGAGCCCGGCCCGAACGTGTTGCCGATCGACCTGATCGCGCAGGTAGACGCGAAAGAATCCATCGATGCCTTCGAAGGTGGCCTGAGCGCCCCGGATCCCTAGCTGAGCAAGTTGGGCGGCGATCAGCGCCGACATGGCCGAAAAGCCCGGCTGCATCCGTTTGGTCAAAGCGGCATCTCGGGTGACCTGGTGATTGCCCGCGACCATCGAGTAGTCGATGCCCAGCGCGTTGACCGTCTGAGCAGGGTCGAGCCCCAGTACGCGGGCTGCGGCAACGGTGGCCCCAAAGTGACCCAGCAGGCCGGTGTAAATGAAGCCACTGTCAATCACGGGCAGCCGGGTCGCGACACCCAGCCGGCAGATCGTCTCCAGTCCCGCGGCAATCCCGACCAGCAGCTCTGGGCCGCTGACCCGCCCGCGGAGTTCGGCCGCTGCGAGGGCGGCCGGAATGACCGAAACGCCTGCGTGCAGCACCGCCGCATCATGCGTGTCGTCGTAGTCACGCGCGTGAGCCATCGTGCCGTTCAGCCAGGCCGCATGATGGGCCGGCATGCGGTCACCGAAGACGAGGGCCGAGGCTTCCGGGGCGCCGCCCCAGCGAGTGACCAGAGCCCGTACTTCCCCCACCCCGGGCGCAGAAGAGCCCGCCACTGCGCAGGCGAGTGTGTCGAGCAAATTGGCCTTGACCGCTGCGATGGCCTGAGGCGGCAGCGTGTCGATCGTGAGTCCGCAGGCAAAGCGGGCGAAATCGAATGCAAGGTCAGTGTTTGGCGCGGCCGATGCAGCTTCGGAATGGGAACCCATTGAAGACCTCCGGAGCGACCCGCGGACCAACGTCCGCTCAGTCGATTTTGAGATTGACCTTTTGGGCGGTGTCTCGGTACTGCGCGGCTCGCGCATTGAGATCGCGTTGCGCTGCCTCGGCGCCCTGGTGACGAAGCGTGAGAAGCAGCCTCTGAGCCTGTACGCGAAGCTCGGCATCACCCAGTGCGGCGGCCGATGCGGCTTCAAGCCGATCGATCACCGTGCGCGGGGTCCCGTTTCTGACCGCCAGCGCATAGGCCGGTCCCTGGATTTTCGGGAAACCGAGCTCCGCGAAGGTGGGAGCCTCGGGATGCGTCGTGCTGCGTTCGCTCCCGCTGATGCCATAGACCCTGATGCGGCTCTTGACGGTGAGGGCCGAGCCTTCGCCGATCACAGCCCAGTCGACCGTTGATGAAGCGACTCCGGTGATCAGGGCTGCGCCGCCCGCGAAGGGGACATGAACCATGTCCAGGCCGAGCTCATGCATGAGCAGCAGCGTCGGGAATCGGACTGCCGGGGTCGACGAACCATAATTGAATTTGCCCGGGCTGCCTTTGACGGCTTCAATCAGCGATTTGAAGGATGGGTAGGGCGCAGTGACCGGTCCGGCAAGTACATAACGGACTTCCCCCAGGCCGGCCACCAGTTGTAACTCGTTCAGAGGATCAAAGCGCAGGTTCGGGCGAGTGAGCGGTAGCAGCGCCTGACCGTCGATGCCGACCACGCCGACCACGTAACCGTCAGGGGGCGCGCCGCGGGCGAGGTACTCGAAGCCGATGATCTGATCTGCACCGGGCTTGTTCTCAACGACCACCGGTCGTTTGAGCTCGCGGGCCAGGGGCTCGGCGATGAGCCGGGCGACCGAGTCGGCCGTGCTCCCAGCGGAGCTTGCCACAATGAGGCGAACGGTACGCTCCGGCCAGGTTTGCGCAGAGAGCACTGTGACGGACAAGCCCGTCAGGCAAGCGATGACGGCGTGCAGCAGCGATCTGGCCATGGCGCGTTCCTAGACTCGTTTGAACAGTCGGGGTTCGTTTGCCCGATCGGATAGGGCTTGCGCTGGGTGAGCGTCAGTGGTCGGCGAGTAACGAACCCCACCCGTAGACCCGATCCTTGATCCCGTTTTGCCTCAGCGCGTACCAATAGGTGGCAGTGTTGATCGCAATGACCGGTTTGTCCAGCCAAAATTCGGCGATGCCTGCCAGCTCCGCCATGGCCAGATTGGTCCCGACCTGGACGATCGCATCGACGCGGCCGCGGTTGACCTTGACAATGGCATCGCGCAATTGTGCCTTCGAGACATGGCTGATCAGCATCGGGCTCGGGCAGCGCAGCCCGATGAGGTTGACCACGTCCATGCCGATATCGGTGAAGTAACGCCGGACCTGGATGTCCGCGATCGGCATGTAGGGCGTGATGACGCCGATGCGTCGGATCTTGCCGTAGCGTTTGAGGGCTTCGCGGCAGGCCGTAGACGCCAGAGTGACCCCGGTCCGGGCGTGCTTCTCGATCGTCCTCTGAAGCGTTGCTGCGCCGCGCTTGCCGTCCCAGAAGGCCTCCGCCGACATGGCCATGATCACATGGTCAGGGCTGCAGGTGGCCACCGACTCGACCGCCTCCATGGTGGCTTCCCGGATGTTGTTCAGCATCACCATGTAGGACTTGTTGTCGGTGATCCGGGTATCCGGGATCACGATTCTGGAAAAGTGATTGGTCACGCCGTAAGGCCGCATGCCTTCCATTTCCGGCTGTACTGACGTGTTGGTCGAGGGCGCAACCACCCCAAACTTCATCCGTGGACCCAGAGAATCAACCATCGCGCTGGCCTCGCTTCAGTTTGCAGTAATGCCCAGTTCACGAATGACGGCTGACCACTGCGCGCGTTCGCGCGCGAGGAAGGTCGCAAATTCGTCCATCGACGAGGCGAAAATGTCGGAGCCTCCCGCCTTTCGAATCGACTCGACCACGGTCGGGGTCTGCAGCGCCTGCACCATCGCGGTATTGAGTTTCTCGAGGATCGGTCGGGGCGTGCCGGCCGGTGCGAGGAAGCCTACCCAGCTGATGAACTCGGTGCCGCTGAGGCCCGCCTGGCCGAGCGTCGGGATCTGGGGTACTGCGTCGGACCGCTTTCCGCCGGTCACGGCCAGCGCTTTGACGCGACCCGCCTGAACCAGAGGCAGGACTGAGGAAAAGTCGGTGACTGCAGCCTGGATCTCACCCGAGATGAGGTTGGTCGCAAGGTCGGGCGCGGATTTGAAGGGCACATGCACCATTTGTACCCCGGCCTTGCGCATGATGACTTCCATCGCCAGATGCAGTGTGCTGCCGCTGCCTTGAGAACCGTAGTTGAGCTTTCCCGCGTTGGCCTTGGCGTAGGTGATGAATTCGGCCAGGGTACCAGCGGGAACGTTCGGTGCCACTGCGAAGAAGAACTGACCGCCCACCGCCAACGTGATGGGGGCGAACGCCTTGTCGGCGTCGTAGCTGAGCGAACGATAGAGGGAGGGGGCGATTCCGATGGTGCCGATCGAACCCAGGACAATCGTGTAGCCATCCGCCGGGGCTGCGGCAGCAACGGCCGAACCGAGCGTGCCACCCGCACCGGGCCGATTGTCGATCACGAAGGGCTGACCCAGCCTCCTCCCGGCTTCCTCGCCCATTCGCCGCGCAATGACGTCGCCCAGCCCGCCGGGTCCAAGAGGAACGATCAGCCGAATCGGCTTGTTCGGAAAGTCGGCCTGAGCCTGCGCCGCTTGAGGCAGCGTGGACGCAAAGCCTGCCGCTGCGAGGCCAATCAGACCTGAAAAGCCCATTGCCTTGAGCATCTGGCGAAGTCGGGCGTGTGTTGGGGCCAGTGCGTTCATGGCGGGGTTCTCCTGTCGGTGAGCGTGGGGTGAGAGGGGCGATCAGTCGCCAGTGCGCCAAGTCTTGCGGGGTGGGCTCTTGACTTCGACCTGGATGCAGTCTTCGAGCGCTTCGCTGAAGTGTGGCACGCCGCGAGGGTGAAGCCAGGCATCGCCCGCCTGAGCGATGAATTCCTGCCCTCCGATCACCAGACGCATCCGACCGCTCACCAGATAGCCGATCGATTCATGGTCGTCGTGCTGATGGGTGGGATCCTTCATGCCCTTGGCCTTGAACGCCTGAAGGAAGACCATGTCGTCGCCGGTCAGAAGCGGCTTGAGGGTCAGCTTGCCCGGTTCTTCCCGAACCCCTTCGACCTGGGTAATCACCAGGTCGGGCACACTGGCGCCCTGGCGGAAAAAAACGCCCGAATGAGGCAGGTGTCGTGAAGCATCATCAGCAGACATCTCGGAATCTCCTCGAGTGTGAAACCTGGGCGGCACCGGCCAAAGAGCGCTGCCCGCTCAAACGCCCGGGTGCATGGGCATCACGGTGGTGCGCTTCATGTGCCGGGTCTGAGACAGATCATAAGGCGTTGCGCGGTGGATCACAGCCCGGTTGTCCCAGATGATCACATCCTTGGCCTGCCACTGCTGGGCCCAACGAAACTCCGGGCGCGTCGAGTGCTGGACCAGGCGTGCGAGGAGCTGTTCCGATTCCTGGTCGCTCAGACCCACGAAGCTTCGGGTCATGCTTTCGCTGACGTAGAGCGCCTTGCGACCGGTGGCGGGGTGGGTCAGCACGGCCGGATGCTGGACATCAGGCACGACCTTCTGGCGGGCCTCCTTCACACCATCGCGGGTCGTCTTTGCATAGCTCTGAACCGCGATCAGGCCGTCGAGCTGCTTGCGGGTGGCCTCGTCCAGGCTGTCGTACGCGGCTGCGGTGCTCGCAAACTCGGTGTCTCCGCCGATTGTGGGCACCTCATCACCAAACAGCACCGAGGCGATGCAGGGCTGGGCGGCGTACTGAAGGTCAGAGTGCCAGCGGCGGCCGGTCTCGGCCAGTCCGGCCGGACTGCCGTCGGCGCGCTTGCGGTTCGAGAGCAGCAGAATTTCGGGATGGTCCGGGTCTAAGAATTCCTTGTGGATATGGATCTCCAGCCGGCCAAAGCGTTCGCTGAACGCTTTCAGGTGACGGCTCTCGATCTGCTGGTCTCGAAACCGCAGCACGCCATATTGGTGCCAGGCGCCAAGGATGCGACGGAAGGTACCGTCGTCCATGGGTTCGCGTAGATCGACCCCGTCCACTTGTGCGGCGAGGTGGCGAGAAAGGGGCGTAATCGTCAGCGACATCTTGAGGGCGCTCCAGTCGGGTGCGGGCAGTGTGGCGTGAAGCGTATCGGGTCTGCAGGATCAGATGCCCACATCGCGGGCCATGATCGTGGAACGGCGCATGTGTCGTCTCAGGCGCAAATCGTAGGGCAGCGCCTGGTGCATGGTGCAGCGGTTGTCCCAGAGCAGCAGATCTCCGGGCCGGTGCACCTGGCGGAACAGGAATTCCGGCCGGGTCGAGAAGTCGATCAGAAACTCAAGCAGCTCGCTGCTCTCTGAGTCGGACAAGCCGACGATGCGTTCGGTCATGCCTTCGCTGACATAGAGTGCCTTGCGTCCGGTCGCCGGATGCACGCGCACCACGGGATGGGTCACTGGCGCAACCTGGGCTACTTGCGAGGCGTTCAGGTCGCGATGGCGGTTGCCGTACTGGTCGTTGTAGTAGGTGTAGCTCTGCACCGCCTGCAGGGGTTCGATCTGTCGCTTGACCGCGTCGGGCAGGGCTTCATAGGCCGCATGCATGCCGGCAAAAAGCGTATCGCCGCCCTCGCACTCAAGACAGTAAAACGCCGAAGCGATGGCCGGCTCGGCCTTGAATTGCAGATCCGAGTGCCAGCGTCGTCCCGATTCAGCGAGACCCATGGGTCGACCGTCCGGGTAGCACAGATGGGTAATGTTAACGAGCTCAGGGCAGCCTTCGACCTGAATCTCCGGCCGCAGCCGGTAGATTTCCAAGCGGCCGAAGCGCTCACTGAACCGTACGATGTCGGCACTCGACAGAGTCTGCCCACGAAAACGCAACAGCCCGTGGCCGATGTGGTGCCAGGCGTGAACGATGGCCCGGAATTCGGTATCCGACATCGGGCCCGAGAGATCGATCCCGTCCACATCCGCGCCCACGGCCGGCGACAGGGGTGTGAATCGCAGGCTCGTTGCATTCATTTCGACGGTTTCCATCGTGGGTGACCTCGCGAACGTTGGGCTGCACGGAGTTGCCGGAATATTTATTGCCAGGCAATTGGTATGCCATCCAAGGCAGAACCTCAAGTGCTTGAATTGGCGTGCATTCCAGGTTTGCCTCGAGCGAATGTAACCCTGTATCTTAGTTGCAGTACAACATAATGAAACAACGCAACCATGGTCGATCGGCTGCTCAGTCTGAGTGACGGTGCGCAGATGCGCCGCATGGTCCAGCGTCCCGCCAAGATCTGGGTGGTCAGCAAAGGCTTGATGAGCCAGTGGATGCACCGTCTGGAGCCCGAGTATCGGGGGCGTGCGCAAGTGGGCTTCATCGATGAAACCTTCGAGGCGGCGCTGCCCAGAGTTCGAGAGCTCGAAACGGCCGGCGCAGTCGATGTGATCGTGACGGCGGGTGCAAACGGCGCTTATCTGAGGCGCCTGATCCGCTCGCCGATTGCAACCGTCAGGGTCAGCGGGTTGGACATGCTGGAGGCGCTCAGCCGGGCCAGTGCGCTGGGCGAGCGGTTCGCTCTCATGACCCACGAGGAACCCGATCCGGTGATTTCCCCGGCCGAGAGTGCGCCGCGTGCGTTTACCATTCGACGCTACGTCCAGCCGGCGGACGCGTTGGCCACCATGCGTGAATTGATGGCCCAGGGCTTTCGGGCATTCATCGGACCCAGTCTGATCGTGTCGCTGGCCGAGAGCCTCGGTGCGACCGGTGTGTTTGTGTATTCCGAGCGCTCCCTGCGACAGGCCCTCGACGATGCCATCGACCTGACGGCTCTCGCCCTGGAGGAGGATGTCCGCCGCCGCCAGCTCGAGACCATTCTCGAGTGCATCGACCACGGCGTGCTGGGCATTGATCTTCAGGGCATGATCCGGTCGATGAACCGGCGCATGGCCGACATGCTGGGCGTCAGTCGCGACTGGGCCATCGGCAAGCCCCTGCATGAGGCGGCGCCGATGCTGAGTCTGGATTCGACGCTGCGAACCGGTCGAGGGTTCATGCACACCACGGAGCGGATTGGCTCGCGGACCGTGATCGTGAGCCGGGTGCCTGTCATGGCGGGGGCGCGGGTCAGCGGCGCGGTGCTGACCTGCCAGGAGGCAGGAGCCGTCCGGC
>JBIKVK010000316.1:0-3841 GCA_044356835.1 Burkholderiaceae bacterium
GTTGACGCCGGTGTTGTTGGTGATCTGCTGTCCTGCGATTGGCTGGGGTGAAATCAGCTGGATGCCATAGTCGGTCACGATGATGGCCGAGCCAAGGGTCGGATCCCCCGCGCCGTAGCTTTTCGAATAGATGCCCACATCAGCCCAGTCTGGCACCGTTCCCGCGGCGCGATCGCCCGCCGTGTAGGGCCTGGTGTTTTGACCATCGCCTCGTATCGATACACCCGTTGTCGACGTGCTGCCCGTGCCGACCACGCCCGTGATCGAAACACCCGGATCCGCCCCCGCATTGCCCGAATTGACCGTGACTGCGTTGTTGGGCCCCGCCTGAAGCGTCGCCGTGCTCCCATTCGCGTAAACCGCACTGGTGCCGATCTGGGTCTCCACCAGGGTGGTGTTAGCATCAGTGGTGGTCTGAAACACGGTGGCGGCAACTCCGCCACCAGAACCTGAAATCGAGATATTGGTTCCACCGGCAGCGTCGCCATCCTGCAGGGTGAGGATACCGCTATTCGTCCCGCCCTTGAGCACTGTGCTGGTTGTTCCGGTGACCGTCAGGCCTTGGCCCGTGGCAGCGGAAGTGAGGCTTGCGACACCCGCTGTATCATTGACGATCAGGTTCGCGCCGCCCGCGTTGGTGGTCTTGATTGCGTCGTTGATGGTCACCACGCCCGTTGAGTTGCTGATTGCGCCCATGGCATCCAGCGTGCCTCCGATGGCTGTGTTTCCGGTGTTGTCCGCAACGCTGAAATTCTCGCCCAGGATCCCGGCATTCACGTCGAGCAGGCCGTTCGTCATGGTTGTATCGGAAATGGTGGCAGTCCCGGATATTGTTGTATTTCTGTTCAGAATTACGCCACCCCACCTTAATATGAACTGCGCATCACCTGGCAAACCTTCATTGGCATAGTCATAATCCCTACCAATAAGAACGGCAAATACATCAGGCCCGTCCCCGTCTGAGTCGACGTTGAACACGACTCCGTCAACAGCATCCACACCTGATGCAATTAAACCATCCGCACAAGCGACGCCCGGCAAGACCAACAGCGCGACTGTGGAGGACAATAGGAAAGATTTTCTGGACATGGATGACCGCTCCATTTATTGGTCAATTACTTCTGTTTGCACTCGCATGCAATCATTTCCGAACGGCGCAAGCCTCGCGGAGGCTCCCCTGCCTATATTTGCCACATAGCTTCCGCTGTCCCCGATCGCGACGTATTCTTCCTTCGCAGGATCATTCTCAATCACTGTCGCGCACTCGCCCTCTATCAATGTCGTTATCGAGTAGCTCGCGGGACAGTTCGAAAGCCCCGAGGTAAAGAAAAGATCGGCGACGCGCGTACCGCCCTCGGTTGGCACGAACAGGCTGACATGCACCAGGGTCGGATTATCGCTCGCCTTGGTCACGACAAAGCTCTGCCCTTGCCCGCGTCCGCCCAGAAACGTTCCGAGTTGATCCGCCCTGACGACACAGGAAAGCAGCCCCATTTCGGTGAAATAGCCTGCGAGCGGATGCACGCGCGATACAGCCGCCTCTGCACCGGGCGCATTCTGGGCGTTCTCCTGCGCGAATGTCCCGGTGGGATGCCCAGTAACCAGCCAAAAGGCGAACATGGCGCCAAGGACACGAAACTGCCGCAAGGACAGAAATCGATCATTATGGTCCATGCTCGTCTCCAACCGAATTTCCCCTGCGCCTTTCGCTCGATCAGCTTGCGTCAGACGACCTGCAAGGCCTTCAGCACCGCGAGGCGCTTTTCGGCGAAAGCCTTTGCCTGGCTCTGCAGTTCGGCGAGGTTATCGTCGGGCGAGTCGACGGTCTTGCCGTCCTTGATGATCCGCTGCCCCTGCGCCGCAAGCAGATCCCACGCCATCTGCGCCCATTCCTGAGGCTGTTTTCTGCCCTGCGCGATCGCGGCGATGAAGATCTGCTGAAAGCGGGAAACCGCTATGCCGCCGCCGGTGACCGGGCTCGCGAGGAAGGAGATGTCGCCGCTGCCGCGAGCCTTCTGGCACAAATGGGCGTTGAGGCGGTCGGTCTGCTTTCTGGCCTTGCCGATCACGCCATCGTCCTGCGCCGCCGAAAGGTGGCCGGCCCCGCTCAGGACCATCGCCGCCTGAAGGATCTGGGGGAAGTTGATTTCCTTGCCTTTCAGCGCCTGCTCGATCTGACCGAGCGACTTGGGCTTGTGGTCGGAGAGCGCATCGAGGAACGGACCGTAGACGGCCTCGCTCATGTTCGCCTCCCCGAGCGAACCGGTGACCTTGAGCGAGACGTCCTCGCGGTCGGCGGTCAGGACCACGCGCTCGCGGCGAAGCGCCTCGGCCTGGTCGAGCCCGCTGAGCCTGCGGGCCCCCTTCACCCAGAAATCCCTGCGGAACTGCTGGTTCGTGATGAAGTCCCGCACACTCTCGCGGAACATCGGATCGGGGATATCCCTGAGGAGCTGCTGCTGCTCGGCCGAGAGATTCAGCGCGTCGATGTGGTCGAGGGGATGCGCCGAGCAGGCGTATTGCAGCTTCGCGGGCTCAAGCAAGGCGGAGAACGACGAGAAGTGCATCGGATAGAAATGTTCGTTGAAATACTCATGCGCGACGTAATGCCTGTTGTGTTCCTTCATCTTCTTCAGCCGCTCGGGAACCTGGGGATTCGCCCTCACGAATGCAGGATTGATGGCGACCAGTCTTTCGGCAAAGTCGATGGCGCCGTTCATGCGGCTCAGAATGCCACGACCCTCGGCGCCGAGAACCTCCGCATGCTCGCGCATGATATGGCGCATGGAAGAGAACACCGCCCATCCGGGAAGCGTGTTGTACGAGATGTAGAGCACCCCGCCGAGCTTCAGTTTTTTCCGGATGAACTCGACGATGATCGCGCGGTTCTCGTCTGAAATCCACGTCCAGATGCCATGCAATCCGATGAAGTCGAATTCAGGCAGATCGTCCCTCACGCAGAAATCTGAGAAAGACTCGTCATAGAGTTTCGCGCCCGAACCCGCCGCGGAGCAAATATCCCTGGCCGAAGCTGCCTGCGAGGGATTGAAATCCGTGCCGTACCAGGCCGAGGTCGAGGCGGCCGCATGTATATTGACGGAAATACCCTGTCCGAAGCCCAGTTCGCAGGAATTGAACGTCTCGGGCAGGGAAAGCCCGCGATTCAAGAGCGGGATGCGCGCACGCAGAGGATTGAGTTCGCCGTAGTAGCCATAGGTATAGTCGATGTCTGTCCTGTAGCCGTGTGTCCAGTCGGTGGTCATGTTGCGCTAAACTCGTATGAGGGCGTTGGTCGAGATCTGTCCAGCATGACGACCTTCGGGACCTGCGAGATTGACGGGCGCCACGGAACCTGCATCGGGCGCTGCGCGCCGAACGGCGCGTGTCCGGGCAGAGAGAAAAGCCCCCGGAGTGATCCGGGGGCTTTGTTCGTGTGTCCCTTAAGGACCGGCCCCAGCCAAGGTCGTCAGGCCACTGCCGGCCCTTCGACGTAGAGGAAGCCTTCCGACAGCGACACGCTTACCGCATCGATACCCGTAAGCCCGACGATCAAGTCGGTAGCGACGTTGTAAATGGGGTTCGCGTCTCCCAAGGCCAAGTATGTGGTGCCACCAACCTCGAAGGCGACGGACTCGTTCGCGCTAAGGACATCTTTGAAGATGACTTCGATGTACTCTGCGAGCGATGCACCACCCACTTTGGTCACCGTCACGATGCCGTCCGATACCGAGTAGGAGAGCGTGCCGCCACCCACGGTGCTTACGGTCGTCGCCATGTCGGCCTCAAGCGTGAACCCACCGGTACCGAGGGCGATACCATCGCCGGTCTCCTCATCGCCCGT
>JBIKVK010000318.1:0-3827 GCA_044356835.1 Burkholderiaceae bacterium
GCTCCAGCCCGATGAGTAGTTTCCGGTGAAGGAGTCTGCGCAACGCCTGAGGGGCGTCGGACTGCGGACGATCCTGATCTGCAGACTGGGGACCTGAGCGGGTCGAAATGCGCGAATCTTCGGCGCCTGGCCCGCAGACCGTTGCATCGCTTCGGTCATGCCCGCCAAGACAGCGCAGTCGGTAGGGCCCAATGGCAATTTCATCGTCTTCGCCGAGGGGTCCGAACTCGGCAATTCGTTCGCTATTGACCCATGTTCCGGAAAGGCTGCCACAATCGATCAGACGGTAGCCGGAATCGCCACGCTCGAGGCGCGCATGAATGCGCGCGACACGCCACCCTCCCAACACGAGATCGGCTGAGTCGGCGCGGCCGATCACGCACGGAAATCGATGGATTTGGACAGCCTGGAGCTGTCCGTCGGCATGTTCGATCGACAGGGTCAGCATTCAATCCACCATCAAAAGTTGCCGGCGCTGTGCCGTGGCTTCGTTTCGCATCTCGAGGGCCTGAGCTCGAGCGACATGAGGGTCCGAGTTGACGAACCGTGGTGTGACAAAGACGACGAGCTCGGTCTTTCGATCGCGATACAGGCGGGAGCGGAATAAGCGACCCAGCACGGGAAGATCGCCTAGGGCCGGGAGTCGGTCTACATTGCGGGATGTTTCCTCAGACAACAAGCCGGCAATCACCAAGGTCTGGTGCTCACGCAAATTGACTTCGGTTTCGGCGCGCCTCTTGGTGATGCCCGGCACATTGTTGACCTGAACCTCAAAGTCAACTGCCGAGATTTCGGTCGCAAGACGCGCAGCAATCACTCCGTTCGCTCCGGCGACCGGAGAGACGTCAAAGCGGATGCCGTACTCCTTGAAGGCGATGGAGCTTGAACCGAACCCACCCGAATACGGAATGGGCAACTCGCCCCCGGCCACAAACCTGGCCGATCCACCGCTTCGGCAAGCAAGTCGGGGCTCGGCGAGTATCACTGCATCACCATTCTGGACCAGCAGATTGATCATCGAACTGATCGAAGTGGCAATGCCGACCGCGCTCGAGAAGGGTGCCACCGAAGACCGCAAGGCCTGACCTGCCGCCTCTGCCGCACCTCCGGGCTGAAAGGCCGGGCTGCGCTTCAAGTCGCCGATCAGGCCGACGCTTGGCCCCTGCATCGGGCCCTGCCACTTCACCCCCAGGTTTTGCAATGCATCGCGCCGCACCTCGACCATCCGGACGTCCATCTCGATCATGCGTTCGAGTCCCACCCGGCTGACGAGGTTAACGATCTGCGGGTAGCGCCCGGCGACCTGCGCCAGCCGGTGAGCCTGCTCGTCGGACACGCTGTCACCCTCGATCACGACCTTGTCGCCCACCACCCGGGTCGACAGGTTGGGCTGATCACCCAGCAGCGCCCGAATCTCGGTGAGCAATCGCCCAGCATCGGCGGGTATCACGGTGACAACGAAGCTGCGCTCGCCCCCATCCTGACGCCAGATATGAACCGTGCTCTGCCCCGGCGCTTCGGGAATCAGCAGCAGCTGCCGTTCATCGATCGACGTGGCCTGCAGCACACGACCATTGCCCACTGCGATCCGGCGCAGCGGGCCTTCACGGATGAGATGCGCCTGGCCTACGTAGAGGGAGATCGCAGTGGGGACATCGTGCAGGGCGGGTGAACGGGTATCGGCATGCGCCAGGGTTTCGATCGGGACGGCCGCCGACGGTCCGGTTGCCGCCTGAGCCTGAGCAAGCGGCAAAGCCAGGCCAACCACGGCAAAGCGTGCCCACCGGCACACGAATGAAGAGGGCCGTGGGGAGAAGTTCAGCCCAGTCAATCTCGCCGAGGCTCGTTCAGTTCCGCCTTGAGGGGCGCTGCACCGGATGGGTGGACTGGATGAAGAGATCGATGCGTGAATCGACATGACCCTGTCTCCTTCAACGAATCAGGTGCGGCTCGGCCGCGACCGGTAGGCCACTGCCCCAGGAACGCTCCGCGCCTCGAGCGACTGCGGTCGCGCTGGCGGGGGCGGCGCTGGTGTGAGGGCCAGGGCCGGCGTCACCAACGAGCGCAGACGGCGCGAAGCCTGACTCGGAGCCGCCCGGGGGCCGGCCGGCGAGCTGCTCGGCCAGCCTGCCGGCGCGCGGCGGTGAAACGGGCTCAGGAGCAGCCGCGGCCGAGCGCCCCATTCCTCCTACGATCATTTCGGTGGCCGGGCGAGGCGCAGGCGAAACGGCTGCCGGAGCAGGCTTGGCCACCCCGAGCAGATCGGCAAACTGCAGCGGCCTGGAACCAATACTCATGCGGTCGTCAGGACCTCGCAGCATGGCAGTCAGTCGCCCCCCCCGCTGGGCCAGCACCAGCTCTTTGGCCTGATCCGGACTGACTTCGACGGTGAGGGTGCCAAAGGCTGATGCGCCGCCTGTCCCAGGCCGCCGGCCGTCGAGCTGACTTCCCGTGGCCAGAATGCGGACGTCTTGGAGCAGGGGGCGGGTGAGATCGCCGCTGCCCTGCCCCGCCTGGGGATCGCGAGCACTGAGGAGCAGATCGATCCGGTCACCCGGGCGCAACAGGCCAGATACGGAATTGATTTCATCGGCGTTGAGGGTGACTGCGCGTCGGCCCGGTGCAAGCCGCGCGGACAATGGCTCGGGCACTGGGTCAGCCAGCGCCTCTCGTAACAGCGGCTCACCGCTACGCAGAGCCCTCGCCAACCGCATGCCCGCCAAGGCATCAAACTGGTTGGGCTGGATGGCCGAACTGGGCAGAAACTCGGCCGGAACGGGTCGGATCGCCATATTGTCCGTCCCAATGACCTCACCCCGCTCGAGCCCGTACTTCGCGACGACCACGCTGACCGTCGGCACAGACGCTGGCTTGACCAAATCCCGGTGTCGGTCAATCTCGCGTTCGATGTAGTTCCGCGCACCGAGAATCGTGATGCAGCCCGACGCCACGAGCATCCCGACAAGCCCCGCCCATCGGAGCGTCGCGGTCCAGCCCGAGCGAAGGGGCCTGCTGGAAGGGGTATTCATGGCCGAACCTCCGACAAGGTGAATATGAATCGGGACCCGCGCTCGTGGTCCCTGGCCAGAATGGTCAGATCCCGATTGCGGGCCTCGAATCGCCAAAGTGAAGGACCGTCGTGCGTCTGTAGGCTTTCGGGGAACGAACGGACCACATCCGAGAACCCCAAGGATCGAAGATGCCGGGTGATCAGACCTTGGGTGCGTTGCGCCGGCGCATCCGAATCGACCGTCAGACTGGAGATTCGCCGGGTCCCCTCGGAAAAATCGATCGAGCCGCCATGTCTCAGTCCTTGCGGCACGAGGGCCAACACAGGGGATGGGGCAGCGCCGGACACCACACGCCAGACGGTCAGAAACCCGTCGGCCGTCGCAAGCGCCGAACGAAACTGCACGATCTCGAGTTGGTTCGACATGAGGCGCGAGGCCATCAGCCACTCGCCCTGTCGATGTTCGATCACCCATGCCCCCGGAATTGCGCGCCAAAGGTCAGCGACCCGGCGGACGGCCGCCTCAGGCGTGAGCCCGGAGGTGATCGCAGTGACGCTGGCCTGCTGCCCTGCGACCCGTCCATGGGTGAACACTCGCCTCTGATCGAATTCGGAGGGGAGCTCGAACAGAACAGTTGGATCCAAATCGGCACGGTCCGCAGAGACTGAAGAGGCAGAGGCGACCGACATGAGCCTCCATGACGAGTCGGGCAGGGCCATCAGAATCGTCAGCAGGGCGGCGATGATCCATCGGCTGCCGATCTCGCTTGCGGTCAGTGATAAGCGTCCGAATCTCATGGCTGCACCCGATCGGCAG
>JBIKVK010000077.1:0-13425 GCA_044356835.1 Burkholderiaceae bacterium
GAGGGCCCACGCTTTCATCGAGCCAAGCCAGCACGGCGGGCAAGCGGTCGAGTCGACCGCTTGCACTTTGAGTGATCGAGCGGAAGGCCATGACGATCAGCGCGTCGCCCGCCAGAACCGCCAGCCGCTCGCCCCAGGCCTTGTGGACGGACGGACAGCCGCGGCGTAGATCGGCATTATCGAAGCAGGGCAGGTCGTCGTGAACGAGGGAGGCGCAATGCATCAGTTCAAGTGCAACGGCCAATCCCTCTGAGAGGCGCGGCGCATCGTCGCCGCAGGCCAACGCCACGGCGAGGCAGAGTTGCGGTCGGATGCGTGCGCCCCCGGGAAACACCGCGTGACGGATCGCCTGTCCGAGGCGGGGCGGCCCCCCGGCCATGCCGACCGTGAGGTTGGCTTCGAGCGCGTGTTCGATGCGGGGCAGCAAAGTCATGCCGGACTCCGGAGAGGCGAGGGGGAACACCACGGGCAGACAGCCATCAGTGTCACGTACACTTGTCATTCCTTGTGACAATCACCTTAGACACTTGCAACCGTCAAGTCAAGCGTCGCCATCGGCGCACCCGAACCCCATCGAGGCCTTCGAGCTGAGCGGGCAAGACCGTCATTGGCACGGCCTGGCCCGGGCGGCGAGTCGACGGCCGGCATTTTTCCCGGCGGACGCAGCGGATCCCAGCGGTGCGTCGCCACTGGGCCGGAGCAGGACCGATCCGCCTTGCCCTGGGACCTTGAGCCTCTTGCTGCTCCACGGCACGGCAGGATCCAGCCATTGCTGGCAGCCACTGCTCGAACGCCTGGACCCCGAGGTCGGCGTTCTGGTGCCCGATCTCCCGGGCCACGGGGCGAGCCGTTGCCATCGCCACTCCCGGCACGGCATCGAGGACATGGCAGCCGATCTCGCTGAACTGCTCCATGGCCTCGGCTACAACAAGGTCGATGTCGTGGCCGGTCATTCCGCAGGGGCGGCCATCGCGCTTGCGCTCGCCTTGGGCTCGCCCGCCGGCTGTCACGGCGCATCGGGCGACGGATCACGACGGGCCGGCGGCGCGCAGGCCCCATCGCGCACCGGAGCGCGAGGGCTCATCGTGGGCACCGTGCTGGGCATCGCGCCTTCTTTGGTGCCACCGCCACCGCTTTACACGACGATGCTGGGCCCTCTGCTCGCACCCCTGGTCGGCTCGACACCGAGCATTGCGGCAGCAGCGTTACTCGCCCGCACGACGGGTCTGACCGATCGGCTGCTCGCATCGACCGGCTCGACCATCGCGCCGGCCCAGCGCGAGCGTTACCGACAACTGCTGAAGTCGCGCGCCCACGTGCGCGGCGCCGTCGACTTCATGACGGCCACACGCCTGCCTGATCTATTGGCACGCCTGTCGGGCCTGGCCTGCCCAAGCCACTTTCTGATTGCAGATGATGACCCCTGGATTCCAGCCGGCGCGCTTCGCGACATCCTGTCGAGACACCTGCCCCAAGCCGAACTGGAGGGCTGTCGGGGCGGGCATCTGCTGCCCGAGTCGCGACCCGAACTGGTCGCAAATCACATCAAGCAGCTTCTCGCAACGAGTCAGGCAGCGAATGCTGCGACGCCGCGCTCAGCCGATGGCTGAGCGAATCGCCTGAGCGCGAGCAAAAGGCATCGGACAGTAACGGGCCGAGAGCGCCTCGGCAAGGCGCTGCGCTGCCGGTTCAGGGCGAAGCGATGTATCGATCAGAACCCGGTGAGTGGCCACACGGGAAAGCTCGCGGGCCATCGCCTGGGCATCGCGCGCCGCCTCTTCCCGACCCGGGCGACCGTCGCGCGTCAGATTGGCCCGTCCATCGGTCAGCACCACGAGCTGCGTGTCGTCGCCCGCTCGACCCACGCCGGAGGCCACCCGCAACGCCAGTTCCAGCCCGGCGGCCACCGGGCTGCCCCCGCCCCCCGGCAAAGCGCTCAGCGCCCTGCGGGCCGCGACGAGCGATCGCGTCGGCGCGAGCAACATTTCAGCGCCTCTCCCGCGGAAGCAGATCAGGGCGACCCGGTCGCGACGCACATAGCAGTCGGCAAGGAGCAGCTCGACCGCACCCTTGGCCTCGTTCAGCCGCTGCAGTGCGGTGGATCCCGACGCATCGACCACAAACAAGGTTGTCGTTCCCCGGCGGTGAACTTCACGATGGATATGCAGGTCATCCTTGCTCAGTCGCAGGCGGGGGCCGCTCGCAGAGGACAAAGGCTCGGAACGCATCCGTGCCACGCGCTCACGCCAGCGCTGCCAGGGCATGGCCGCGCGCAGCGTCGCGAAGAGATGCACACGGGCGCCCCCCTGGGGCAGACCACGACGCGCCCCGATCGAACGGCCACGACCCCGGCCTTTCGAGCTCAGCTGCCCGGCGCCGGCCGCGGAGCTGGACCCGGTGCGCCGACCCGCGCGGCCCGCGAGATCGGCGAGCACTTCGGGCGGCAAAGTGGCGAGAGCAGCCTCGACCAGTCGCTCGGCGGCCCCATCGGGTAAAGCGGACTCGGGCGAATCCTGGGACGGGTCATCCTCGGGGCCGTGCTCAGGCGCCGGGGACGGAGCCTCGTTCGCGGGATCGGACGCCGTATCGGGCGACAGCGCCTCATCGGGCGCCGGTGCATCATCGGCCGACTGATTGAATTGAGGAAGCCTCCGCGCATGGGGCACCAGTGCCAGGCGGATGGCGAGCGCAATGTCGTCCGCGCCAACGACCGGGTCGGCACGCTGCACCGCGCAGGCCCGTGCCACTGCAGCAGCATGGGTGAGCGGACGCGACGAGGCCACATCGAGCATCACGGCCGCTCCGGTCAGTGTTTCCTCCTGCTCATCAGAGAGCCGAGGCTGGGACACCTCACGCTCGGCCTCGGCGGCCATGGGCATCACGTGCTCAAGCGCGGCCAACACGTCGGCAAACAGCGATTCGTCACGCAGGTCGATCGTCATTGCCATCCGGTCAAGCAGTCCCGCCCAGGGACGAGGCTCGTCCTCCAGGGATTCATCCAGGAGGATCAGGCACGCGCGACGCTGATCGAGTGCATCCGCGAGCGCGGTGGCGAGTCCTAGGGTCAAACGCTCGGCCATCGGCACGACGATGACCGGAGCGATGTCCCGGTCGAGGAGGCCAGGCCGGCGGACGGGCCGACCGCTAGAGAGACTCAGGCCGATGTCTAGGCCAGACTCAAGATGTTCTGGGGCGGCGTGATGGGGCAAGGACAGCCAGCCGCGGGACAGCGAGGACGCGGCCGAGCCATTACGCTGTCCCAATGCGCACAGACGGAGCCGCAGCAACTCCAGAAGACGCGAGCGACGCGGGCCCGCCCAGGCACGCACGACCACCGCGCTCAGCGTATCCGGATGAGTCGAAAAAACGAGCAGTGCGGCCGCCAGATCATCGGCGGCGCGATGGGGGGTGCCCGCCATGGCACTCATCCGTCGATCAACGCCTCTTCCATGGCACGCGTAACCCGCGCGGAGGCATCCGTTTCGTCCAGCGGATCGCGTCGCAAGCGGTGGCGCAACGCCATCGGCGCGACCGACCGGAGGTCGTCCAGGCTGGCCTCGCGACGACCGTCCAGGGCGGCCGAGGCCTTGGCGGCCCGCATCAGGCTGAGCTCACCCCGCAGGCCGTCCGTGCCCAGTGTGCGACACAGTTCGGTCGCCTTCATCAGCAGGGGATCGGACAGTGTCACATCGCTCACCTGCTTGCGAGCCCGGACCAGGCGTCGCGACAAAGCCGCCTGGGCCTTTGCATGGGCGGCCAGAAACGCGACCGGGTCGCGCTCGAAGGCTTCGCGCCGGCGCAGCACCTCCAGGCGCTCGCCCAGATCCTGGGGGGTCCTCACCTCGACAGCCAGACCAAAACGGTCGAGCAGTTGCGGGCGCAGCTCCCCCTCCTCGGGATTGCCGCTTCCCACCAGAACGAAACGCGAGGGGTGAACGATGCTCAGGCTCTCTCGCTCGATGCGATTTTCACCCGAGGCCGCAACGTCGATCAGCAGGTCGACCAGGTGATCCTCGAGCAGATTCACCTCGTCGATATAAAGAAAACCGCGATTGGCGCGCGCCAGCAGCCCCGGCTCAAAGGCCTTCTCACCGGACACCATCAACCGCTCGAGATCGAGCGCCCCCAGGATGCGGTCCTCGGTTGCGCCCAGCGGCAGGTCGACCACGGGCACCGGGCGATCGATCGCACGGGCGCGGGGGGTCGGCGCCTCGCCCGAGCAGCGGGCGCAGAGCCCTGCCCGAGCCTCGGGTGCGCACTGGTAGGCACAGCCATCGACGGCGCGAATCGGGGGCAACACCGATGCCAGCGCACGGACCGCAGTGGACTTGCCCGTGCCCCGATCCCCGAGGATGAGAACGCCACCGATCAGGGGATCGACCGCCGCGATCAGCAGGCCTCGCTGCATCTCCTGCTGCCCGACCAAGGCAGTAAACGGATAGACGGGACGCGCAACGGTGTTCATTCGGCAAGCGCCTCCTGGCGCACACGGAGGGCGCGCGGCCAGCGGCGCGCCAGATCGAACAGATGCAAAACGCCTGAACCTGCGAGAAGGATCAGGGTGGGGCCATCCAGGCGTTCCGGCACATTCAGGCGCAGGGCCAGCATCAAAGCGAACCCCGCAGCGAGACCCGCAGCGACATCGGCCGGGGCGGGGCCGATGCGCCAGTGGCGGTGCAGCCACCCCAGCACAAGCCCCTCCACTACCAGTCCGGCCAGCACAACATCCAGCACCCAGGCGCCGGGGAGCCACTCGTTCACTTGGCAATCGATCCGAAAATCTCGACAGCTGCGATTATGACCGCACAGAGGCAATCGTCAACCTGGGCTTACACTTCGGCCGGCAGCTTGGGGGCCGCAGGCGCCCGCTCAGACGATACGATCACGCCGCCTCCGAGGCAGACCTCGCCGCAATAGAGAACGGCGCTCTGGCCCGGCGTCACGGCCCACTGGGGCGCATCGAATCGGAGTTCGAAGGCACCGTCGCCCGCGGGGGTGAGGCTGCACGCGGCGTCTGCCTGTCGATAGCGCGTCTTGGCCGTCAGATGAGCGCTCCCACGAGGCCAAGCCCCAGAAATCCAGTGCGCCGAGTCCGCGACCAAGGTCGCGGCGGTGAGCCAGGGGTGATCGTGCCCCTGGACCACATACAAGGCATTGGCCGCGAGGTCCTTGCGGGCCACGAACCATGGCTCGCCGCGACCGCCGCGAGCCCCGCCCAATCCGATGCCTTTTCGCTGACCGAGCGTGTAAAACGCGAGCCCGATGTGTTCGCCGATCACTCGACCCGACTCATCGAAAATCGGCCCAGGTCGGGTGGGCAGGTAGCGATTGAGAAACTCGCGAAACGGGCGCTCACCGATGAAGCAGATTCCGGTGGAGTCCTTCTTTGCCGCATTGTGCAATCCGAGCCGCGCTGCGATGGCCCGCACTTCGGTCTTCTCGAGCTCCCCGACCGGAAACAGCGCGCGGGACAGTTGGCCCTGATCGAGGCGATGCAGAAAATAGCTCTGATCCTTGCTGCGGTCGAGCCCGCGTAACAATTCATAGCGCGGGCGAGCGGCGCCGGTCTCGCTCGCGCGAACGCGGGCGTAATGCCCGGTCGCGATTCGGTCGGCGCCCAATCGCATCGCATGGTCGAGGAACGCCTTGAACTTGATCTCGCTGTTGCACAGGATGTCCGGGTTGGGCGTTCGGCCGGCCTGATATTCGGACAGAAATGATGAAAACACCCGTTCGCGATACTCCGCCGCGAAGTTGACTGCTTCGATGTCGATGCCAAGCACATCTGCGACACTGGCTGCGTCGAGCCAGTCCTGTCGGCTTGAGCAGTACTCATCGTCATCATCGTCTTCCCAGTTCTTCATGAACAGCCCGATGACTTCGTAACCCTGCTCCTTCAAAAACCAGGCGGCGACGGAAGAGTCCACCCCTCCCGAGAGGCCCACCACCACACGCTCGCCTCGACCGCGCGTCCGATTCATGGGACGAGCCCCGCCCCCGACCAGAGCACCGAGAGGGGGTACCGGCGACCAGCCGCGAAATCGTCCACGACACGCATGACGAGTTCGCTTCGATGCAGGGCCTGGCGCGACCGAATCTCCTCGGCATCAAGCCAGTGGGTCCGGATGATTCCGGCATCGAGGGGCCGGTGGGCTTCCAAAGCACCGCCTGGCCGATCGGCCAGGCGACAGGCAAAAGCAAACCGCAGATAGGTGACGTCGGTGCGGCTCTCCGGATGGTTGAAACGCGACAGATAGACGCCGATCAGGGCGTGCGCCTCGACGTGATGGGCCGTCTCCTCGAGCGCCTCCCGAACGACCGCCGCGACGAGCGATTCTCCGGACTCGAGATGGCCTGCCGGCTGGTTGAGGCGAATCCCTGCGACGGTCTCTTCCTCGACAAGAAGAAACTTTCCATGGTCAAACACCACGGCGGCCACCGTGACGCTGGGTTTGAACTCGCGCATTGGAGAAAGAAAAACCCTAAATTCTAGCCTTTGAATCCCGGCCCGTCACCCCTGATATAGAATCCGCGCTCCCTCGACATACCCCATATCCCCCAAGGGAGGTCGCATGCGTATCGGCGTACCCGCCGAGACTCGCTCCGGAGAGACGCGAGTCGCCGCCACGGCAGAAACCATCAAGAAGCTGGTCGCCTCCGGTCATCAGGTCATCGTTGAACGGGGGGCCGGCGTGCGCGCGGCCCAGACCGATGAGGCCTGCGTCGCTGCGGGCGCGACCCTCGGCGGGGCGGACGAGGCGCTGGGCGCGGAGTTGGTGCTGAAAGTACGGGCACCCCAGGCTCAGGAACTTGCCCGGATGCAGCGAGGCGCAACGCTGGTCGGCATGCTCAATCCATTTGATCGCGAGGGCCTGGACGCTTTGGCCCAGGCGGGCGTCACCTCCTTCGCCCTCGAGGCCGCGCCCCGGACCACGCGGGCACAAAGCATGGACGTCCTGTCCTCTCAGGCCAACATTGCAGGCTACAAGGCCGTGCTGCTTGCCGCGGCGGCCTACGGTCGCATGATGCCGATGCTGATGACGGCCGCAGGCACCGTCAAGGCGGCTCGGGTATTGATCCTCGGCGCGGGCGTCGCCGGTCTGCAGGCCATTGCGACCGCCAAGCGGCTGGGCGCGGTGATCGAGGCGTCCGATGTGCGACCGGCGGTCAAGGAACAGATCGAGTCGCTCGGCGCAAAATTCGTTGACGTGCCCTACGAAACCGACGAGGAGCGCGAAATCGCCAAAGGCGTGGGTGGCTACGCTCGCCCCATGCCCGAGAGCTGGATGAAGCGCCAGTCGGCGGCAGTGGCCGAGCGCATGAAGCAGGCCGACATCGTCATCACCACCGCCCTGATCCCGGGACGCAAGGCGCCCCTGTTGATCAGCGAAGAGATGGTCCAGTCGATGAAGCCCGGCTCGGTCATTCTCGACATGGCGGTCGAGCAAGGCGGCAATTGTGCCATCAGCGAAGCGGGCGCCACCGTGGTGAAGCACGGCGTCACGCTGATCGGCCAGCCCAACCTTCCGGCGACTGTGCCGGCCGACGCTTCTGCGCTCTACGCGCGCAACGTGCTCGATTTTCTCAAGCTGGTGATCGACAAGGAAGGGCGTCTGTCGATCAATCTCGAAGACGATATCGTCAAGGCCTGCCTGATGACCCGGGACGGCCAAATCGCGCGGAGCTGAACAGATGGAAGCGATCAACCCCACCATCGTCAACCTGATCATCTTCGTGCTGGCGATTTACGTCGGCTACCACGTGGTCTGGAACGTGACCCCTGCCCTTCACACACCGCTGATGGCCGTAACGAATGCCGTGTCGGCCATCATCATCGTCGGGGCAATGCTGGCGGCCGCGCTCACCGAAACGGGGCTGGGCAAGGTCATGGGTGTGCTCGCAGTGGCGCTCGCCGCAGTCAATGTGTTCGGCGGGTTCCTGGTCACTCGCCGGATGCTCGAGATGTTCAAGAAAAAAGAGCCCAAGTCCGGCTCCCCGGCCAAGCACTGAGAGGCATGACAACATGAGCATGAATCTCGTCGTACTGCTTTACCTGGTGGCGTCGGTTTTCTTCATCCAGGCGCTGAAGGGTCTTTCCCATCCCTCGACCTCCCGCATCGGCAACACCTTCGGCATGGTCGGAATGGCCATTGCCATCGCGACGACCGTCGGGCTGATCTACATGCTGCGCCCCGAGCTTGCGACCGGCGGCATGGCTTGGGTGATTTTCGGTCTGCTGGTCGGTGGCACCATCGGCACGATCATGGCGAAAAAGGTCGAGATGACCAAGATGCCCGAGCTCGTCGCCTTCATGCACTCGATGATCGGCCTGGCTGCGGTGTTCATCGCCATTGCAGCGGTCGCCGAGCCCTGGGCGTTCAACATTGTCGAAAAGGGTAAGCCTATCCCGCTCGGCAACCGGATTGAATTGTTCATCGGTACCTTCGTCGGCGCCATCACTTTCTCAGGATCGGTGATCGCCTTCGGCAAGCTCTCGGGCAAGTACAAGTTCCGTTTGTTCCAGGGTGCCCCCGTCGTGTTCCCCGGTCAGCACATGCTGAACCTCGCACTGGCGATCGTGATGCTCGCCCTGGGCCTCTGGTTTGCAGCCACCGAGCAGTGGGGGCCGTTTGCTCTGATGACCCTGATCGCATTCGTGCTGGGGGTGCTGATCATCATCCCGATCGGCGGTGCGGACATGCCGGTTGTGGTTTCGATGTTGAACAGCTACTCGGGCTGGGCGGCTGCGGGTATCGGTTTCTCCTTGAATAACTCGATGTTGATCATTGCCGGCTCGCTCGTGGGCTCATCCGGGGCCATCCTGTCTTACATCATGTGCAAGGCGATGAACCGGTCGTTCTTCAATGTCATCCTGGGGGGATTCGGTGGCGAGGCCGCTGCGGCTACGGGCGGCCCTCAGGCTCAACGGCCGGTAAAGTCCGGCTCGCCCGATGACGCAGCCTTCCTCCTGTCGAACGCCGAGACCGTAATCATCGTGCCCGGCTACGGACTAGCGGTCGCACGCGCCCAGCACCCGCTCAAGGAACTCACCGACAAACTGATTGCCCGTGGCATTTCGGTGAAATATGCCATTCACCCGGTCGCGGGCCGCATGCCCGGTCACATGAACGTTCTCCTCGCCGAGGCGGAAGTTCCGTATGACCAGGTCTTCGAGATGGAAGACATCAACTCCGAATTCGGCGATACCGACGTGGTGCTCGTATTGGGCGCCAACGATGTCGTCAATCCGGCCGCCAAGGACCCCAAGTCGCCGATTGCCGGCATGCCGATCCTCGAAGCGCACAAGGCCCGTCAGGTCATTGTCAACAAGCGTTCGATGGCCTCCGGGTACGCAGGCCTCGACAACGAGCTCTTCTACATGGACCGGACGATGATGGTGTTTGGCGATGCAAAGAAGGTCGTCGAGGACATGGTCAAGGCGGTCGAATAATCCGCCGCAGCAGGTTCAGGCGATGGCCGGTCGACTGACGACCGCATCGCCCAAGGCATCGATCCATTCGACCCAGTGCCGCACGGGAGTTTGGGTACCCGCCTGCAGATGGACGATGCAGCCGATGTTGGCCGACAGAATGATCGACGGGTCGGCCGCCTGAAGGCTGTCGAGCTTGCGCGCACGCAGGGCGCTCGACAACTCCGGTTGCAGCACCGAGTAAGTGCCGGCAGATCCGCAACACAGGTGCACATCGGTCACGGCCTGCAGTTCGGCTCCGAGCTTGACCAGCACCCGCTCGACCGCCCCGCGCTGTTGCTGGCCGTGCTGCAGCGTGCAGGGCGGGTGGAAAGCCACCGCGCGGACGCTGGTTGGGTCGGGATCAGGCAGGCCGTGCTGAGCCCACTGACGCTCGAGTTCGGCCGGGAGCCATTCCGAAATGTCACGCACCAGCTCGACCACCTGCGCTGCGCGGTCGGCCCACTGCGGGTCGTCGCGCAGCACATGCGCATAGTCCTTGATCATGACCGCGCAACCTGAGGCGTTGATCAGGATGGCCTCGAGCCCGCTCTCGATCAGTGGCCACCAGGCCTCGATATTGCGGCGTGCCTCGGCGCGGGCACCGTCCGGATCGGCCAGATGCTGGCGAATCGCTCCGCAGCAGCCCTGGGTCGCGGGCCGGACCACTTCGATGCCCAATCGATCCAGCACACGCGCGCACGATGCATCGATCGACGGCGCCATCGAGGGCTGAACGCATCCGGCCGGCATGAGGACCCTGCGGCGGTGGCGTCCCGTCAGGGGCCAGGGGCCCGCCGGCCTGCGCTCTGGCACTTTGTCGCGCAGCGCACCCGGCAACACCGGCCGTACCATCTGGCCCAGGCGCATCGCCGGCCCAAACACGGCCGGACGAGTGAGAGTCTCGCGCAGCAGCGCGCGCAGCCAGCGGTTGCGCACGGGGCGCCTCACCTGGCGTTCGACCAATTCTCGGCCGATATCCACCAGTCGACCGTATTGCACGCCCGAAGGACAAGTCGTTTCACAATTTCGGCAAGTCAGGCACCGGTCGAGGTGATCACGCGTTGAGGGGCCAGGTTGCTCGCCCTCGACCACCGCCTTGATCAAGTAGATGCGGCCTCTGGGGCTGTCACGCTCGTCGCCGAGCAACTGATAGGTGGGGCATGTGGCGGTGCAAAAGCCGCAGTGCACGCAGCGGCGCAGAATCGCTTCGGCTTCGGTGCCCTCGGGGGTACCCTGCAGCCACTGGGCGAGATGGGTTTCCATGACGTCGATCAGCCTGGGTCAGAGTCCGGCGTAGAGCCGGCCAGGGTTGAAGATCCCGAGGGGGTCGAACTGAGCCTTCAAACGGCGGTGGATCGAAAAGACCGCGGGTGACAGCGGGCCGAACACGTCGCCCGCCCGATCTCCGTGGCGAAACAGCATCGCGCTGCCGCCGAGCTGACGCGCACGACCCCGCACGTCCTCGGCTGGGCTGGTGGTGGCGATCCAACGCAAAGCGCCTCCCCATTCCACCAGCAGCTCGCCGGGCAGATCGACGACCGGTGCGGTCTGGGGCAAGGACAGACGCCAGAGCGGTCGGGCCGGATCATCGAAGATCGACAAGCGATGTTCGCGCACCGCCTGCCAGGAGGCCGACGACTCCTCGGGCGCCACCCTCTTCGCGCCGGCCTCGCTGTGGAACCGTGCGCCGGCTGCATCGACCGCGGCGCGGGCGCCCGAGAGCCGCACCAGGAGCCGGTCCGCATACCAGACGCTTGCCGAAATGGGCAGCGGATCAGCGCTCCAGCGCGTCAGCAGATCAAGGGCATGCGCCTGGTCACACTCGATGACCAACGATTGTTCAGCAGCGGGCTTGGGCAACACCTTGAGCGAAACCTCGGTGATCAACCCCAGAACGCCCATCGAGCCGCAGATCAACCGCGACACGTCGTAGCCGGCGACGTTCTTCATGACCTGGCCACCGAAATTGAGCAGACGCCCCTGGGCGTCGAGCAGACCGACGCCCAGCACATGGTCGCGCACCGCTCCCGCCTGAGCGCGGCGCGGGCCGGAGAGCCCCGCGGCGACCATGCCGCCTACGGTCGCCTTCGGACCGAAATACGGAGGCTCAAAGGCGAGCATCTGATGATTCGCCGCGAGCGCACGATCGAGTTCAGCCAGCGGCGTACCGGCCAGCACACGCACCACGAGTTCGCTCGGTTCGTAACTGAGGATGCCGGACAGTTCGCCCGTCTCGAGCGGCTCGCCGATCGGGGTGCGGCCCAAAAAACCTTTGCTGTCGGAACCCACGATCCGAAGGGCGGTTTGATCGCTCGCCGCGGCCAGTACTCGATCGCGTAGACGAACGAGCGCGTTTTCGTGGGAGGTACTCATCACCGGGGCTCAAAAACGCGGCAGCTCGGCGTGCGGCAACAGGCCGCGGTGCACATGCATCCGGCCGTATTCCGCACAGCGAGCGAGCGTCGGAATGCCCTTGCCCGGGTTTAAAAGCCCGGGCGGGTCAAAAGCCCGCTTGACGGCAAAAAACATCGCGCGCTCCTCGGGCGAAAACTGTACGCACATCGAAGACAGCTTTTCGACTCCGACGCCATGCTCGCCCGTCACCGTGCCGCCCAATTCGACGCAGCGCTCCAGGATTTCGGCGCCGAACAGCTCCGCACGGCGCCAGCTGTCCGGATCATTCGCATCGAAGAGGATCAGAGGATGCAGATTGCCATCACCCGCGTGAAAGACGTTCATGCATCCGAGCCCATAGCGGGTTTCCATCTCGGCGATGTCTTCGAGCATGCGGCCGATCATCTTGCGCGGAATGGTGCCATCCATGCAGTAGTAGTCGGGCGATATCCGGCCTGCGGCCGGAAAGGCGTTCTTGCGCCCCGACCAGAACGCGAGGCGCTCCGCTTCATTGGCCGAAATCCGGAAGGCTGTCGCGCCGCACCCTGAAAGCACGGCGCGCAAGCGCTCGATGTCCTCCTCGACTTCTTCGGGTGTGCCGTCAGATTCCACGATCAGGATGGCCGCGGCATTCAGATCGTAGCCGGCCCGCACGAAGGGCTCGACGGCCCTCGTGGTCTTCTGGTCCATCATCTCCATGCCGGCCGGAATGATGCCGGCCGCAATGATGGCCGCTACGGCATCGCCCGCCTTCACCACATCATCGAAGGACACCAGCACCGCGCGCGCCAGTTGCGGCCTTGGTAACAAACGGACCGTGATCTCGGTGACGACCGCGAGCATGCCCTCTGAGCCGGTCAGTAGAGCGAGAAGATCCAAGCCCGGCGAGTCAAGAGCAGAACCGCCGATCTCAAGCAGTTCGCCCTCGATCGTCCAGGCCCTGAGGGCGAGCACGTTATGGACGGTGAGGCCGTACTTGAGGCAGTGAACGCCGCCCGAATTCTCGGCGACGTTGCCCCCGATCGAGCAGGCGATCTGGGATGAAGGGTCCGGCGCATAGTAGAGGCCGAAGGGGGCAGCCGCTTCAGAGATTGCGAGGTTGCGGACCCCCGGCTGCACACGGGCGATCCGCTCGCGCGGATCGATCTCGATGATGCGCGACAGCCTGGACAGGGACAGGACCACGCCGGAGGCGTGGGGCATGGAGCCGCCCGACAGGCTGGTCCCGGCCCCGCGGGGCACGACCGGCACATCGAGTTCGTGACAGGCACGCAGCACCGCGCAGACCTGTTCCTCGTTGTCCGCAAGCGCGACCGCAAGCGGCTGCTGCCTGAAGGCCGAAAGGGCATCGCACTCGAAGGGTCGCGTGTCTTCGGGGCGGTAAAGCAGGCCATGCGCGGGCAGAACCCGGGTCAATCGGTCGATCACCGCTGCCCTGCGACTGGCATCGAGAGGTGCCCTCACATCAGCGAAGCGCAGATCTTCTGTTACGGCATTCATCGCGGAAACACTCCAGAGGCTCACGCCGGCGGGCAGCATGCCCATGCGTCGCAGCGGCG
>JBIKVK010000319.1:0-3795 GCA_044356835.1 Burkholderiaceae bacterium
ACGACTGGACGCGCAACGGCTCGAAGGCATGACCCAGTACAACGCCTTTCCGCCCAACGCGAACATCCCGAGGATCCGCAATTTCAGTGAACGCTACAAGGCGCGATATGGCGAGGAAGCCCACGGCTTTGCGGCACAGTCCTACGATGGCCTGATGGTCGCGGTCGCCGCGATGAAGGCCGCGGGGACCGTCAGCGCCGGCAAAGCGCTGCGCGACGCGTTGGCCAAGATCGATCATCCCGGGGTCACCGGCAACATCCGCTTTGATGAGAGTGGCCAGGCCAGTCCCGATGTCTATGTCACCCAGTGGTGCGCGGACGGACGGCGCCGCATTCTCTATCCCGACCGTGCCAAGGCGGATTGCGGCGCGGGCTGAGCGGGGCCGTCACAGTGGCTGAGATTCTGCTCGAGCAGGTCATCAATGGCCTGATGATGGGGTCGATCTACGTGCTGGTCGCGCTGGGCATGGTTTTGATCTACGGCGTGATGCACGTGGTCAATTTTGCCCATGGCGTGCTCTTCGCGCTCGGCGGCTACCTCGGACATTTTTTCTTCAGTCGACTGACAGGCAGTTACCTGCTCGCGGTACTCCTGTCGATGTTGACGCTCGCCCTGATCGGACTGTTGATCGAGCGGCGAGTCTTCAGGCCCCTGACCGGAAACCTGCGCAATCAGGTCATTGCATCGCTCGGCCTGATCCTCGCGATCGAGAACCTGATCGTCGCACTGTGGGGGGCCAATGCGCTGCAATGGCGGGTCGCGACCACCGACATGCACGTGAGCATCGGAGCGCTGCGCTTCAGTGTCCATCATTTGGGCATCATCGCGATCACACTGGCTCTGGTCACGGCACTGGGCCTCTTTCTCAAGTACACCCGCTTCGGAACGGCGATCCGGGCGACCAGTCAGAGCCAGGAAGCTGCGCGCGTGGTGGGGATCCCGGTGGAACGGGTGCAATGGAGCACCTTCGCGATCGGCTGCATGCTGGCCGCGCTCGGCGGTTGTTTGATTGGTCCGCTGTTTCTGGTGTTTCCACAAATGGGCGATGTACCGCTCGTCAAGGGGCTCGCCGGCATTCTCCTTGGGGGCATGGGGAGCGTGACCGGCGCCGTCCTGGGCGGCCTGATCCTGGGCATTGCAGAATCAGTGGCGACGCTCGCCATCCCCACCGATTACCGCGACTCGATTGCCTTCATCGTGATGATCGGCATCCTGCTGCTGCGCCCCCAGGGCATCTTCGGCCAACGGATGCGCGGCGAGGACTGAGCCGGTGGCCTTCGGACAATTGCTGGGGGTGCTGTGCCCACTGGCGCTCCTGCTGAGCGCTCCGTTCTGGGGCGCGAGCCAGCCCTACCTGCTGCATGTGCTGGTGCTGTCCAGCATCCTCGTGATCCCGGCGGTCGGCCTGAATCTGATGCTGGGCTACACCGGCCTGGTTTCACTCGGGCATATGGGCTTTGCGGGCATTGGCGCCTACACCGCGGCAGTACTGATGGTCGACGCGGGCGTTGCCTTCAGCGCTGCTTTGTTGCTGGGCACATTGTCGGCGGGTCTCGTCGGGGCGCTGGTCGGGCTGCTCCTGTTCCGGTTTCGTGGGCATTTCTTCATGATCGTCACTCTCGCTCTGGGCCTCATCCTGCATGCGGTCATGAACAATTGGGACGATGTCACGCGCGGAGCCGCCGGTTTTCCAGGGATTCCTAGACCGGCTCCCGTCCAGATGGGTGATCTGCACTTCAGCTTTGGGCCGCTTCGCAACTTCTACTGGGTCGCCATCGCCGGTGCAATCGGGGTTTTCATTGTGCAGTACCTGCTGGTCCGATCCGACTTCGGCCGCACGCTCTCAGCCATCCGTCAGGACGAACGACTGGCCCGCGCGCGCGGCGTCAACGTCCTGGCCTACAAGACGGCCGTCTTTGCCATCGGAACAGCAATGGCCGGTTTTGGAGGGGTCCTGCAGGTGTCTTTCCTGCGGGTTGCCGCTCCGTCGAGCTTCACAATGCTCGAGAGCATCAACACCGTGCTCATCGTCATCGTCGGGGGCGCGGGATCGCTCGCAGGCCCCGCGCTCGGGGCGCTCTTGTATGTGGGTTTGCCCGAGTGGCTGAGGATGGCCAACGAGTGGCGTCTGGTGATTTTTGGAAGCGCTCTTGTGTTGATCACCCTTTACGCCCCTCGGGGTCTCGCAGGGCTGCTGGACGCACTCTGGGAGCGGTTTATTAAACGACGAAGGGCGTCGTCGACCTCGCAGGACAAACCGTGACCGGACACACGCCACTTTCGGTGCGCGACATCCGGCGTCGCTTCGGCGGCATCGTCGCGCTGGACGGTGTGAGCTTCGACATTTCGGGGCCAGGGATATACGGACTGATCGGTCCCAACGGGGCGGGCAAGACCACCCTGTTCGACAGCATCGCGGGACTGGTACCGCCAGACTCGGGGCAGGTGATGCTCGGTGGGCAAAACATCACGGCATGGCCATCGCACCGTATCGCAGCGCTCGGCGTGGCCCGCACCTTTCAGGAATGCCGGGTTTTGCTGGAAGAAAGTTGTCTTGACAACATTTTTTATGCGGCCCAGCCCAAAGCGTTGGCCTCCACTTTCTGGCAGGTGCTCACAAGATCCGAGCGAACCCGCCGCATGTATGAGGAGGAAGCCCGGCGCCTCCTGGCCCTGGTCAGACTCACCGATCATGCGACTGCGCCGGCGGGAAGCCTCTCCTTCGGCCAGAGGCGACTGCTGGAAATCGTCTGTACGTTTATCAAACCGTGCTCTCTGCTGCTGCTTGACGAGCCTGCCGCGGGCGTCAATCCGTCGCTCCTTCAGACCCTGGGCCACTTCATTCGCACAATGCATCGGGAGCGGCCGACCGTGATCCTCCTGGTCGAACACAACATGGAATTCGTGATGTCGATGGCGCAGGACATCATTGTGATGCACCAGGGCAAGCTCCTCGAACGGGGCTCGCCACAAACCATTCAGGCGAGCGCGACGGTGCGGGAGGCGTATCTCGGATGACTATGGTGCTGCGGCTTCACCAGCTGTCGGCCGGCTATGGGGGGCGCCTGATCGTCGAAGGCGTCGAACTGAGCGTCGCCGCGGGCGAGATTGTGACCATGATCGGCCATAACGGGGCCGGCAAGTCGACCCTCATCCGGGCGGTGTTCGGACTTGTTCCGGTCCGAACCGGCCGGGTGTTTCTTCGCGATCGGGATGTGAGCGATCTCCCATCGGAACACCTGCTCTCGGCAGGAATCGCCTATGTGCCACAGCATCGCAGCGTATTCCCGCGGCTGACGGTCGAGGAGAACCTCAAGATGGGCGGCTACAGCATCCGCGATGCGGCCGTGCTTCGCGAGCGCACCGAAAAAGTGCTCGAGCTGTTCCCGATTCTTCGCGAGCGATCCGGGCAGTTCGCCGGAGCCTTGTCAGGCGGAGAGCAGCGCATGCTCGAAATCGCACGAACGCTGATCCAGGATCCCGCGGTCATCATGCTTGACGAGCCCTCGATCGGACTCGCACCGCGCATGGTCGATAACGTGTTCGCCAATGTTCAGTTGCTGCGTGATCAGGGCAAGGCCATCCTGATGGTCGAACAGAACGTCCGCAAGGCGCTGTCGATTTCCGACCGCGCCTGTGTGATGGAACAAGGCACGGTTCGGATCGCTGATCAAGCGCATAAGCTCATTGGCGACGAACGAGTCGCGCGGCTCTATATGGGTCAGCGCTGATCGACGAATTTCTTTGCCTTCCAGCTCGACTGTTCAGCTGCAAGTTCTTCGGCCGAAACCGCCA
>JBIKVK010000320.1:0-3780 GCA_044356835.1 Burkholderiaceae bacterium
CGAAGCGGCTGTTCAGGTGCTACGAGCCTTTGTAGAGCGGATGAAGATCAATGGATTCGTTGCCGAGTCCATGCGTCGTCACGGGGTTCAAGGGGCGAGGGTCGCTGGCCCGGCCTGAGTCCGGCACGGCTCGAAACTCAGGCTTCCAGCAGCACCGGTTCCAGGGCTGATTGTTGGGCGCTGATGCGCCCGATGCAGGCACTGTGCTGATAGCCCGCGGCCCGGAGATCGGCAAGGCAGGCCTCAGCCTGACCCGAGGGCATGCTGGCAAGCAGTCCCCCCGCAGTTTGAGGGTCAAAGAGCAGTGCGTAGCGTGGGTCTTCCCGAAAGTGATCCGGGTTCCGGATCGCCCGGCGAAGCCTGAGGTTTGAGGGCTGCAAGGAACTCGTGATTCCGGCGCGGATGCAGTCGGTCGCGCCGGCCAGCAACGGGAGTGCAGACAGGCTGATCGTCGCATCCACGCCGGAGGGTCGGGTCATTTCGACCAGATGGCCCAGCAGACCGAAGCCCGTCAGATCCGTGCAGGCATGTACCCCATGAGCTCGAAGAATTTCGGCCGCGAGCCGATTCGATTGCTGCATGGTTTCAAGGGCCGCAATGATCCAGCGCCCGCGCGCCGCATGCTGGGCGTGGGCCGCGAACAAGGTGCCGGTTCCGATTGGCTTGGTGAGGATCAGCAAGTCGCCCGGCTGCATGCCCGCCTTGCGAGTCAGTCCTGCGAGGGTCCGGTCGATGAGGCCATTCACGGCGAACCCCAGTGCGAGTTCCTGGCCTTCGCCGGTATGGCCTCCCACGAGCGCACAGCCCGATTCGTTGAGCACTTCGAGGGCGCCCTGCATCATTTGGCGCAGCAGGTCCTCGGTCTTGCGTTCCAGGCCTGGGGGCACGGTGACGATCGCCGTCGCGCTCTGGGGCGTCGCGCCCATTGCGAACAGATCGCCCAGAGCATGATTGGCGGCGATCCTTCCGAAGAGGTAGGGGTCGTCGATGAACGCCCGAAAAAAATCGACGCTGTGCACCAGAGCTTGGTGCGGTGCGATGTTGAGCACCGCGGCATCGTCGGGCGCGTGCAGGCCCACGAGAACGTCGTCGCGCTGGACCGGCCTGAGCTCGGCAAGTGCACGGGACAGCACGGTCGCCCCGACCTTCGCGCCGCACCCCCCGCAGCGCATCGCGATGGCCGATAGCGCTTGCAGCGATTCCTCGCCGCTGAGCCTCAGACGTGATGGTGCGGACGCAGTCTGCGCTGCGGCGGGTAAACCGCTGGTGATGGCTTCATACAGCCGAGCCCACAGACTCTGATGGCGAGCGACCTGCTGCATCCTGGGCAGAGCATTGAAGCGCTGCATGAATCGGCGGTCGATCCAGTCCTTCCAGCGCCAAACCCAGCGTCCGGAGGTGTTGAACCCAGCGCGGGATGCAACCGCATGCTGATCTCCGGTCCCGATCAGGGCGAGCCAGTGCCGCTGCGGGTCGTAAGCCCTGAGGGGCTGACCACGAAGGGCGAGGCGAAGGTTCAGCGCGAGCGGTCGACCCATCCGGACCGCAAACACTCCGGCCTTCTCGAGCGGGCGATCTTCAAACGAAGCAATGTCCCCCGCCGCGAAAATCTCGGGGTCGCTCACGCTTTGAAGATAATGATTGATGCGGATGAACCCATGGGCATCGAGAGCGAGGCCCGTCGGCGCAAGCCAGGGAGCCCCGCCTGCCTGAGTGACCCAAAGAGTCCGATCTGAGGCGAAGTGTCGCCCGTCCGATGCCATCAGGCTCCCGGCCTGGACTTGGACGATCTTGGATCCCGTGACGACCTGTATGCCTCTGCTCTCGAGCAGGTGCATCATGTGCCGCTGGACTCTTGGATTATGGGTCGGAAGGAGCGTATCGCCTGAGGTCAGCAGTGTGAATCGGATCCTATCGGGGTCATCGCCGTTTCTGGTCAGCTCCTGTCGCAGGCGATGTTGAACCGACAGCGCCAGCTCCACCCCACCAGCCCCGCCGCCGACCACTGCGATGTGGGTCAGCGGTTTGCTCGACTTCGACGGGTTTTTGGCCTCGTCAAGGAGTGTCAACCAGCTGCGGTTGAATTGGGCGATCGGCTTGACCGGGATGCAGTATTCACGGGCCCCAGGGATCGATGCCATCTGGGGGGTGGATCCGATGTTGATCGACACCAGGTCATAGGGGAGGGCGGGCCGACCCCGAAGCAGGATTTCGCGGTTCTCCCGATCGATTCCAGTCACTTCGGCATGGACGAAGCGTGCTCCTGCAAAGGCGCAGAGCCGGAGCAGATCGATATGGACTTCGTCGAATTCGTAGTGGCCAGCGACATAGCCGGGCAACATCCCGGAGTAGGGCGTATCGACGTCGGTACAGACCAGAGTAAGGCGGACGCCCGGCTCCGGGCGCATTGCGAACATGCGTAAAACGACGACATGACTGTGGCCGCCTCCGACGAGCACAAGGTCGCGAAGGACCGGACCCGTGGAGGACTTCATTGGGCCTTCCCGAGACTGGTAATCCATTGAGCCAGCGCCGCTGCTTCGGTCCCCGGGCTGTATTGCCCCGAGAGTGAGGCGCAACGCAGGCGAAGGGTGGTCAGCGCATCGGGCGATGAGGGGGGGCTACCGGTGGCGGAGGCCGCGGAGGCTGGATTGAGGCCATTGATCTGCTGTGCGCGGCGCAGGTCTTTCAGGCGTTGGGCGAGTTCGGGCGCGTTGCCCAGCGCAAAGACGCCCGGATAGTCATCGGTCAGCAGCCCCAAGTTGCCGACGATGTTCGAGACCAGGACGGGTGTTCCGCTGCGGATCGCCTCGATGAGGACGTGTGCCCCTCCTTCCATCCGACTGGTGTGTACGAGCAGGTGAGCGCGCTGGATTCGGGCAAGGGTTTGCGCGTGAGGCAGGGCGCCCAGCCAGCGGTAATTCGGGCATCGGGCGGCGGTATCGCGCGCCGCTGCGCCCAGATCGGGATCGAGGGCCGCGCCGATGTGGTCGATGAGGATGTCTGGTTCGCCGGTGAGCAGGGCTGCCGCTCTCATCAATGTCAGCGGATCTTTCTCGTCGCGAAGATGGCCCACCATCAGAGTGCGCAGGTGTCGGGATGTCTTTGCAAGGGTGCGTCGTTCCGGTGAGGAGGGCCGGATCACGGTGACCTTGAAAAGTTGAGCCTGGGGTACTTGATGGGACGCGAGTGCTTGCAGTACGGCGAGGCCGCGCGCTTGTTCAAGGGATCGAAGGGCAGAAGGGTCGCCGAGCTTCAGGTCCTTGTAGAGATCGGTGCCGGTCAGGACCACGCCCAGACCCATCGAGCCGTGTTGTGTATGCCAGGCTGCGATGGCAGGCGCCGAGCGGCGCGCGTGGAGCGCGACCATCATCTGATCCCCTGGGGCGGATGCGTCGGGCCATTCGCGCACGATTCGCGCGCGATGGGGTGCGAGCAAGCGCTGCCAGCGGCGTGCCGTTTGCCAGTTGCCGTTGTTGGCGTCGGCAAGCGCTGGACTGACGATCACAATCCGTAAGGCTTCGCGGTGGCTCGGTTCTCGCATCAGGGATGGGCGCTTTGCTGGTGGGTCAGGCGAACATTCCGCTTCGGGGCTTCGTACTGAATTGTGTCGCAGAGATTGGGGCGAGCAAAATGGCCTCTGACCGCTGCCCTAAAGAGGCCCGTAAACGGTGGCCTGACCCGAGAGCATTGATGTGAGTCCTGGCCGTTCGCAGAGTTTGTCGTGACGATCCGACGAATGGGGGCTTTGTGGGCGGAAATTGCTCGCCCAGCCGGAGC
>JBIKVK010000078.1:0-13224 GCA_044356835.1 Burkholderiaceae bacterium
GCGGTCCTGGATTTGCTCGGCCGGCTCAGTCCACACCGAGCAGACGCGAGATCTTGGGCCAGGCCTCGCGACCACGCTCGAGCATGGTCGCTCGTGCCGCCGGGACAATCCGGGCATCGATCTCCGTACGATAGCTTGACCGCGCCTGAAATGCCTGCCACCACCGCGCGAGGTTCGGGCGCCGGCCGCCGGCCCAAAGTGGCGCCATCGCCAGCATGTCCAGTCGGGTGATGTAAGGCGCACAGGCGATGTCAGCAAGCGAGAATGTTTCTCCCGCCAGCCATTCACTGCGCGAGAGCTGATGATCGAGGTCGTCAATCAGCGCACGGTAGACCGCCAGCGCATCGGCCACCTGAGGCGCCTCCAGTCCAAGCTGGATTACGGCACGCTGACGTTTCGCCCGCTCTCGGTCAGGCATCCGGGAAAAATGGCGATCCAGTTCCGCCTTGGTCTTGTTCAGGTGTGCGAAGCGGATGTAGATCGCCTGGGAGAGCGAGCCCACGGCGCGATGAGCCTCCTCATCTATCCGGCGCACCCACAGCCGCATCTGGTGGCGCGAGCGCGGATCGGCAGGGCGAAGGGAGGGCTCGGGATAGGCATCGTCCAGGTATTCGTTGATTTGCGAGCTTTCGACCAGGATGGCAGCGCCGTCGACGAGTGTGGGAACGACACCCTGCGGGTTGATCGCCAGATAGTCCGGTGAATGCACTTCGCCATTGCGGAGGTCGATGGCGATACGTTCGAAGCCGAGTGCCTTTTCGGCGAGCGCCAAGCGCACCTTCTGTGCCGCGACCGAGCCGGCATTGTCGTAGAGGCGAAGCACCTTGGATCAGCGCCGCTTGTACTGCTCGGCTCCAAACAGCTTTTGCCAGGCCTCCGGAGTATGCGTGCCTTGCGCGGCGCGCTCGGCGGCGAGCACCTGAACGGCGCGCTGTACGGCGGGCCGCTCGCCGACCCTTGCAAACCACTCGCCCACATTGGGGAATTCCGCAAGATCGACGCGATGGTTCTTGTGCGAGCGCGCCCAGGGCCAGATCGCCATATCGGCGATGGTGTACTGCGATCCGATCACGAATTTCTTCCCGGCCAACTGCTTGTCCAGCACTCCATAGAGGCGCTTGGCCTCGTTGCCGTAGCGGTTGATGGCGTATTCGATCTTCTCGGGCGCGTAGTTCATGAAATGGTGCGCCTGGCCGAGCATGGGGCCAAAGCCTGCCATCTGCCACATCAGCCATTCCAGAACCTTGTATTTGTCACGATCGGACCTGGGCATGTATCGCCCTGTCTTGCCGGCGAGGTAGATCAGGATCGCCCCTGATTCGAAGATCGAGATGGGCTTCCCACCGGGGCCGTCATGATCGACGATTGCCGGGATGCGGTTATTGGGCGATATGGCCAGGAACTCCGGCTTGAACTGATCCCCCGCTCGGATGTCCACCCCGTGAACAGCGTAAGGCAGGCGGCACTCCTCGAGCATGATGTGGATCTTGTGGCCGTTCGGTGTAGCCCAGGTGTAGAGGTCGATCATGTGATTTGATCCTGCGGTGTCGTGGGTTCGATGGTAGGGGCAGCGGCGTGACAGGATCAGCTGCCGAGTCGCAGTGCGATCGCTTCACGCGCGGCCGGACGCGCGACCGAATCGCTCAGCCACTTCGACAGTCTCGGGTAGCTCGCGAGGTGGGTGTAACTCATTTCGGTGAGCGAATAAAGAACGCTGGCCACGAGAAAGTCGGCCATTCCCCACGCCTGACCTTGGAAGAACGGCGTCTTGCCGAGTTGGCCTTCGAGGATCTTGAGTCGGTCCAGCAGGATCGGCTCGTTCTCGTCGGCGATCCGAGGGTCACGCTTCTCAGGCGGGAAACGAAATCGGTTTTGGTAGACCTTGATCATCGGCCCCTCGACGTCGTTCGCAATGAAAAACCCCCACTGCAGCGCACGCCCTCTTTCGTTGGGGTCCGAAGGCCAGAGAGGACTGCGGTATTTCTCGGCGAGGTAGAGATTGATCGCCGCCGTCTCCCACATCACAAAGCCGTCATCGTCGATGGTGGGGACCCGCGCATTGGGGTTGAGCTCGCGGTACCAATCCGATTTGGCGCTGGCGCCGTCGATGTGGATGGTCACGTTGACATGCTCGTAGGCAATGCCGGATTCCTTGAGGAACCAGCAAACACGGAAGGCACGCGAGCGATACTGTCCGTAGAGTTTCAGCATGAGATCTCCTTTGAGGTGGGTCAGTCCCGTTTTCGATGTGAGGGATGGGTCAGTCGGCCGAGATGCCGGTGTCGCGTACGAATCGGGCCCATCGCGCGCCCTCGGACCGAAGCAGATTTGCCGCCTGATCGTAGGGCGAGTCCATTAGGTCAAGGCCCAGCGCGATGAAGGCTTTGCGGTGCTCGGAGTCCTGAACGATTTCTCCCACCAGTTTGTTCAGTTGTCGGAGCACGGTCTCGGGTGTCCCCACTGGAGCGATCAGCGCATTCCATGAACTGAAGTCGAGCTCGATGCCAGTCGACTCGGCGAGCGTTGGGACCTCAGGCAACACGTCGAGCCGCTTGGGGGCGGCCACGGCAAGCGCAGTCAGCTTTCCCGACTTCACGAGGGGAACAGCCGATCCGCCGATGCTGAAGATAAACTGAACCTGACCATTCATGACATCCACCAGCGCACCGGTGAGCTGCTTGTAGGGAATGTGTTGAGCGTCGAGGCCGGCTGCACGTCTGAACAGCTCGCCCGCGAGGTGGGCGGGGGTGCCATTGCCTCCCGATGAGAAATTGATCGACCCGCCCCGCGTCTTCAGCCGAGCAATCAGCGCCCGAGCATCCCGGATCGACTCAGACGGTTGCGTCAGCAGCACCGTGTATTGTTGAAAAGGCGCCGAAATGACTGTCGTCTCGCGTGGTAGATCGACGGGGGGCCGCGTCATCATCATTTGAGCGACCAGGGTCGCCATGCTGATGTAGCCCAGCGTGTAGCCATCAGGCGATGAGCGCGCCAGGGTCTGTGTGCCGGCCAGCCCCGTGGCGCCTGGCCGGTTGATCACCACGACCGGCTGCCCCATTCGCTCTGCAAGGCCTAGCGCAAGACGACGGGCCAACACATCCGGGCCGCCTCCGGCCCCGTAGGGCACGATCAGACTGACCGGTCGGCTGGGGTAGGGCTGCGTCGACTGGGCTGAATCCCCTCGAGACTGAGCGATTGCGCCCTGCGAAAAGAGCGCTGCCACCGCGAGCAGCAGCGGACCGAATCGTGAACCCCATCGCATCGATGCCCCCTCGCCTTCCCGCGAGACGGGGTCGCGGAGAGGAATGTGCAAGCGCTACGACAGGCCGGCTGGACCGCCGATGCTTACGACAACCGGGAGCTTACTGCTTGCCGATCCGTTTGACCACGCTCTCCATCACCCGCGCGTCCTCGGCGACGAATTGGGCGAACTCCGGCGCGTCCTGATAGAGGATGGGCGTACCCGCACCGCCGATGGTCTTGACCACGCGATCGTCCTGCGCTGCCTGGCGAGACGCATCGCGCAGCCGGGTCACCACCGCCTCTGGAGTGCCCGCAGGAACAAACAGTCCTGACCACTGTGAGAACTGCACTTTTTGACCAGCCTCGGTGAGGCTGCGCACGTCGGGCAGCGGACCCAGTCGACCCTCACCCCAGTGGGCGAGCGCACGCAGGCGGCCCGAACGGATGTGCTGTACGACGGTCGCCGGGCCGGTCGCCAGGGCGTCGACCTGGGCGCCGAGCAAACCCACGATGGCCGGGCCTGCCCCGGTGTAGGGCACATGGAGCATGAAGGTGTTGCTCGACTGCTTGAGCATCTCCATCGGGACATGCATCGTGCCGTAGTTGCCCGAGGATCCGAAGGTGATGGCACCCGGCTTGCTGCGGGCGAAGGCGAGGAATTCCTCGAGCGTTTTCCAGGGACTGTCGCTGCGCACGACCAGCACTGTCGGATCGGCGGTAAACCGCGCGATGGGCACCAGCTGGTCCAGTTCGTAGGCGGGCTTGCGCTCAAGAATCCGATCGGATGCGGGCAGGATAGTGATCGATGACAGGGCCATCAGCACCGTATAGCCATCCGGTTTGGCCTTGGCGACGTGGGCCATCCCGACGCCGCCGCCGGCGCCCGCCCGGTTCTCGACCACAACCGGCTGACCCAGGATGCGCGACAGCGCTTCGGCGACCGGTCGACCCACGGTATCGGCGACCCCTCCCGGCGGGAAAGGCACGACCATGGTGAGGGCGCGGGTGGGCCACTTGTCCTGGGCCATGGCCTGTTGGATCGGGGCCAGGCCGAGGCCCATCCCGGCGGCGAGTCCGCCCGCGAGGGACAGACCGATCCAGCGGCGGCGAGGGGCGTTTCGGGTTCGATTGAAGTTGGGGGAGGACACGAGGGGTCTCCAGGGGGCAGTGGTCCGGCGCCTCGATCGGGGCCGAAGTGGTTGATGTGTCCGGATTGCACCATGTTTGAGCGGGCCTCACAATCAAACCCCCGCTGGAGCCTGGCCTCATGAACCTGTCCGACCCACCTTTACGCATCCATCGCTGGCGCCATCGAACCGATCAGGACGATCTGCCCGATGACCGCTACGCCCGCCACGTGAACAACGCCCGCTATTTTCACTTCATCAACCGGTGCTTTCGAGGCTGGTACATCGCGATGGGACTGCGCGATCCCGGCCACCGGTTCGGCGCGATGATGGTCCGTTCTGAATACGATTTTCTCAGGGAAGTTCATCCGCCCAGCTGGATCGAGTGCGAGATCGAGGTGGTGCGCCTTGGCCGCTCAAGTCTCGAACATGCGGTACGGATGTTCGACCTCGGGCCGGAGGCTGAGGGGCCCGCCGCTCAGGTGGGGCGGGGCAAGGTGATCCATGCCTGCTTTGATCGCCAGTCCCGACAGACCACCGCTTGGCCGGCAGAGCTTGCCGCGCTCTGCTGGGCCGTCCCCTCGAACGGTTCTGAGCAGGATGGAACGGTCTCCCGGTGAGCAGACTGGCCTGCGGCCAGAGTCCCGGGTAGACTTCGCGCGATCCAGGCGCGGGGACGCCTTTTCCTGCCGACCGGGGACACCATAACGATATCGAGTTGAATGGGAGTCGATTGTGCATGCCCCTGTCTGGGATTCCTTCTTGACTGATCGGGACCGCGCCGTCTTGAGCAAGGCGCGCTTTGGGCAGCGGATCGGGATGGGCGAGCGGCCGGCCGTCGTGGTGATCGACTGCCAGCGCTACATGGTGGGCGAGCGCGACGGCAGCGGTGACTGGCCGTCGAGCTGCGGCGAGGTCGGCTGGCGCGCCATCGATGACACGCAGCGCCTGCTCAAGGCGGCCCGCGCCGCAGGCGTCCCGGTGTTCTTCACCCTGTTTGTCCTGGCTCGCGATGGCTCCGATATCGGGGTCTACGGGCGCAAGCGCGCGCTTCTTCAGTCCGACCACTGGGTGCTCGAGGGTACTCCGGGCGCAGAGTTGTTGCCCGACCTGTATCCGCAGCCCGGTGAAATTGTTTTCGTGAAGAAGAAGCCCTCCGCCTTTCACGGTACGCCGCTGCTGGGCTATCTGGTCGACCGCAGGGTCGATACGCTGATCGTCTGCGGCGGCTCCACCTCGAACTGCGTGAGAGCCACGGTGTACGACTCGAGCTCCTACAATTTCCGCACCATCGTGCCGTCCGGATGCGTGTTCGATCGCATTCCGGTGTCGCACGCGATCAGTCTGTTCGATATGGATCGGCAGTATGCCGATGTCATGTCCACCGACGAGGTTTGCACCGGCTTGACAAGATCCATTTGAATTCATACGGAGGAAACGTAGTCATGACAACGAAATTCAGACGTTCTCTCATCGCCGCCGCAGCGCTCGCGGCCTGTCTGCCAGCGATCGATAGCGTTGCGCAGACCTGGCCCAATCGCACGATCACGATCGTGGTGCCGTTCGCGCCGGGTGGCAGCAATGATGTGATCGCGCGTCAGATGGCGCCCAAGTTCGCAGCCGCTCTCGGTCAGAACGTGGTGGTTGAAAACCGGGCGGGCGCCGGCTCGGTGGTGGGTGCCGCTCATGTGGCCCGCTCGGCACCCGATGGCCACACCCTGTTGTTCGTGTCCAGTTCGTTGTCGACCACGGCAGCCGTTCAGGAGACTCCGTATGACGCGACCAAAGCCTTCACGAGTATCTCCCAGGTGGCGTCGGCGCCCTTCGTCTTCATGATGCGAAAGGACTTCCCGGCCAAGTCCGTCCAGGAAATGGTCGCTTACGCCAAGGCCAATCCCGGCAAGATGAATTACGGCAGCGCGGGGTTCGGCGACAGCGTGCAGCTCGCCACCGAACTGTTCAACCTGGTCGCAGGCATCAAGATGACCGGGGTGAACTACAAGGGCATCGCGCCGGCTCAGCTCGATCTCGTGGGCGGGCGCCTGGACATGGTCATCACGACGGTAGCGTCCATCAAGGGGACGGTCGCCGAGCAGTTGCCGATGCTGGCGGTCTCCTCGGCGCAGCGCAACGCCGACCTGCCCAACATTCCGACCGTACGCGAGGCCGGCATCGACTATGTCGTCGACGTGTGGTGGGGCCTTTTCGGTCCGGCGGGCATGCCGGATGCGGTCACGCGGCGCATCAACGGTCTGGTGGGTGAATTCCTCAAGGACGCCGAGTTTCAGAAATTCTTGAACCGCTACGGCGCGGGCGCGGCCCACTCGACCTCCGAGCAATTGCACCGATTGTTGGTCGATGACATCGCCCGCTGGCGCAAGACCGTTGACCAAGCCAAATTGAGGCCCGAGAAGTGACCCTGAAGGCAAGCGCACCGGCCTCGCCTTCGACGGGGCCGCTCGCCGGCGTCAGGGTGCTGGACCTGAGCGCCTACCTGGCCGGTCCTTATGGCTGCGCCATGCTGGCCGATCTTGGCGCCGAGGTCATCAAGATCGAACCGCCCGAAGGCGACAATCTTCGCAAGTACCCCTCGACCATGCCCGGCCATAGCCGGGCTTTCGTAGGAGTCAATCGCGGCAAGCGGGGCGTGGTCCTCGATCTCAAGCAGGCGCAGGGCCGGGCCGCTCTTTTGGATCTGGTGAGCACGGCCGACGTGTTCGTGCACAACTTTCGGCCCTCGGTGCCTCCGCGCCTGGGCATTGACTGGGACGCGTTGCGGGCCCTGAACCCCCGACTGATCTATTGCGGGCTCACCGGTTATGGGGAGGCCGGCCCGCTCAAGGACAACGCCGGCTACGATCAGGTGCTGCAGAGCATGACCGGGATTGCGGCCAACCAGGGCACCCTGGATGCGCCGGAGCTGGTGTACGGCTCGGCGGTGGACTACTACGGCGCAGCGATGCTTGCGCTCTCGATCAGCGCCGCGCTGGTGGAGCGAGCCCGGACCGGTCTGGGGCAACGATTGTCCGTGTCCCTGATGCAGTCGGCGCTCGCGATGCAGTCGGCCCGTCTGGTCTGGGCTGAGGGCGAGCCGCGCGGCGTATCGCGCGACATGCGCTCGGGCGGTATTACCGGCATTCACCCGACCGCCGACGGTCATCTCTACATCTCGGCCAATACGCCTCATTTCTGGAAGGCCTTGTGCTCGCTCACCGGGATGGATGATCTGGCGCTCGACCCCCGTTTTGACACCGTGAGAAAGCGCGCCGAGAACGCCGAGTATCTGATCGGACGTCTGCGCGGGGCACTGGCCCACCGAAGCGCCGATGAATGGGAGCGCTGGTTCGGCCAGCAGGTGCCGTGTGCCCGGGTCAGGCCCGTCGAGGACATGTTCGATTTTCCGCAGGTTGCGGCCCAGGGTTTCATGGGCGAGTTTGCCGGTGCGGCCGGCCGTTATCGTGCGCTCGCCAACGTGCTGCAGCCCGGCGGTCCGCAGGCCAGACCGGCGCCCGGGTTCGGCGAGCACAGCGACGAGGTCCTTGCAGAGCTGGGTTACGACACGGCCCGGATCGCCGCGATGCGTGCCGCGGGGGCGCTGGGCGCCCGGGACAACGAATCATGAGTGACCCGGGACGGGCCTCTGCCCGACTCGCGCGCGAGCATGGGGTGGTGTCCCGCAGTGATGATGCGGCCATCGAGGCACAGATTGAACATCTGAACGCCACGGCCATGGCCGTGGGCCGCTCGATGTGGACCCCCTGGGATCAGCCGGCCGATTATCCCTACCGGATGGTCGAGTTGGCAGACTCCTGGCGCCGGGCTGCGGCTTCGTCCCTTGGGTCTGACCGTGATGCCCCGCCTGCTGAACGGCCCCCGGCAAGCGCTCCGTCGGCCGGCACGCTCCCCGGACAGCCGATTCGCGAGCTGGCGCGGCGCATCCGCGCTGGTGAGGTGTCGATCATCGACCTGGTCGAGGCCGCGATCACGAGGGCGCAGCAGACCCAACCCGTTCACCGGGCCTTTATCGAAATCCATGCCGAGCAGGCTCGCGCGCGGGCGAGGTTCCTTCAGAATGAACTTGCATCGGGACGCGATCGAGGGTTGCTCCACGGCATTCCCTTGGCCCACAAGGACTGTTTCGAGCAGCCCGGACGTGCGCCCACGGTCGGGAGTCGCGCCACGGTGCTGCCCGCGCCGCTTCGTGCAGCCACCGTGCTCGAGCGGCTCGATGCGGCGGGTGCAGTCGACATCGGTGTCCTCAATCTGAATGAGATGGTGGCCGGGCCGACGGGCCACAATCCGCATTTCGGCGATTGTGCCAATGCAATCGAACCCGCCAGGATCAGTGGCGGATCGTCCAGCGGTTCGGCCGTGGCGGTCGCCCTGGGCGCTGTATGCGCTTCACTGGGCTCGGATACGGGGGGATCGATTCGCATCCCGGGCGCGGTCAATGGCCTGGTGGCTTTGAAGCCGACCTATGGCAGCGTGAGCCGCGCAGGGTGTGTACCGCGCGCGTTGACCCTGGACTGCATTGGTCCACTGGCTCGCTCGGTGGATGATTGTCAGATCGTGTTCGATCAGGTCGCTGGACCCGACCCACGCGATCCCTCCAGCCTGGTTCAACCCGCGCCTGTGGAGCGCCCGGGTTTGGACCGAACGTCCGAGGCCGCCGTGCACCGAATCGCAGTGCTCGATGGCTGGGGTCGGCTTGAGCCCGATGTGGACTCGGCCTTTGAGCATTTTTTGGGGAGCGCCGAGCAGCGCTTCGGGGTCTTGCAGAAAATTTCGGGTGTGGACATGAGCACGCTCTACGCAATGGGCGATATCGTGTCCAAGGTCGAGGCCGCGACGCTGCACGGGCGGTGGATGCAGTCCACGCCCGAGCGCTACTCCAAGGCGGTCTACTCGCGGACCGAGCCCGGCTTTCACCTGGCGGGCGTGCGCTATCTGGAGGCGATTGGTCTCAGAGCCCGGCTGATGGCCGAGTTTGTCGAGCGCGCATTCGCGGCGAGCGATGTGTTGCTCTTCCCTGCGATTCCGGTGCCCGTGCCGCTGCGCAGTGAGGCCGATATGGAAGCGGGCAGCAAGGTCTTCGAGGTGGTCGCACAGCTCACCCGGCTGACCCGTCCATTCAGTTATCTCGGTCTGCCAGTGTTGGTGATTCCAGTGGGCCGGGACCGCAACGGTATGCCGGTCTCCGCTCAGCTGATCGGCCGGCCGTTTGCCGAGCACCGACTGTTCGATGTGGCCCGCAGGCTGCTTGCCTGAACGGCACCGGGGCTCAGCATTCGAAAGCCCAAGCGACCCGCTCCCCGGGCAGCGTGTGTTCTTCGCTCGAGGCGGAAACCACCCCCGCCTCGGCAAGGTCCGGATCAGGGTAGTTTGTAAAGGCGCCGAGCGTTCTCGCGCATCAGCTTTTCGAGCGCCTGGGGCTTGAGGCCCAGGGCTTCGATTTCGTTCACCGTCCGCTCGAAGTCGAGCACCGGGTAATCGGTGCCGAACAACACCTTGTCCTGCCCAAAACTGTTGATGTAATGGACGAAGGAGGCGGGCCAGTATTTGGGGCTGTGAGCGTCGCAACCGATGTAGATGTTCTTGTGCTTCCAGGCCATCGCGATCATTTCTTCGGTCCATGGAATGCCGACATGAATACCGATCAGCTTGAGCTCTGGAAAGTCGCAGGCGACCGCATCGAGCGTGATGGGTCGGCCGACACTTCGGAGCGGACGGGCCGGGTCGTAGACCAGGGACTGCCCGACCTGCAGCTGCACCGGAATGTCCAGCTCCACGCACTTTGCGTAGAACGGGTACCACTTGGCATGGTCGGGTGCGAGCTCGAACCAGTGAGGGTAGAAGTGCGCGCCGACAAATCCGTATTCCTGGACGGCATGAGCGAGCTTGCGCACCCCGTTCATCCCCTCGGTCGGATCAAGTCCGGCCAGGCCGCTGAAGCGGTCGGGGAAACGCTGCACGGCTTCGGCAACGGTCTCGTAGGGCAGATGCCAGCTTCCTTGCAGGCCGAGCTGACCGGTGCAGGTTGCGATCAGAAAGGCCCGCTCGATGCCCGCGCGGTCCATCAGCCCGAGCATCTGCTCATGGGTGATGCCCTGCGTGACGGACTCGTCACGTCCAATCTTGCCGTTGAGAAACGTCTTGGTCCAGGCCGGCCTCATCCGGATGATTTCCGGCGTGATCGGATTGACAACAATATCGATGGCCTTGATGCGATGTGTCATGTCTCGTTAAGCTCGTGAGGTTTTCAGGGAGCGGGGAAGGGTTGCCGAAATGAATGATCAGTCCGTGGTAAATGACGCGGGCAGCGCTGGCGAGCTGTTTCTGCGACAGCTTGCTGCGCGGGGCGTCTCCTGGTTTTTCGCGAATTCTGGCACGGATTTTCCGTCGCTGGTCGAAGCCATCGCGAGAGCCGGCTCCCAGGGGTTTTCCATTCCGCGCCCGCTGCTGGTCCCCCACGAAAACGTCGCGGTGGGCATGGCCTACGGCGCCACACTCGCCACAGGCGAACCTCAGGCCGTGATGGTGCATGTCAATGTCGGTACGGCCAATGCCCTCTGTGGACTCATCAATGCCGCCCGGGAGAACGTGCCGATGCTGCTCGCCGCCGGGCGCACGCCCTGGATGGAGACCGGTGCCCCGGCCAGCCGCTCGCTGAACATTCATTGGGCGCAGGAGATGTTCGACCAGGCTGGAATCGTGCGCGAGCACGTCAAATGGGATTATGAGCTGCGTGCTGCGGCGCAGCTGCCCGAAGTGCTCGATCGCGCGCTGGCCATTGCGCGCAGCGAGCCTGCAGGGCCGGTCTACCTGAGTCTGCCGCGGGAGGTGCTCGACCAAGCCGCTCCGGCTTTTTCTGAAACCCCGGTGCAGCGTCCAGTCGGAAAGGTCGAGCCGGATCTGCGGGCCATTGACCGGGTTGCGGCGGCCCTGGCTCGGGCGCGCAATCCTCTCGTGATCACCTCGCGGTGTGGCCGCACTCCGGGCGCTGTGGCGCTGCTGGCGGACTGTGCGACCCGCTGGGCGATTCCCGTGGTCGAGTATCGTCCGCGTTATCTGTCGCTGCCGGCGAGCCATCCGATGCATGCCGGATATGAGTCCGGGCCATGGCTTGCCGAAGCCGATCTGATCCTGGTGCTCGATTGCGACGTTCCCTGGATCCCGGCCCATATCAGGCCCAATCCCGATGTACCGGTATTCCAGGTCGGGCACGATCCGCTCTTTGCCCGTTATCCCGTGCGCGGCTTTGCATCGGATGAAACCATTGCGGTCGGTCCGCGAGAGTTTCTGCTCGCGCTTCAAAAGGCCCTGCGTGAACTCGCGCCCGATCAGGCCTTGATCGAGGCCCGGCGCGAGCGCGTGATCAGCCGAAATGAGGCACGAAGACACGCATTGCGCAAGCACATCGAGACCGGGCAGGCCAGCGCGCCGATCAGCCTGGCTGCGGTGAGTCATGCCTTGGGCGAGGCGCTGCGTCGCCACGGCGGGCCTGCGGTCGTGGTCAATGAGTACTCGCTGATTCCTGCAGCGCTGCGGATGGAAGAGCCCGGCTCACTCTTTGGACCCAGTCCGGTCGGCGGTCTGGGCTGGGGGCTTCCGGCAGCGTTGGGGATCAAGCTGGCGCGGCCCGAGGCGCTGGTGGTCGCAGGCCTGGGGGATGGCTGCTACAGCTTTGCCAATCCGGTGGCTTGCCACCATGCAGCAGCCATGCACGATCTGCCGATCCTCACTGTTGTGCTTGACAACGGAGGGTATGGTGCCGTCGACCGAGCCACTGAAGCCATGTATCCCGAGGGACATGCCATGCGCAGCCGCGCAGCCGCGGGGGCCATGCCGCTCGTCTCGCTCGAGCCTCAGCCGCATTTCGACCGGGTGATCGAAGCCTGCGGCGGTCTGGGCAGGAGAATCGAGCGCTATGCCGACCTGCCCGGTGCGCTCGACTGGGCGATCTCAGAAGTGATGGTGAACCGCAGGCAGGCCCTGCTGCACGTGCGCTGCCGCTGAGGGGTCTGATCAGGTATTCAGTACTCCGGGGTTGAAGAGGCCCAGCGGATCGAAGGCCTGTTTGAGGGCCCTCAGCGCTTCGGCGGTTCCCGGGATTCGAGTGCTGTAAAAAGGGTACTCTCGGCCGATCTGAAGGTGGGTCGCACCCATATCGGTCCAGCGCCTCACGATGGCGCCGCGGATCCGGGCAACGGCCGCTCGGGCCTCGGGGTTGGCCGTGTGCACCGGCAGCCGAGCGAAGTGGTCGGCTGCGATGTACTCGCGGTGGATGGGCAGGGCTTCATCACGCCAGTAGACGATGGGTTCGAGACCGAAGGTGCTGGGCCCGTTCACTCCGATCAGGTATCCCCAACGTAGACCGTGTCGCTCCACCTCATCGCGATGGGCGTCGAACACAGCCTCGGTATTCTCATAGAGCGCCACGGCCATCGAATTGGGCACCTGCGCATGGAACCAGACAATTCGCTCGCCTTCGGGTCCGAGCAGCCGGTTGAGCCGCCGAAATGGCGAGGCCCGGACCACCTTGGGCAGACTGTCGGGCAGGTCCCGGGCGCCGTGTCGCTCAGCGATCCCCCGCGCCTGGTCCATCCGCCACTGCGCCTCGGATTCGGTGAACCCTTCGGTGACCACGCTCATCAAGAAGCCCACATCATGTGCGAAGCGCCGACCGTGCAGCACCAGCGAGGCTGCCTCACGCAAACCTGACAACATTGACCGTTGCGCTGAAAATACCTTGCGGAAGGACTCGAGGTCTTCCTGAAGGCCTTCGAAGCGCATTCTCAGGTCGACCAGAAACGGGTCCATTGCGAAGCATTCCGACGCGAGCTGATCGGCACCG
>JBIKVK010000321.1:0-3756 GCA_044356835.1 Burkholderiaceae bacterium
CTTGGGATCAGCGGTTTAAGCGTTTGCTTTTACAGAAGTTTTTGGTGGGCGGCACAGGGTTCGAACCTGTGACCCCTGCCGTGTGAAGGCAGTGCTCTACCACTGAGCTAGCCGCCCGTAGAGGGTCGTAAGTATATGTGGCGGACCCCGGCGCGGCAAATCGGTAGCTCTCAGCAAAGGTATTACGGGCGTCGGGCCGCTTGGTCGCGAGCGGTCAGGTGCCTGACGATCGCATCGCGCAGAGCAAACAGGTGGGCGTTGCCATCAAACGCCGCCTTGGGGCTGTTGCCGGTATGAACGATCACGACCTTTGCGACCGGGTCGACGAAGATGTTCTGACCGTTCGTGCCCCAGGCGAACATGCGCCCACCGGCAGCGTACGGGATCCAGACATGTAATCCATAAAACGGGGCTTGCTTGGGTTGTGCGCGGTCTTTGCGCAATTCCGCCATCGACCGAACCCATAGGTCCGGTACCACCTGCGTGTCTCCCGATCCGGTCGGCCCGGCAACGACGCGGCCCGCATCTTGCAGGAGCAAACCGAAGCGCCCGTAGTCTCGAAGCGTCGCCGCAAAGTGCCCCTGTACGGCCTCTTCCCCGTGCCGATTGATCAGCCAGAACGCCCGCGATTCGGCGCCCATGGGCCGCCACAAGCGTTTCTCCAGAAAGGCCGCATGGGTCTCCCCATTAGCCTCGCGCAACATGAGCCCGAGCACCGCACTCACTGCGCCGTTGTAATCAAACGGCGGCGCTCCTGCCGTCTCCGGTGAACGCGCGGTCAGGCCGCGCAAATAGCTACGTGCCGACTGCTGCGGATTCAGAATGGGATTGATCGCCTGATTGTCTGAACGCTGCGCCGGCTCATAGGAATTGACCAGCGCAACGCCTGCGCTCATCCGCAGCAACGCTTCGACCGTGACATCGGCGAATGCACCGCCGGAGAAATCGGGCAGCACTTCGACAACGCGCCGATCGAGCGACAGCCGCCCGTCACTGATCGCAAGTCCCACTAGGACCGATAGCACGGTCTTTGCGACCGAGGCTGAAAGGAAGACCGTGCTGGGGCCCGTGCCCTGCAGATAACGTTCAAATACAACTCGGCCCTCCTTCAACACAAGGAACCCCGTTGTGCAAAAGAGCGACAGATACTCCTCAAGCGTGTGGGACCGGGTACCTCCGGGCGGCGTGTAGCGGACCTCGCCCAGCGGTTCACCCCTCTCGAGGATTCGCGGCGCGGTCGGCGGTGCCGCAGTGTGGTGGGGGAAACGGGCCTGCGGGTCAATAAAGGCGCGCAGGCACTGCTGTGCAGCCGCAACCTCCGCCAGGGGCACGAGGCCCAGCCCGGCGAGCACGATTGAGGCTCCTATCAGGGATCGAACCGCATGATTGATGCGCACTGCGAAACACTCCGGGATCGCCCGGGCCTGCGGGGCATTTGAACCAGAACGACGTCATCGACGCTATGATCGCTCCCGCTCTCACTAACGCCAAGCCCCAGGCTGTTCGTTTGATTGACCAGTCCAGCAGGGTTGCCGACAATGACACTTTCCCCGAACGATTGGAGTCCCACTTGAACTCCACGCAACGACTGGATTCGCTCCTCAGCGCATTGGCTCAAAAATTGGGCATCGACCCCTTCGCGACCGGGGAGGACGGGGTATCGGTCCTTGCCTTTGAAGGCATCGATGTGCTGTTGACGACCGATGAGCAGTCGATGACCCTCTTTGCCCGCCTGGGGACCGCTCTCGAAGGCGACACTGACTTGCTGGAGGCCCTGCTGGCCGCCAATCTTTTTTGGCAGGAGACCGGAGGGGCCACCCTGTCGCTTGAACCGTACTCGCGGGTGGTCGTGATCGCCCAGAGGCTCGCCTCATCGGAACTGGCCTCCATCGAGATGCTCGAAGCTGCCATCGAGGCCTTCGCGCGCACAGCGATCGAGTGGACCCGGACGATCGGATCTCTGGGCGCGTCCGAGGGTACCGCTGAATCCGGTGTTGTTATCGAAGCTGCCCTGACCCATCGAGCCTGATCGGAACGGCCCTTTCATGCCCATCCAATTCGAATCCAAGGTATCGAGCACGGCGCGTGTTCAGGTGAGCGAAACCCCCGGGGCCGACGGCAGTGGCTCGGTCTTCACGCTGAGTAAGCCTACGAAGAGCGCAAGTTTTGGCCGGGGCGCGCTCAACGTGCTCAGCCACCTTGCGTGTTTCATTCCCGGCCTGAAGTACACCAAGAACACCTACAACCCGCGGCAATGGGCCGCCTTCAAAAATGCGATCGTGGCCACTTACGCTGCGGAACTCAAGTCCGCTGAGGGCCACCTCACTGAAGCGAAGATCGACCAGATTCTCAGAACCTACAGTCACCATAAGCGATTGACCCAAGGCAAGGCCTCAGCCGTGTTGGCTGATGTTCAGCGCGTTGCGCGTGGCGAGCCATTACTTCCCCGAAAGCAGGATCGACTGAACGCGAGCCAGTTCGCTCCTGGTCGCGGTCTTCGAACGCTCGCCGTCATGATAGGGGGCCTGAACAAGCGGGAGAAGGCCCTCAAGCGTGAGTTTGCGGAATCATCGGATCAGAAGGCGGTTGCGATCCGAAACATCCTTCGCCCGGGCCGTACGATGACCAACAAAAGCGTCTCGGAAGGCCAGAAAGCCCTGGCGAGGCAGGCAAAGCAAGTGGGTGCAAATTTCGACTGGTCGGCCAAGGGAATGGAACAAATGTCCCTGGATTCCCGACTGAAGATCATGGAGCTTGAGGAGAGCGCCATGATAGAGACACTCCGCGATGCTGCGAGCAAAGAACCCCACAAGCCTGCCCTGCTTTCGATCCCGGTGATTTTATTTCCGAAGACCTTGGGCTTTCATGAGCAGCACGTGGTCGAGCTGGCCGTCGACTTTCGTCATGACAAACTGCTCTACCTCGATTCGAAGGGTGAATCGATCGAGCAGGCCACTGCCAACTATGACAGCGGTGACATCGCTCAGGCGCTGCGCGACTTCGGGCAGCGGATCTTCGCCCACAAGAACTGGTCGCCCGAGCAAGGTATTGTGCAAATGACCCAGGCGAAACAGAAGGGCGCAAACGATTGCGGCGCCTTTACCCACGACTTCACCCGGCGACTGATCGGGGGACAGTCGGTGGGCGACATCGAGCGAGACTTCGACGCCGATGATCGCCGCGTGCTGCGGTTCGGGATGGCCCAGGATATCGCGGGACCGGATCGTGCCGTCCAAGACGGGGCATCGGTGCCGCCTGGGGGGGGCGCTCCCTCAGTGCGACCGGGCAGCGCGAGCTGGGATCTGCTCGAGGAAAAGGCCGTTCAAGAGCCTGGTCAGCAGTCTGAGGCGACCCATCCGAACGCCCAGATGCCAGAGCAGGATGAGAGCGAATTCTTCGATCTGAAACGCGAGCAATCTGGTAAGACTTGATTCATTGAGCATCGAAAATGAACATGCATCGCACACCGAGCGTTGACCGGCGCTCCGGTCGTCGAAAATGGTTGGCCAGCGCGCTCCTGCTGGGCGCCCCTATGCCCTGGGCGAATGCGGCCTTGGCGGGCGCCGCCGCTGGGCAGCAGGCTTGCCCGCTTTTACTCCAGCATACATTTCCCCGACTGCAGGACGATCGGCCCGTGTCGTTGTGCGAGTTCGCCGGCAAGGTTCTGCTCATCGTCAATACCGCGAGCTACTGCGGATTCACGCCGCAGTACGAGGGGCTTGAGCGGCTGCACGGCCGCTTTGCAAGCCGGGGGCT
>JBIKVK010000322.1:0-3742 GCA_044356835.1 Burkholderiaceae bacterium
CACGTCCCGAGGATCCCTACCTGGCGCAGGCTCGCAGTGCGCAAGAGCGTCAGGACTGGTCCGCAGCCGCGCAGGCCCTCTCCGTCGCGGTCGCTCTGAACCCGGCCCACGAGCTGGCGCGGCGCGACTATGTGCGCTGCCTCATCGCCCTCGGTCGCGTCGAAGAAGCGCAGGCGGCGTTTGAACCACTGCGTTCTTCGGCCGCATTCGATCTGGCCAGCGCCGCCCTGGCGTTTCTTCTCGAGGCCGCTGGTTCGTCGGATCAGCCCCTTGAGTTGCTGCAAGCCCGGGCCGAGCAATCCCCCGAGTCAGCCGAGGCCCGCTTCAGGCTGGCGCAAGCACTTGCGGTCAGGCAGCGTTGGCAGGATGCGATGGATCAGTTGCTGGAAACCATCCGAATCGATCGAAAGTTTTCAAATGACGCGCCTCGAAAGGCGATGCTCGCAATATTCGAGCTGTGCGGCAACCCCTCCCTGGTGAGCGAGTATCGAAGGAAGCTGAGCGCAGGCCTGTTCTGATCTGAAGCCGACCCTGAGGTGCGGTAGGGGCTTCCCTCAGGCGACCCTGCGAAACCAGATCTGCGAGAGCATCACCGACAGGATCAGAAGCAACGCCGACGCCGCGGCGAACAGCGCGGCGATCTCGGTGTCTCGTCGTTCCAGGGCAAACCGGGATGACAGGCCCGCATAAACCTTGCGAAGGTCTTCAGCCGTGGCCGCATGAAAATATTCGGCTTCGGTGATCCGGGCCACAGCCTTCAGGGTTTCCTCGTCGACCCGAACATAAAACGACCACCCCTCATAGCCGGGAATCGTGCCATTGGGGGTGCCAAAACCCACGGTGTAGACCCTGACCCCCAGGTCGGCCGCACGCCGGGCCGCCGCAATCGGATCGGGGCCGTGTGTACGACGACCATCCGAGAGCAGCACAATTGCGCCCCCGGAGAACGAGCCCGGAGCGACGGCGGGCGCAGTCGGCCGCGAGGGAGGCGGGGCGACCCGACGCGGCTCGGCGGGCGCAGCGGTCGGCGGCGGTTCTGCCCAGCGCCCAAAGCCCCGTCCGTACACGGCCTGCTCGACATCGATTCCGGCATCGGGCAGCAGAGTCGCGAGAGCCATCAGCAAACCGCTCCCGGTCGCCGTGGCACGCTGCAATTGGAAACGGTCGATGGCCGCGAGCAGATCTTCCTTGCGATCGGTCACGTTCTGGACGACTTGGGCCGTCCCGGCGAAGGTCACAATGCCGGCGCGCACGTTGCTGGGAAGGTCCTGGATAAATGAACGCGCCGCCGCCTGGGCGGCCTCGATGCGGCTGGGCTCGACGTCGTTGGCGAGCATGCTGCGCGACACATCGATCGCGAGGATCAGCGTCATGTAGTCGGCCGGAAGCGTCACGCGCGCCGCCGGACGCGCTGCCGCCAGAATAGCCGCAGCCACAGCCCCGAGCAGCAGGACGGCCGGGACATGGCGGCGCCAACGCTGAGTGCGCCCGAGCGCCTGACGGACGATGGCCACGCTGGCATAGGTCACCGCAGCCCGCCGCCTGCGTCTTAGGATCCACACATAGACGGCGATCGCGAGGGGCAGCAATAGCAGGAACCAGAGAACCTCGGGCCAGGCGAATCTCATGGGTCGGGGACCATCAAGGCTGGGGACGCCGATATGGGAACACTGTATCACCGGCCGCGAGCCATGATAAGTTGATGGTCATGAAACGAGGCGCCTTCTACAGCGGTCACCGTTCCCCGTCGTCCGACCGGGACGGCGGGCCTGCGTCCGGATCCAGCGCGTCCGGCCCCACCCGGACTGCGGGCCCTCCGGGGCGGAGCGAGCATCGCCCGGGCGCAGGCGCCGACGCCATGGGCTCGCAGCGTGCCTCCATCCGCAGCCGCTCCATCGCATGGCTCAAGCGCCAACGAACCGGGGTCGCATTTTTCGCTGGCATCGTGCTGACCCTGGCCATCGTGCTCGGACGCGACATGCTTCGCCCGGCGCCGCCTCCCCTGACTCAGGACGACATCGACGCGGCTGTGCTTCACACCTTCGAAACCAAGGTACTCCCGTCCCGGGCGGTTCGGCCAGCCATGGCCATCGCACCGTCGGTCGTCCGAATCCAGGCGATGTCGCTCGACAAAGACCAGCCTGGTGCGGAACTTCAGGAAAGCGGTGTCGGCACCGGGGTGGTCGTCATGGAAGACGGAACCTTGCTCACCAACCTCCATGTCGTTGCGGGTGCAGACGAATTGAAGGTCACGTTCTTTGACGGGACCGAGAGCGCCGCCCAGGTCGCCGGGACCAAGCCTGAAAACGACCTGGCAATTCTCAAACCTCAAAAAATCCCGGACGATCTCGCGCCGGCCACTTTAGGTTCCAGCCGGGGCTTGATGCCGGGCGATGATGTGGTCGTCGTCGGATTCCCCTTCGGCATCGGTCCCTCGGTCAGTGCTGGCGTCGTTTCGGGGCTGAACCGCCAGTTTCGGTCGCGGGACGGCGAACCCGCTTTGAAAGGGCTCATTCAGTTTGACGCTGCGGCCAACCCCGGCAATTCGGGGGGGCCTCTGGTCAATGCCAGCGGCGAAGTGGTCGGGATCGTCACTGCCATCCTGAACCCCACGTCAGCCCGAACCTTCGTCGGCATCGGCTTTGCCGTCACGATCGAAGACGCCGGCAACGCGCTGGGCGTCCCGCCCTTCTGACTCACAGACGAGGAGCCCCCTATGTCCAGCCCAGGTGACCGCGATCTCTGGAATCGTGGCGCGCTTGTCCAGCCCAGGCCTGAAATCGCCGCGCTTATGGAACGCGTCTTGTACGAAATCAAGCGGGTGGTGGTGGGTCAGGATGCCTTTTTGGAGCGGGTCCTGGTCGCCATGCTCGCGCGCGGCCACCTGCTGGTCGAGGGAGTACCGGGCCTTGCCAAGACGCTGACCGTGAACACCCTGGCCAAGACCCTGCGCGGTACCTTCAAGCGCATCCAGTTCACGCCCGACCTGCTGCCTGCAGACCTCGTCGGCACGCGGGTCTACAACCAGAAGACCGGCGAGTTCAGCACCGCACTCGGTCCGGTCTTTACCAACCTGCTGCTCGCTGACGAGATCAACCGCGCCCCGGCCAAGGTGCAAAGCGCCCTGCTCGAGGTCATGCAGGAACGCCAGGTGACCATTGCCGGGGAAACGCATCGCCTGCCCAACCCCTTCCTGGTCATGGCCACCCAGAACCCGATCGAGACCGAAGGGACCTATCCCCTGCCCGAGGCTCAGGTCGATCGCTTCATGATGAAGGTACTGGTCGGCTATCCCACCGAGGAAGAGGAATTCGTCATCGTTCAGCGGGTGACCGGTACTCCGACCGAAGTCTCCGCCGTCGCGACCACCGAGCAGCTGGCCGCAATGCAGGCCGAATGCCGACAGGTCTACGTCGACCCTGCGCTGGTGCAGTATGCGGTCAAGATCGTAGCGGCGACCCGCAAGCCTGCTCACTACGGGCTTGAGCAGCTCGGCCGATATCTCAGCTTCGGAGCGAGCCCGCGGGCCACCATCGCCATGATCGAAGGGGCTCGGGCTCTTGCCTTGCTGCGCGGGCGCAGTTACGTGCTGCCAGCCGATCTGGTGGATCTGGTGCCCGACGTATTGCGGCACCGTCTGGTGCTGTCGTATGAAGCCCTCTCCGACGGCCAGGACGCTGATGCCCTGATCCTTCGCATTCTGGGTGCACTTCCTCAGCCCGACACGCCGCTGAGCAGCCAT
>JBIKVK010000323.1:0-3740 GCA_044356835.1 Burkholderiaceae bacterium
GAACAAACCGTCATTTTGGAAAACCCTCTCGGACCCTTTCAGGGCTGGGGAGGCGCCGTAGGCGCAGTGGCCATCCAGTAAAAATCAACAATTCATTCAACTTGATTGAATACTCGTTTTCCCTTGGCTTGCCCGATTATGATCGCTCCTGCTAGATTCTCGCCACTTTAATTCAAGGGAATATCATGCCTGCCCAGTCCATTGCACAGATTCAACGCCAAATCGCGCGGCTTCAGGCCAAAGCAAAAGCGATCGAAAACGCGAGCAACAATAAAAAGGCAAAAGCCGTCCAGAAAGTCCGACAGTTGATGGACAAACTGGGGGTCACTCTGGCCGATATGGGCAACGCCGCTCCCTCGGCGCGAGGGCCTGCCGGCAAAGGTCGGGGAAAATCGACGGGAAAATCGGTCGGAAAAAAATCGGCCCGCAAAAATGGGGCGAAAACCCCTGTGCCGATTCGCTATCGCGATCCCGAGACTGGTAATACCTGGACCGGTCGGGGTCGGCCTCCTGTTTGGCTCGCCGAGCGAATCAAGGCGGGCAAGACCAAGGAACAGTATCTGATTGCGACCCCAGCGGGCTCGACCGCATCGGCCTGATCTCAAAGGACGATTGTTGCGGCCGGATCGGGAGATCAGGCCGCAGACCAGCGCTTGAACAGGGCAACCCGGTTTTCGTCGCCGCTTCTCTGATAGGAGTGGCGGTCGGTCATTTCCTTGACCAGGTGCACGCCGAGCCCGCCAATGGGTCGGTCATCCAGATCCAGATCAAGGTCGGGTTCGGGTGCAGAAGAAAACGGGTCGTAGGCTTTCCCGTTGTCGCTGATCTGGATGTCAAGACCGTCGTGCGAGGCCACGAAGCCGATTTCGACCCACCCGGCTCCCGGCTCGCACCCGCCGTAGGACATTGCATTGACCACGAGCTCTTCGACCACCAGCAGCAGCTGGGCTCGGAAAGCGTCGTCCCAGCCTTGATCGCCCGCGAGACGCTCGATCGCATCCAGCAGCTCGGGCAGGCGCTCGACCTGGTGCGGAAGCCGCATCCGAAGCAAGGGCGCGCCGGACACGGCATCGATACGATCGGACACCGTTCTACCCGCCGAAATGCCCGCGCGCCTCGGCCTCGCCGGCGGCCATAGGAATAATCCGATCGAATCCGCTCATACGCAGCACTTCGGCGACTGCGGGCTGGGCATCCTGTATGACGGCCTTTCCACCAGCCGCTTTGGCACGTTTTGCAGCCACCAGCATAACCCGCAAACCCGCGCTGCTCATGTAGGTGAGCGCGCTGAGATTGATGATCAAGGACGGCCCGGAGGTCTCGATGGCGGCCAACAGATCACCCTCGACCTTGGAGGCGTTGCTCGCGTCGATCCGGCCAGACACTGAAAAACTGTAGGGTGAGGTGCTCATGAGAAATCCCGATTGGACTCAGTTTGAAGAGGCCGAGCCGGCTCCTGGCTCGGTAGATCTGAACAGATTGGTGCCGGGGATCGGGGTCAAACCTGGGGGGGTGCGGCCCGGGGCTGCCGGAGCAGCAACCGGGGCCGGTCCGTTCGTCGCAGGGGCCGCTGCGGCCCCAGACCGGACGTTGCCCACCCCGGTCGCCGGGGCCACCGCCGGCGCAGGCAAGGGCGAATCAAAGCGCAGCTCCGGGATGGAGCGGGTCGCCATCGCGGAAGTCCGGCTCGCCACGGTCGAGCGGATCAAGAAAAGCCGCTCTCGGCGCTGCAGTTGCTCATTGCGGGACCTGAACAAGGTGCCCAAGAGCGGGATATCGCCCAGCAGCGGGACCTTGTCCTCCCCCTGGACGGTTTGAACAGAGTTGTACCCACCAATCAGGAGACTCTCATCGGCCCGAATGCTCGCCTGGGTGCTGACCACGCCGCGACGCACCGACGGACGCGTGCCCGAGGCGGCGGACTGGATCTGTCCGTCCTCAATGTCGAGGGTCAGGTGGACCTGCTGCCCGTCGGCTGCGCCCACCAGCCGCGGCGTGACCCGAAGCGTCGTCCCCGCAGTGATCGGCGTGACCAACGCCGTCCGTTCGCTGACGGTCTGCAGGTATTGGGTTTCGGACAGGTCGATGACCGCGCCCAGGTTTTCGGAGGTGAGGATCGAAGGCCGGGCCTGGATGGACGCATCGCCCTGCTGCTCGAGAAATCGCAAACGGGCGATGAAGTAATCGGCACTGGACACCACGGCAGCCGACGGGACTGCGCCGGACGCAGAACTGCCCACGACCGACAGCGTGTTGGCCGTGATTGCCGAGTCGGCCAGATTGCCCATGCCCACAGCCCGCCGCTGACCGTCAAAGGAAGTGCCCCAGACGACCCCCAGTTCGGATAGACGGTTGGTGTTGACATCGATGATCATGGCCTCGATTTCGACCAGCTGGGTCGGCACATCGAGTTGTGCGATCAATCGTTCGTAGACCGGAATGCGGTCTGGGGTGTCCTGGATGATGACCGAGTTGGTCCGGGGCTCGGCCTGGATGGACGGCTGGAACCGAGGCAAGGCTGCGACATTCGGGCCCGAGCCCGCAGCACCGCGCTGCGCAGCACCCACCAACGACTGGGCACCCGCCGCAGTGCCCACCGCCGCGCCAGCCGAAGCGCCCCCGGGGTCGGAGGGGCCGGTGGAACGCTCCCCTTCGAGCATGGACTCGCTGGTCGCCCGCAAATTGGGCTGAGGCACCGTGCGCTGGGTCGTTCCAGCCATCGCCGTGCCCTGCACCAGGTTTCTGAGGATGGTGGCCACGCCCGGCGTCGTGATCTCGCGGTCGCGATAGCTCACGACCCGATCCTGCACCGACGCGTGCTTCAGGCGAAAGACCATGACCTGCATGCCGCTCGGGCCATCAGGCAAGGCCCGGATCGTGCGTTCGACCAGCTCGACGTAGGCCGGCGGACCCGAAACGACAATCGTGCCTTGTTCAGGGATCTCGCCCCAGCCGAACTTGGTCTCCAAAACGCCCAGACTGATCAGCAGCTGGCGAAGGCTGCTGCCCGAGGAGACCGAGGGCACGAAAATCGGCTTGACCTGAAGGTCTCGACTGCTTGAAACATACAAGCGGCCCGCATGCGTGAACCAGCTGAATCCGTAGGTGCCTCCGAGGCGATTGATAAAGGCCGTGGGGGTTGGGGTGTTGAAGCGCCCATTCACCACATCGGAGAGCGGAATGGTCGATTCGAGCGTTAAATTGAAACTCGCAGCGAAATCGAGCAAGACGCGTCGCAGAGAGACACGATCGGCGTAATAGCTGAACTCGGCGTCCGGCCAGGGGGGCGGACCGGCATGGGCCGGAGCGGGTGACCCTAGGGCCGCAGCCACAACCAGGCACAAGGCCCCCAATGCACGACGGGCCTGAAACCCGAAGGACTTGCGCCGTCCAACGGTCCGGTCATCGCTCACAGCGCGGCCCTCCAGAGTTCAATCTCGTTCACCAGAGCTTCAATGGCGTCTTCAAGTTCATACATCTGGATCGAGGCGGGCAAGCGGCGTTGCAACCAGGCAGCCACCCCGTCGTGATCCACGGACAAGGCCGCGGCGTTGCTTCTGATGCGCCCCAGGGCGATTTGACCCAGTTGGAACACGACCCGCTCGCGCTCGTTGGTTGCCTCAGGAAGATCGCACACCCGCGCCTCGAGGAGAATCGCGCCACCTGCGACCAGGTGGAGCTGCACTCGGACCGAGTCGAATGTGACCGACGCCTTGGGTCCCTGCCAGGGCATAGCGATC